>NZ_CP026105.1:0-309330 GCF_002902965.1 Paraburkholderia hospita | reverse complement strand
CGGATACACGACGACAGTCGGCCCTTCCTCGCAGCGGTCCAGACACCCCGACTTGTTGATCCGCACCTGACCGGGACCGGCAAGGCCGAGCTGTTTCACGCGTTTCTTCGCGTATTCCTGCATTTCCTGCGAGCCGCAGTTCGCGCAACTCGGACGCGTTGCGCCCGGTTCGCGCTGATTCAGACAGAAAAAGACGTGATATTTGAAGAAGGAATCCATGATGGCCGACGTGTGAGGTGCGTGGACGAAGCGGTGCGCATGCATGACGCGGCTCGCCGTAAGCGGGGATAGGAGGTCCCATCGATTATAACGACGGGGATCGAACATCGCAGATCGCCGCTGGCGTCGCTACATCGGCATCGATCCAGCATGCATGCCTGCTACGCACGCGACCCGCGCCGCTTCGACAGCAATGCGCGTTCCGCCGACAACCCGACCCACACCAACGCCGCATACGGCCACATCCACGCGAGCCAGCGCGCGAGGCCGTTGAAATGCAGATAGCGGCCTTGCCGCCAGTCGGCGAGCACGACGTCGAAATACGGATTCACGGGCAGCAGATTGACGACCACGAGCGAAACGACCAGCGCGATCGCCGCGAGCGCAACGCGCGAGCTGCGCGGCAGCTTCAGCGTCAGCAGCATCGCGATAAAACCGGCGGCGAGGCCGATCAGCGCGCCGGGCGTGGCCCAGTTGAACGCAAGGCCCGATTGCGATTGCAGAAACGTCGCGCCAGCCTTGACGGCGAGCGTTGCCACGACGAACGCGATCAGAAGGCGCACGCGCGGCGCACGCTCGCGCATCGGCAGCGAAGCGAGCGCGCCTGCCGCCAGCAGATTGAGCGCGGTGATGATGGCTTCCCACGCATCGTCGGGCATCCACGCGGCAACCAGCGCGGGCCATGCCGGCACGTGCCACGCGGCGGGCGCCCAGGCGAGCAACGCATCCTGCATCGACGCGTCCGAGCGCAGCCACAGCTCGCGCGGCCACGAGCCGAGGCCGAGCAACAGCGGCGCCGGATACATCGTCGCGAATGGCCATAAGGCCACCAGCCCGATCACGGCCGTGCTATCGCGCTCGAACCACAGGAAGCGCATCCGGCGCAGCATGCCGCGATCGAGCAGCGCGCCCGTCAACGGCGACATCAGCGTCGCGCCGAGCAGCGCGCCCAGCGCGTTCGCCGCGAGATCGAGATTCGACGCGACGCGCGTCGGCAGATAGGTTTGCACGGCTTCCATCACGCCCGACAGCAGCGTGCCGAGCCCAAATGCGAACGCCACGGCAATCGCGCCGCGCCAGCGCGGATAGACGGCGAGCACGACCAGCGCGCCGAACGGCATGTAGCCGAGCACGTTCGTGACGACATCGAAAGCCGTCAGATACTGTGGGAAGGGATCGAAGAGATAGTCGAGCGGCCCGATGCCGAGCGAGCGCCAGCCGAAGAACGGATACCACGACCCATAGACGATCAGCGCCGCATACAGCACCAGCGCCTGCCTCGCAAACGCCGACGGCCGCCGCTGCCACGGCTTGTCAGCCATCCAGCGCTCCCGTGACTGCGCGACAACGCGTCATTGCTGCGCGACGAGCGCCTGCACGCCGAGCCAGGCGGAAATCTGCGCGACGAGATCGTCGGTGGCCGCGGCGATTGCACGCGCGCCGCCGGGGGCATCGGCCGAACTCGCGGGCGCGCGGGCGATGAAGGTACGCTGCCCGACCACCTTGCCGTCGACGAACAGCGTCGTGCGCGCGGTGACGGAGCCGTGGCTCTCGGACTGGCCGTCGAAGTCCTGCTCGAACTCGTCGAGATCCACCTTCAGCACGGGGGCGCGCACGCCGTCGCCACCCGTGAGCACCGTGCCGCGCGACGACAGCGCATTACGCAGGCGCTGCGTGACGAGTTGCGCGGGCGGCATCGTCCAGTGGCTGTTCGCATACGAGGCCGTCTGCTGCGAGTCCGAATACGTCATGCGATAGATGAGCTTGTCGGAATCGAGCGTGGTCGGCGCCGTGACCTCGAGCACCTTGATGGCCGGCATCGTGCCCGTGCTGCCCGGCAGCGGGGCCGGGCCGAGGTCGTAGCGGATATCGGCGAGCGCGGCCGGATTGCCCGCGCAGCCGGCCAGCGCGCCAAGCGCGAGCAGCAGCGCAGCGAGCGCGGCGCGCGAGGTGAAGAGACGGTTGATCGAGCGTGACATGCTTGTTTCCTTTGAATTTCATTTGGCCGCGTGGCCCGCAGGCCACACGAAGCCCGGTTCGCCGGGACCGGGCGCGGCGCGCGGCGCGCCGAACAGCAAGCTGTTGGGCGCTTCGTCGAATGTGTTCGCGGCGCGGTCGACGGCGCGCACGGCGGAGCGAACGTCTTCCGCCAGCGAATTCACGCGCGGCAGCGTGTCGTAGCCGACGCGCGCCGAGATGTCCTGCAGCGTCGCGTTCATCGCCGTCAGCGCATCGCCCGCCTGCTGCGCGGCCGTGCCGACCTTGTTCAGCGTGCCTTCCAGCGGACCGTCCGGGCGGTTCAGGCTGGTGATCATCCGGTTCGTCGACGCGAGCGTCTGATCCAGCTGATTGAGCGTGCCCGGCAGCTTGCCGACGGCGGGGCCCATCTGCGCGGTGAGCGTGGTGACGCCGTCGGCGGCGTGCTGCAGGCTCGCCACCGTCGCCATCAACTGGTCGCGCATTTCGGGCGACAGCAGCAAGTCGACATCGCGCACGGTCTTTTCGATCTGCCGCAGCAGCACGTCGCCGCGCGCCTGCAACTGATCGAACAGGCCCGGACGCATGGGCAGCTGCGCGACGTCCTTCGCCGACGACACGAGCGGCGCGAGATCCTTCCCCGAGTCGTCGAGCTGGATGAACGCGAGGCCCGTGACACCCTGCAACCCGAGCGTGCCGAAAGTCGAATGGGTGATCGGCGCGTTCTTGTCGACCAGAATGCGGATCAAAATCTGCCCCGGATGCGCACGGTCGAACTTGATCGACTGCACCTTGCCGACGTCGAGGCCGCGATATCGTACCGCAGCATCCGGGTACAAACCTGTGACATTGGTCCGCGCAATCAGATCGAAAGGTATGCGCACCGACCTGTCGACATTGAACAGAAACGCCGCCGCAGCGATCGCGACCACCATCACGACGGTGAAGAGCCCGGCCCAGAAGGCGTGTGATTTGTTTTCCATTGTCAGGTTCCTTCGGCGTTCATGGCGCGGTACGCAGCGGAATCGCATCCGACGCGGGCTCCAGCGCTTCGGCCGGCAGCTTCGCGCGCCGCTCCGGCGACAATCCCTGCAGCGCAAGCCGCCCGCGCAGCCCGAGAAAATACTCGCGGATAAACGGATGATCGAAGCCCGCCACTTGCTCGACGGGCGCCGCAACAATGACCTTGCGGTCCGCGATCACCGCGACACGCGTCGACAGCGCGACCATCGTATCGAGATCGTGCGTCACCATCACCACCGTCAGGCCGAGCGCGCGATGCAGTGCGCTAATCAGTTCGACGAACTCGTCGGAGGCCTGCGGATCGAGGCCCGCCGTCGGTTCGTCGAGGAACAGCAGTTCCGGTTCCAGCGCGATCGCGCGCGCGATGCCCACACGCTTGACCATCCCGCCCGACAGCGCCGCCGGCATCTTCGACGCGTGCTTGCACGGCAGTCCGACCATTTCGAGCTTCAGCATCACGATGTCGCGCAGCAGATCGTCGGGCACCTTGCCGAGCTCGCGCAGCGGCTGCGCGATGTTGTCGAACACCGACAGCGACGAGAACAGCGCGCCCTGCTGGAACAACATGCCCGAGCGCACACGCATCAGCCGGGCTTCGTCTTTATCGAGCGTGGACATGTCCTCGCCGAACACCTTGATGCTGCCCGAGGTCGGCCGCTCCAGACCGAGAATCTGGCGCATCAGCGTCGTCTTGCCCGAACCCGAGCCACCGACGATCGACACGATCTCGCCGCGCCGCACGTGGAAATCCAGATGCTGGTGGACGATGTTGCGTCCATAGCGTTTGGTGAGGTTGCGCACCTCGATCACGGTTTCCGCGATCTCCGGCAGCGGCTGGTCCCGTACGGCGGTAGTGAGCGGCGCAATCATGACAGCCCCACGTTCTGAAAGAGAATCGCAAACACGGCGTCGGCGAGGATGACGACCGTGATCGACGTGACGACCGAAGTCGTGGTGCCCTCGCCGAGACTCTGCGAATTGGCCTTGATGCGAAAGCCGAAGTGACAGCCGACGATCGCGATCAGCATGCCGAACACCATGCCCTTGCCGAGCCCGATCCATAGGTTGGCGACGGGCACGACGGTCGGCAAGGCGCGCGCGAAATACGACATGTCGATTTGCAGCACGATCTTGGCCGCGAGTGCGCCGCCGATCAGCGAGACGATGTTGGTCCACATCACGAGCAGCGGCATAGCCAGCGACAGCGCGATCACGCGCGGCAGGATCAGGCGCAGGCCGTGTGGAATGCCCATCACGCGCATCGCGTCGAGTTCTTCCGTCACGCGCATCACGCCGATCTGCGCGGTGATTGCCGAGCCGGAACGCCCCGCGACGAGAATCGCCGACAGCACGGGTCCGAGCTCGCGCAGCACCGACATCCCCAGAATATTCACGATGAACTGGTTCGCGCCGAACAGCCGCAGTTGCTGCGCGGACAGATAGCTCAGCACGATGCCGATCAGAAACGCGACGAGCGCTGTGATAGGCAGCGCCTGCGTGCCCGCGCTGTAGACGTTCGCCGAAATCTCCTTCCACGGTGCGAGCTTCGGATTACGCGCGATCACCAGCAGATCGAGGATCACACGGCCGAACATCGCGACGCCGCCATACAGATGCTCGAACAGCGCGAAGATGCCGAGGCCGAGCTTCGTGAACGGATCGAAGCGATGCACGGGCTCCGGGTTCTCGCGCGCGGTGTCGAGCAGTGCAATGCGGTCGAAGATGTCGCGCTGCGTATCGTTGAGCGCGACGAGATCGACGGGCAGCTTGTAGCCCCACACGCGCCACAGCGCCTGGCCGCCCACGTGGTCCATCCGCTCGACTCGCGACAGATCCCATTGCGCGACGTGCGCGCGGCTGTCGATCAGTTCACGCAAACGCGGCAGCGCCTTTCCGTGCAGGCGGTCGCGCGCGAGCGCGAGCGCCGTCCACTGGCCGGACAGGCGCACGATCTTGCCCTGGCTGCCTGCCGCGACTTCGAGGCCGGGAGGAGTGTCGTAGTTCAAGGATCGCTGGATGTGGTTATCGGATTAACGGGCATTGTATCGAAGCGTTCGAGATTGGGCCCTGGTGGGATGCCCGGCAGGGCTGCATGCCGCACGCATCTTGTGAACAAAGCGCGGCTCGCGTATCTATCGATCACGATGACAGGCGCAGTGGCTAAAATACCCTTCATGAATACTCCACTCTCCCCAAGCCCTTCGGGCGACTGGCGAATCGACCGGCAGCGCGCCGTCGCGCTGTTCGGCCCGGCCGCCAATGACTGGCCGATCGAAATCGTCGAAGAAACCGGCTCGACCAACGCCGACCTGATGGCCCGCGTGAAGGCGCTGCCGCGCGAACCCGGTGCGCTCGCGCGGCCGATCGTGCGCGTCGCCTACCTTCAGACGGCGGGGCGCGGTCGGCGTGGCCGCCCCTGGTATGCGGAACCCGGCAATGCACTGCTGTTCTCGGTTGCCTGCGTGCTGCCGCGGCCGCTTGAAGGACTCGCGGGGCTGAGCCTAGCGGTCGGCGTCGCGCTGGTCGACGGCCTGCGCTCGCTGCCCGTGTCGGGTCCGGGCCAGATCGCGCTGAAATGGCCGAACGACGTGCTGCTCGAAGGCGACAAGCTCGCCGGCATCCTGATCGAAACGGCATGGAGCACGCCGGACGCGAGCGCTGTAGTGATCGGCATCGGCACGAACGTGAAGGGCGCCGAGGAACTCGCCGCGAAGGTCGGCGCGCTCAATGCCGGCGTGCCCGCGCAGGCGCGCGGTGCCGCGCCGACGGCGCTGTCGCGTGCTCTGCCGAACGCGAATCTCACCGATACGCTCGCCGCAGAGCTGAACTCGCTCGAACCTGCCTTGCAGCGGTTCGGCGTAGAAGGCTTCGCGCCGTTCCGCCAACGCTGGAACGGCTGCCATGCGTATGCTGGACGCGATGTGGTGCTGTTCGAGCAAGGCGTGGAAGTCGCGCGCGGCGTCGCGGCGGGCGTCGACGATCTCGGGCAACTGCTGCTCGATACACCATCCGGCCAGCAAGCCATCGCGACGGGAGACGTGTCGCTGCGTCTCGCGGACGACGAAAGCGGCGCTGCATGAGCGCCCCGTATCTGCTGATCGATGCGGGTAATAGCCGCGTCAAATGGGCGCTGGTTCACGCGGATGGTACACAGACGCACGCAGGCGCGTTTTCGCACGGCGGTCAACTGGTGAAGGGCACTGGTGATCCGTTGCAATCTCGACACGAGCCTGACTGGTCGACGTTGCCCGAGCCCGGTTCGGCATGGTTATCGAATGTTGCCGGGGAAGCGGCAGCGCGCCGTATCGATGTGTTCATTGACAGGCACTGGCCCGGTCTCACGCGCACGACGATCCGCTCAGCCGCGCAGCAGTGCGGTGTCACGAACGCGTACACGACGCCGACGCAGCTTGGGAGCGACCGCTGGGCGGGCATGATCGGCGCGCGCACCGCGTTCCCGGGCGAGCCGCTGCTGATCGCGACCTTCGGCACGGCGACGACGCTCGAAGCACTGACCGCCGACGGCGTGTTCGTCGGCGGATTGATCGCGCCGGGCTGGTCGCTGATGATGCGCTCGCTCGGCGAGCACACAGCGCAACTCCCGACGCTGGACGCCACGGCCGCGCGCGGCCTGCTCGACAGCGAATCCGCGGGTACGACGGGCCAAACCGCGCCGCTCGCGCGCGCAGCATGGTTCGCGACCGATACGCCGGGTTCGTTGTCTTCGGGATGCGCGTTGGCGCAGGTCGGGCTGATCGAGCGGATGTGGCGCGATCTGCAGGACGAATGGAAAGTGTCCGTGCGACTCGTCGTGAGCGGCGGCGCCGCGGGCGAACTGGTGCAGGCGCTCGGCGTGCCGTACACGCGTCACGACTCGCTCGTGCTGACGGGACTCGCGCTGATCGCCGCGCAGGCATCGGCCAATCCGCCGACGGAAGCTCACCCGGCCTGAACGCCGGGCTACTGAACAAGCAAGCTGGAGAATTTCAACGATGCTGCGCTGGCTACTCGCCCTGCTCTTTCTCGCCAACATCCTCGCGTTCGTCACGATGCGCGGGCTGTTCGGTCCGTCGCCGGCCGCCGGGCCGCGCGAGCCGAATCACCTGAACCGGCAGGTCCGTCCGGACCAATTGCGCGTGCAGCCAATGTCGTCCGCCGATGCTGCGGATCTGGCTGTCGTCGGCGGTCCGGCGCCCGTTGCGCCGATCGCCGCTTCGGCGCTGCCGCAGTAACGCGGAAGTCTTCTTCGACGCGGGTTGCGCGCCCGCGTCGCGTTGTGCTCAGTCCTGAGCGCGCACCTTCTTCAGAAGCGCCGTCGTCGAGCGGTCGTGTTCGAACGGAATCGCCAGCGCCTTGCCACCCCAGCCGCGCACCAGCGCGGATTCCGGCAACTTGTCCATGTCGTAGTCGCCGCCCTTCACGAGCACGTCCGGACGCAGTGCGTCGATCAGCGCGACGGGCGTCTGCTCCCCGAAGCACACCACCCAGTCGACGCTCTCCAGCGCCGCCAGCAGCGCCATCCGGTCGGCTTCGTTGTTGATCGGCCGGTCGTCGCCTTTGCCGAGCATGCGCACCGACGCGTCGCTATTCACGCCGACAATCAGCGTCGCGCCCAGCGCCTTCGCGTCCGCGAGATACGTGACGTGCCCGCGATGCAGGATATCGAAGACGCCGTTCGTGAACACCACGGGGCCGGTCAGCGACGGGCGAAGTTGAGCGAGCGCGTCGCGTGTCGTGAGCTTGCGTTCGAAGGTAGCGGCCATGAGAGCAATCGTTGAGCGGGTTTGAGAGGCGAGGCGCGTGGCTCCGATGATAGAAGACGCACGCCCGCGACAAGGCAAAAAGAAAACGGCCCGGCGGGTTCTCACCTGCCGGGCCGTTGCATGTCTGTGCGACGCGCCGGGCGATCACCCGGCGGGCGCGCGGCCCTTATCAGGCCGGTTGCTGTTGCGCAGTCTGCTGGTCAGCCTGCAGACGCGTCACCACTTCCTTGCGATAGCGGTTCAGTTCCTGAGCCGTCGTGAACGAGCGCTCGAACAGAATGGACAGGTTGTGCAGAATGCGCTCGACCACCTTCTTTTCCCAGCCGTCGTCGAAACGGATCTGCTCGTCGAGCCAGCGCTCGAGCCACTCGGGATCGGGCAGACGCGATTGAACGGTGTCGCGCGGGAACAGCGACTGGTTCACATGCAGGTTGGTCGGGTGCAGCGGCTTTTCCGTGCGGCGCGCAGATGCCATCAGCACACCGATCTTTGCAAACGCGGCGCGCGCACCGTCGCCGAAGTTCGTCAGCGCTTTCTTCATGTAGCGCAGATACGCGCCGCCATGGCGCGCTTCGTCGCGCGAAATGGTTTCGTAGATGTGCTTGATGACGGGCTCGGTGTGCCATTCTGCCGCACGGCGATACCAGTGATTCAGGCGGATTTCGCCGCAGAAGTGCAGCATGAGCGTTTCGAGCGGCGGCGCCGGATCGAATTCGAAGCGCACCGCGTGCAGTTCTTCTTCCGTCGGGCACATCTCCGGCTTGAAGCGGCGCAGATATTCCATCAGCACCAGCGAGTGCTTCTGCTCTTCGAAAAACCACACGCTCATGAATGCCGAGAAGTCGCTGTCATGGTGGTTATCGCGCAGGAACATTTCCGTGGCGGGCAGCGCCGACCATTCGGTGATCGCGTTCATCTTGATGGTCGCCGCCTGCTCATCGGTGAGCAGCGACGCGTCGAATTTGTCCCAGGGAATGTCCTTCTCCATATCCCATCGAACCGACTCGAGCGATTTATAAAGTTCCGGATAAAGCATGGTGTTCATGATCCCACCCCTGTTCTGCGCAAGGCGACGTCTGTTATCTGTTGCTACATTTGTGGCCGACGAACGGGAACTTTCGGCAACGTTCTCCGTCGTCAGCGCAGCATTCAATTTTACGCGGTAATCGGTTGCCAAGATGCAAGTGTTTGGCAAAAGAAATACTGCGGCTCGTGATACGTACGCGATTTTCGTGCCTCGCGTGCGCGGCCAACCGTGGGTGAGGGAGAACCTTTGCCTGGGGTCGTGCCAGCCTGCCGCCGAACGACGGCATTTGGGTCCGCAGCGGACGAACCGGCACCGCATGGCACCGGATAAAACGGCGAATCTGGCGATCTTCGCACGCGTCCGCGGGCCAGAAAAAGCTTACACAATAATAGCATGCGGCCCTTACACACCCCATTTTCGGACCGTCGAAACCCGCTTTGGCATTGACGTAAAACAACGTGGGCGCTCGTTGACCGCACGGTGTCAAAGGAATGTGCTAGCGCGGCGACATTCCGTCGCAGCTTGAGGCGCGCTGGCCGTTTCGGCCACGCGCGCTCTTTTCATTGCAAAAATCAGGCGTTCATTCGGACGTCGACGAGGTCTTCTTCGCGGACGATGCGCCCGCCCGTTTCGTGCTGGCCGCGCGCTTCGCGGCGGCACGCGGCGCGTCATCGGATTTCGCCTGCGCAGTGCCTTGCGCGTCGGGCTCGGGTGCGTCGTCGGGTTCGAGGTCGCTCGGCTCGATCCCCGCGCCCGCTTCCGATGCGCCCGTCGCCGTCGTGTCCGGCGGCTGCGCCATCGCGAACTGCGCGATCTGGTTGAACTGCGCCTGCAGCAGACTCCACCAGCCGGACGCGTCGAACGCGGGCGACGCCGCCGACTCGCCTGCTTCACTCGCTTCCGGCGCGCTCGCAGCGGGCTGCGGCACATGCCTGGGCGGCGCTTCAGGCGCGGGCTGCGTCATCGATTGCTGCGCGAACGCGCCGAACGCGCGCAGCGTCGAGAGCGTCGCGCGCTGCACTTCGAGCGCCTGGATCGCCGACTGCAGCATGTTCAGATTCAGCTTGAGCCATTGCTCGACGGCGCGCATGTCGGTGATGCGCTTGTCGAGCTCCTCGACGTTCGTGAGCGGCGCCATCATGTCGGACATCATCGACAGCGACGGCACGAAACCCTGCGTCGAAGCCGGACTCGCGCCCGGGAATGCCGCGCCAAACGGCGTGAGGCGCATCATGCCCCACATGCGGTCGAGCATTTCGGCGGGCGGAAAACCTGGAAATCCGGGGAAAGGTGGCGTCGAGCCGGGGTGGTCGGTCATTGCTGAGCTCCTGTGTTCGGTTCTGGGCCTGTTGCGCCTGTTGCCGTTCGCTTATTGTGGTTCGCTTATTGTCCTTCGATCCTGCGTTCGAAGCGACGTTCGACATTCGCGGCTCGATCATACCGCGTGAATTTTTCGCGTCGAGCCGCGTTTGCGGACGCGGTTATCGTGCGCCTGTCGCCATGACGATTTTGCGTCCGCCTGACGCAAGGAGGCGCGTTCCGCTAGAACGGCTCCTTGCCCGGGAAATCCGGCGCGCGCCGCTCGCGCAGCGACGCCACGCCTTCCTTCACATCGGGGCCCGCGAAACCCATAAATTCGAGCGCGAGCGACGTATCGAAAGTCGGCCCCGCCGAGCGCAGCCAGTTGTTCAACGCGTACTTGGTCCAGCGGATCGCTGTCTGCGAACCCTGCGCGAGCTTGCGCGCGACTTCGAAGGTCTTCGGCAGCAGATCGTTGTCGTCGACGGCCAGCGAGACGAGGCCGATGCGCTCCGCCTCTTCGCCGCTCACCGGCTCACAGAGCAGCAGGTAGTACTTCGCCTTCGCCATCCCGCACAGCAGCGGCCACACGATCGCCGCATGGTCGCCCGCCGCGACGCCGAGCCGCGTATGACCGTCGATAATGCGCGCCGACTTCGTAGCAATCGAAATATCCGCGAGCAGTCCCGCGACAAGCCCGGCGCCCACAGCCGGTCCGTGCATCGCCGAGACGATCGGCTTGCTGCAGTTGATCACGTTGTAGACGAGATCGCGCGCCTCGCGCCACACGCGCGTGCGCACGTCGAAATCATTCGCCATCTCTTCGACGAGGCCGAGATCGCCGCCCGCCGAAAAGCCCTTGCCCTCGCCGCGAATCACCGCGACGCGCGTCTCCGGGTCGCGGTCGACATCGCGCCAGATGTCGGCCAGCTCGCGATGCATGTTCGCATCGGCGGTGGCGAGCGCGCTGCGGTTCGCGCCTTCGCCGCTCATCACGATTTCGAGGATGCCGTGCGCATGACGCCGCACGCGCAGCGACCTGTAGTGCGCGTAAAACGCGGGTTCGACCGATTGCGATTCCGATTCGTGAGACATGGCACACATCCGTAAGAGCGACGCGTCGGCGTCGATACCCACATCATGCGCGTAACGCAGCCGACGCTGCGCCACGCGAATCACTTCGCCTAACGCGGCTGATACACCCACTTTCCGTTGCTGATCTCGACCATCACGCGCGCGCGCTGATCGAGGCCGAGGTGATCGGTCGCGCTCATGTTGACGACGCCGTTGGTATCGGCGAGTCCCTTCGTCGCTTCGAGCGCATCGCGCAGCGCGCGGCGAAACTCGACCGTGCCCGGCGCGGCTGTTTTCAGCGCAACGGGAATCGCACTGTTCAGCAGCATGCTCGCGTCCCACGCATACGAGCCGAACGCCGACACGCTGCCCGGCCCGCGCAGCTTCTCGAAGCGCGCGATGTAGTCGAGCGCGAGACGCTTCGAAGCGTAGTCCGTGGGCAGTTGCGAGGCGACCAGCACCGGGCTCGCGGGCAGGAACGTACCGTTGCAGTCGGCACCGCACACGCGCAGGAAGTCGTTATTGCCGACCCCGTGGTTGTGATAGATCTTGCCCTTGTAGCCGCGTCCGATCAGCGTTTTCGGCGGCAGCGCGGCGGGCGTGCCCGCTGCGCCCACGACGACGGCATCGGGATTCGCCGCCATGATCTTCAGGATCTGGCCTGTGACGCTCGGATCGGTGCGATTGAAACGCTCGTTGGCCACCACGTTGATTTTGTGAATCTGCGCGAACTTCGCGACCTCCGCGTAAAACGTTTCGCCGAGCGCATCCGCCTGGCCGATGTACGCGATGGTCTTCACGCCGTGCTGGCTCGCGTGCTCGGTGATCGCGGATGCCATCATCGCGTCCGTCTGCGGGGTCTTGAACATCCAGTGCCGCTTTGCATCGACGGGTTCGATGATCTTGGCCGACGACGCCAGTGAAATCGCCGGCGTTTCACCTTCGGCGACCACGTCGATGATCGCCAGCGAGTTCGGCGTGATCGACGAGCCGATGATCGCGTCGACGTGATTTTCGGAGATCAGCTTCTTGGTGTCCTGCACGGCTTGCGTCGTATCGGAAGCATCGTCGAGCACGATGTATTCGACTTTCTGCCCGGCGATCTCTTTTGGGAAGAGCGTCGCCGTCTCGCGCGCGGGAATGCCAAGCGATGCAGCCGGCCCCGTCAGCGATAGAACGAGGCCAATCTTCACCTGTGCGAGCGCGAGTCCGGGTAAAAGGGAAAGCGTGGCGGCGAGCGTCGTGCGTCGCTTGAAAGTGCACTTGCGAGCGCAGTTGCGCAGAGTTGAAGATGCAAACGTCCCGTATCGCGGCATGCGTTGTCTCCTTTGGTTTTTGTGCGTTCTGCGATGCTGCGTGTTGCATGTTGCTGTCCGCGCGCGTGTCGCTGCGAGTTGCTGTGCGTTGCGATTCACGCGGTCCAGCGTGCGAGACCCGATGGCCTCGCGCGAGCGTCAGTGTAGCGGCGCGCGTGGCGCTGCCGGCATCGGGCGAAACCCTTTCGGATCGCCCGACGCCTCACGCCGCCTACACGATCAAAGCCCGCCTTCGAGCGGCGCGACGGCCTGATCGATCGAACCGAAAATCGACTTGCCCGCTTCGTCGAACATTTCGATCTTCACGGAATCGCCGAACTTCATGAATTCCGTTTGTGCGCTGCCGTGCTCGATCGTTTCGAGGCAGCGTTTCTCGGCGATACAGCAATAGCCGCGCTTAGCATCCTTGTTCGACACCGTGCCCGAACCAACAATGGCCCCCGCACGCAGGTTGCGCGTCTTCGCCGCATGCGCGATCAACTGGCCGAAGTGGAACACCATGTCGGTGCCCGCGTCCGGCTGGCCGACCTTCTTGCTATTCCAATGCACGATCATCGGTCGATGCACGCGGCCTTCGCGCCACGCGTCGCCGAGTTCGTCGAGTGTGACGGCAACCGGTGCGAACGACGTCGCCGGCTTGCTCTGGAAAAAGCCGAAGCCCTTCGCGAGCTCAGCGGGAATCAGGTTGCGCAGCGACACATCGTTGACGAGCGTGACGAGGCGAATGCTTTTCAACGCCTGCTCGGGCTTAACGCCCATCGGCACGTCGCCTGTGATGACGGCGACTTCCGCCTCGAAGTCGATGCCGAACGATTCGGACGCGCACACGATGTCGTCCTTCGCGCCGATGAAGTCGTCGCTGCCGCCCTGGTACATCAACGGATCGGTCCAGAACTCGGGCGGCATTTCCGCGCCGCGCGCGCGGCGCACCAGTTCGACGTGGTTCACATAGGCCGAGCCGTCGGCCCACTGGAACGCGCGCGGCAGCGGCGCCATGCATTCCTTCGCGTCGAACGAAAACGTGTTGCGCGCGCGGCCCTGATTCAGCTCGTCGTACAGATCGCGCAGTTGCGGCGCGTAGAAAATCCAGTCGTCGAGGACGCGCTGCATCGTCGGCGCGATGGCGTCGGCGACGGCGGCCATATGCAGGTCACGGGAAACGACGATCAGTTGACCGTCGCGCGTGCCGTCCTTCAGCGAGGCAAGTTTCATGGCGGAAAAGGCATGTGGATGACGATAAGAGGAATCTATTCTACGATGGTGAATCGGCGCGGCCCAAACGTTCGCTTCAAGCAGGCGATGGCCATTGCAACGTCCGCGCCGTTTTTCGCCGCTTTAAGGCTCACCGTTCAACCACTGCCTATGCCTCCGACCGCCCGCTCCAGTTCGATCCGCAAGGATGCCGATTCCGCCGAACCGCTCGATCCCGCCGACGACGATGCCGCTGACCAGCACGACAGCGAGCAAGGCATCGAGCACGACGGTGGCGAGGAAAAACTGCGCTCGGGCATCCAGTCGATCGAAGTCGGGTTCCGTCTGCTCGACGTGCTCACGCACGAGCCGCGCGCGATGATGCTGCGCGATCTCGCGCAGCGCGCGGGCATGAGCCCGGCGAAAGCGCACCGTTATCTGGTGAGTTTTCAGCGCCTGGGCGTCGTCGCGCAGGACCCGCTGACGGGCCGCTACGAGCTTGGCGGCTTCGCGCTGCAGCTAGGGCTGGCGCGGCTCGCGCGCGTCGATGGCGTGAAGCTCGCGCGCATCGCGCTCGCCGAATTGCGCGACCGGCTCGATCTGA
Source organism: Paraburkholderia hospita (assembly GCF_002902965.1). GTDB lineage: Bacteria > Pseudomonadota > Gammaproteobacteria > Burkholderiales > Burkholderiaceae > Paraburkholderia > Paraburkholderia hospita. The sequence goes on along the minus strand of NZ_CP026105.1, from coordinate 294,837 downwards.
CGGTCGGCATCGCGGTGTGGGGCAATCAGGGGCCGACCGTCGTGCACTGGATGGAATCGAGCTATCCCGCGAAGGCGTCGCTGAAACTCGGTGACGTGATGCCGATGCTCAGCTCGGCGACGGGTCTGCTGTTCGCCGCGTATTTGCCGCGCAGCAAGACGGCCGCGATGATCGCGCGCGAACTCGCCGATACACGGCGTTGGGCCGCCGCCAACAGTCCGCGCACGCCGGAAGATGTCGAGCGCGTGCTCGAGGACGTGCGCGCGCATGGCTCGGCGCGCGTCGAAGGCATGTTGCTGCCGACCATTCACGCGTTCTGCACGCCCGTGTTCGATTCGAATGGCGATCTCGCGCTCGGATTGATCGCGCTGGGTCACGAGGGCGCGTTCGATATCGCGTGGGGCGGCGAAGTCGACACGGCGCTGCGCGTGTGCGCGCAGAAGCTGTCGTATGAACTCGGGTATAGTCCGACGCCTCGATGAGCGTGAGGAACGCGTGACAGCGGTGCGCAGTCGAATTGTGTTCAAACGCGCATAGTCTTGCGTTCCGCCTTCAGGATTTTGCTTCTTCCGATGTCATCTTCAGCCGCTCTCCGTTCCGTCACGCCGGCTCGCCTCGCCGCCGCGCAGCGCCGCTCGTCGCGCTTGCGTTGGGCGGGCGTGCTGCTGGCTGTCGTCGGCGCGCACTTCATCGCGGCGCAATGGTTCGAGCGGCATCACGACACCTTCAAACCCGTGTCGCCCGAGCATGTTCCCGTACAGGTCGCGCTGCTCAAGCCGGAGCGTATCGAAACGCAGGCGGCCGGTTCGCCGCCGCCCGCGAAGGCGGTGCCTGCGGCCCCGAAACGCGTCGCTCGAGCGCCGCGTGAACATGTGTTGACGGCCACGCAACCAGGTCAGAAACCGCTTCAAACAGCGCCCGCAACTGACGCCGCAAGCGCGCCCTCCGATGCTTTGGCTTCCGCGCCGGGCGTTGCGTCGTCCGCAACAGGAGCCACCAATTCCAGCGCCAATGTTGCCGGTCAAGGCAACGCGCCGCATGCTGCGCCAGGCGTGAAGTTCTCTGTACCGCCCTCAGCAGAGTTGCAATACGACACGTTCTACAACGGCGTGCGCAATCAGCCGGGCACGATCCACTGGTCGAGCGATGGCCGCTCGTACGACATGATCGTTTCGGTGCCCTTGCCGTTCATCGGCACATTCAGCTATTCGAGCCACGGGCATGTCGATGCATTCGGTCTCGCGCCTGATCAGTACATCGAAAAACGCGGCCGACGCGGCGAGGACATCACCATCTTCCATCGCGACACGAAACAGATCGGCTTCTCGCGCACGCCGGCCACGCTGCCGCTGCAGGACGGCGCGCAAGACAGATTCAGCATGGTGATGCAACTCGCCAGCCTGGTGCGCGGCGACCCCGACGCGTATCAGCCAGGCGTGACACGCCAGTTCTTCGTGACCGACAACGACAGCGGCGAAATCTGGCCCATCGAGACAATAGGCGACGAAGGCGTGCGCACCGATCAGGGCATCATCGATGCGCGCCATTTCATGCGCCTGCCGCGCCGCGAAGGCGACCGGCGGCGCATCGACGTGTGGCTTGCGCCGTCGCTCGGCTGGCTGCCTGCGCGTCTCGTGCAAACCGAGCCGAACGGCACGCAGATCGAACTTGTCTGGCGCGGCAAGATCGCGCCGCCGGATGCGAACGGTAGCAACGCCGCTTCATCCGATGACACGTCACAAGCCCCTTCCCAACCGTCCGTCACCGATCCAGGCGCAGGGCCGGAAAAGCCCTGACACAAACTGGTCCTTCGCTATGGAGGACACTTTGAAACCGGGACTACACACACTGCGCATCCGAAACTTCCGTCGTTTGCATGAATCGCACGACGATGCGCGCTGATACGCGCCGGCGGTTCATGCGAATCCGATGAACTCAATCGGATGAACTGTCGATCCGTTCGTTCTTTCATTGCGACATCACTTATGGAGTCCGCATGCAGATCAATGTAAATGGCATCGATACGCGCTACGTCCTGAGCAATGAGGGCGGTGGCCCATGGCTCACGTTCATTCATCAGCTTGGCGGCGATCTGTCGATCTGGGATCAGCTCGCCGGCTATTTTCGGGATGACTACACAGTCTTGCGCTACGACGTGCGCGGTCACGGTCAAACGGCCGTATCGGACAGACCGTTCCGTGTTGCAGATTTGTCGCAGGATCTACACATACTGCTAGATGCGCTTGGCGTTGAGAAAACGCATATTGTCGGAATGTCGATGGGCGGGATGATTGCGCAACAGTTCGCGCTGGATAACCCGGCACGCATCGAAACATTGACGCTCGCCGACACGCACGCCGCCACGCCTTCGGACGGCCATGCCATATGGGAGCAGCGCGCGGCGAAGGCGCGCAACGAAGGCGTCGCAGCGCTGGCCGAGGCAACGATGGAACGCTGGCTCACGGCGGGTTTTCGCGACGCGCATCCGGAGGTGGTCGAACAGATTCGGGAGGTATTGGAGAACACTTCGTCTGAAGGTTACGCACAAGCGTGCATTGCGCTGCGCGATTTCGATGTGCGCAGTAGACTGAGCGAGATTGATCTTCCTACTCTTACTGTGGCTGGACGCCACGACGCAGGCACGCCACCTGCTGCTACACACGCAATTGCGAATGCCATCCGGAATGCGCAGTTCGAGTTGCTGGACGCAGCTCACCTCGCACCGATCGAACAGTCGCAACGTTTCACCGCTTTGCTGGAATCGTTTTTGCAAAAACGGGTCTAACCGATAGGTCCGGAGAATTCAAAGCGTCAGGCCGGACCCACCCCTTGAATTCCAAACCAAGGGCTCCATCTACGGTGCAACACTGGCCCGGAGCCATCGGAAATAAGGAGTGTCGCCATGCAAATGATCTACAACAGCCCCAACTACTGTGTCGTCGAGTTCCCGCCGCAAGACGGCCATCTCTCGATGCTATCCGGTGGGTATGAGATCGTCGACAAGAACACGCAGCGCGAGATTTACATCGACGGTGCGATGGCAGCCAGTTTTCGCGAACACGTGCAGAAACTGATCGAAGACGAACCGACGCTCGACGAAGTTGACGAGTTTCTCGGTCAATTCGACAGCCTGATGAACCAGCCGGTCATTCTTCACTGATCGACAGGCGCCATCCTCCTGGCGACACGTCCTCATCGACCCCGTCCGGCCCCGCGCCGGGCGGGGTTTTTCGTTTTATGCGGCTGCTGGCGCTGAATGTGGCGCTTTTATATGGATATCGCGGCGCGAAACGCCGGGGCGCTTCGTTGCGAAAACAGCGACCAGCGTACGAAATGCCCCTCGCGCTACCCTGCCGGCAACCGCCGCGCCCCGTGCAAGTCCGCCGCGCACGGCACGCCCGCGACCATGCGGCTACAATATTGAGTTTCCTGAAAAAAGCCGGCCCGTCCGGCACGAGCCCGATCAGACCATGAACCAGCCCGTCACGTCAGCCCCGTCAGCCGCCAGCCCCCGTGCCGCGTATACGCGCGGCGCGACCCTGCCCGCGTTGCTCGAATCGCGCATCCTGATTCTGGACGGCGCGATGGGCACGATGATCCAGCGCTACAAGCTCGACGAAGCCGCCTATCGTGGCGAGCGCTTCAAGGACTACGCGCGCGACATCAAGGGCAACAACGAACTACTGTCCATCACGCAGCCGCAGATCATCAGCGAGATTCACGAGCAGTATCTGGCGGCAGGCGCGGACATCATCGAGACGAACACGTTCGGCGCGACAACCGTCGCGCAGGCCGACTACGGCATGGAAGATCTCGCCGTCGAAATGAACCGCGAGTCGGCGAAGCTCGCGCGCGCCGCATGCGACAAATACTCGACGCCCGACAAGCCGCGCTTCGTCGCGGGCGCGATCGGACCGACGCCGAAGACGGCGAGCATCTCGCCCGACGTCAACGATCCGGGCGCGCGCAACGTCACGTTCGACGAACTGCGCACGGCGTACTACGAACAGGCAAAGGCGCTGCTGGAAGGCGGCGCGGACCTGTTCCTCGTCGAAACGATCTTCGACACGCTGAATGCGAAAGCTGCGCTGTTTGCGCTCGACGAACTGTTCGAAGACACGGGCGAGCGCCTGCCCATCATGATCTCGGGCACGGTGACGGACGCATCGGGCCGCATTCTGTCGGGACAGACGGTCGAGGCTTTCTGGAACTCCCTGCGTCACGCAAAGCCGCTGACGTTCGGCCTGAACTGCGCGCTCGGCGCGGCGCTGATGCGCCCGTACATCGCGGAGCTGGCGAAGCTGTGCGACACGTATGTGTCGTGCTATCCCAACGCCGGTTTGCCGAATCCGATGAGCGACACGGGCTTCGACGAACTGCCCGCCGATACCTCGGGCCTGCTGAAGGAATTCGCACAAGCGGGCCTCGTAAACATCGCGGGCGGCTGCTGCGGCACGACGCCGGAGCACATCGCCGCGATCGCGAAGGCGCTGAACGACGTGAAGCCGCGCAAGTGGCCGAGCCAGTATCGCGACGCCGCCTGAAGTACCCAAAGCACGCTTTACAGCACGCGCACACCGAAGCATTGACGCACTGACGAAACACGCACACGAACCATGACCGATCACACGATGCGCCTTTCCGGCCTGGAGCCGTTCAACGTCACTTCGGGGACGCTCTTCATCAACGTTGGCGAACGCACCAACGTGACGGGCTCGAAGGCATTCGCGCGGATGATTCTGAACGGCCAGTTCGACGAAGCGCTGGCCGTCGCGCGCCAGCAGGTCGAGAACGGCGCGCAGGTCATCGACGTCAACATGGACGAAGCGATGCTCGATTCGAAAGCGGCGATGGTGCGCTTCATGAATCTGATCGCATCGGAGCCGGACATCGCACGCGTGCCGATCATGATCGACTCGTCGAAGTGGGAGGTGATCGAAGCGGGCCTGAAGTGCGTGCAAGGCAAGGCGATCGTCAACTCGATCTCGCTGAAGGAAGGCGAAGAGAGCTTCCGCCATCACGCGAACCTGATTCGCCGCTACGGCGCGGCGGCCGTCGTGATGGCGTTCGACGAGCAAGGCCAGGCCGACACGTACAAGCGCAAGACGGAAATCTGCAAGCGCTCGTACGACATTCTCGTCAATGAAGTCGGCTTCCCGCCCGAAGACATCATCTTCGACCCGAACATCTTCGCAATCGCAACGGGTATCGAAGAGCACAACAACTACGCTGTCGACTTCATCAATGCAACGCGCTGGATCAAGCAGAACCTGCCGTATGCGAAGGTGAGCGGCGGCGTGTCGAACGTGTCGTTCTCGTTCCGCGGTAATGACCCGGTGCGCGAAGCGATTCACACCGTGTTCCTCTACCACGCGATTCAGGCGGGTATGGACATGGGCATCGTCAATGCGGGCCAGTTGGGCGTGTACGCGGACCTCGACACCGATCTGCGTGAGCGCGTCGAAGACGTCGTGCTGAACCGCCGCGATGATTCCACCGACCGTCTGCTCGAAAGCGCCGACAAGTTCAAGACGGGCGCAGCGAAGAAAGAAGAGAACCTCGAATGGCGCAATCAGCCTGTCGAAAAACGTCTCGCGCATGCGCTCGTGCTCGGTATCACGAACTTCATCGTTGAAGACACGGAAGAGGCGCGCGCCAAGATCATGGACGGCGGCGGCCGCCCGATCAACGTGATCGAAGGGCCGCTGATGGACGGCATGAACGTCGTCGGTGATCTGTTCGGCCAGGGGAAGATGTTCCTGCCGCAAGTCGTGAAGTCGGCGCGCGTGATGAAGCAGGCCGTCGCTCACCTGATTCCGTTCATCGAAGAAGAAAAGCGCCAGCTCGCCGAAGCGGGCGGCGACGTCCGCGCGAAAGGCAAGATCGTCATCGCGACCGTGAAGGGCGACGTGCACGATATCGGCAAGAACATTGTCTCCGTGGTGCTTCAGTGCAATAACTTCGAAGTGGTCAACATGGGCGTGATGGTCCCGTGCAACGAGATTCTCGCGAAGGCGAAAGTCGAAGGCGCGGACATCATCGGGCTGTCGGGTCTGATCACGCCGTCGCTCGAAGAGATGGCCTACGTCGCGTCGGAAATGCAGCGCGACGACTACTTCCGCGTGAAGAAGATTCCGCTGCTGATCGGCGGCGCGACGACTTCGCGTGTGCACACGGCCGTGAAAATCGCGCCGCACTACGAAGGCCCTGTCGTGTACGTGCCGGATGCATCGCGCTCGGTGTCGGTTGCGTCGAACCTGTTGTCGGACGAAGGCGCGACGAAGTATCTCGACGAACTGAAGTCCGACTACGACCGCATCCGCGATCAGCACGCGAACAAGAAGGCGCTGCCGCTCGTCACGCTCGCCGAGGCGCGCGCGAAGAAGGCGAAGATCGACTGGAGCGGTTATCAGCCGGTGAAGCCGAAGTTCATCGGCCGGCGCGTGTTCAAGAATTTCGATCTGAGCGAACTCGCGAACTATATCGACTGGGGCCCGTTCTTCCAGACGTGGGATCTCGCCGGTCCGTATCCCGCGATCCTGAACGATGAGATCGTCGGCGAATCGGCGCGGCGCGTGTTCTCGGATGCGAAGTCGATGCTCGCGCGCCTGATCCAGGGCCGCTGGCTGACGGCGAACGGCGTGGTCGCGCTGCTGCCCGCTAACACCGTCAACGACGACGACATCGAAATCTACACGGACGAGTCGCGCAGCCAAGTCGCGCTGACGTGGCGCAACGTGCGCCAGCAAAGCGTGCGCCCCGTGGTGGACGGCGTGATGCGTCCGAACCGCTCGCTTGCCGACTTCATTGCGCCGAAGGATTCGGGCGTCGCCGACTACATCGGCATGTTCGCTGTCACGGCGGGCCTCGGCGTCGACGTGAAGGAAAAGCAGTTCGAGCAGGATCACGACGACTACAGCGCGATCATGCTGAAGGCGCTCGCCGACCGCTTCGCGGAAGCGTTCGCCGAAGCAATGCACGCGCGCGTGCGCCGCGACCTGTGGGGCTATGCGCAGAGCGAAACCCTCTCGAACGACGATCTGATCGGCGAGAAGTATCGCGGCATCCGTCCCGCGCCGGGCTATCCGGCGTGCCCGGATCACCTCGTCAAGCGCGACATGTTCGACGTCCTGCAAGCAGGCGAGATCGGCATGAGTGTCACCGAATCACTGGCGATGCTGCCCGCTGCGAGCGTCTCCGGCTTCTACCTCGCGCATCCCGACAGCACGTATTTCTCGGTCGGCAAGATCGGCCAGGATCAGCTGGAGGACTACGCGCAGCGCATGTCGCTGTCGAAGGCGGATGCCCAACGCGCGCTCGCGCCGTTGCTGTAAGACGCAGACGCCGGGCGGCAGGACTATATCGCTGGCCGTAGGCTGAATATTTTCAGTTGAAAGCACAGCGAATATTTTCGGCTTTGTAGACTGAGCGGGCATTACTTGCCGACCCGCCAGACGCGACCGGAAAAACGCGTCGGCTCAACGACTTGCAACCGTCAACGGAGAAAAATCGTATGAAGAAGCTGACGCTGATGTTGACCGTGTTATCGCTTGCCGCCATTGCACCGATCACCGAGGCTCAGCCTCAGGCGCCGGGCGGATCGAGTGCGGTGAGTTCGTACTCCCCGCCCACCGTCAAGCATGTGAAAAAGCCGAAAAAGAAGAAGAACGGCGCATCCGCTCCCGCGACTGCGCCGCAAGGCGCGAGTCAGTAAGGCTCGCGGCGCTGCAAAAGCAAAAGCCCGTCGTTCGACGGGCTTTTTTGCTTCTGGGCGCAACACACTGGCCTGACCGAACGCGATGCGCGGTCTGCGCCACCACCACGAAAGCGGCGGCCATCAAACCCACGGAGGCGCCTGAACGGGCGCCGCTCAACGCACGCTGGCAGCTCGCTTCAGCGTTCAGAGGCCCCAGACGATATCCGTATTTTCCTTCTGCGCAGCGCGCAGCATGTCGAGGAACGGATACGCCCGCTGCGCGAGACCAATCGGAATCTCGTGGTGCTCGTGGCCATCCTCCCCTTCGTGGAAGTGGCCCTCATGCTCGGCGCGCTCCTGCTTGTCGGTAACGATGGCCGCTTCGAGCTTCGAGATCACCACGCCAAGTTCGTCGTGAGCGATCACGCCGCGTTGGCCGAGCCGCTTGCCGATGATGCCGAGCAAATATTGGGCGAGATTCTCCAGCATCACCACGTCGGGGGCGGAGCGGCATTTGAAAGTAATCAGCATGATGACGGTTCCCTTTTCGTTATGTTGGCTTCTCGCGCGGCCGGCCGCTGGATACTCGCGACATCGCAACAGCCAGCCGCACGGGTTCCGTTGACACGCCCGCCTGTCAGTCGACGGCAGGCTGGCGGCCACGGCCCTTGCTGGGCATCTCATTGGACATATTAGCACCTGCTAAAATCCGACATTGACGGAAAAAGCTCGCTGCCGTGCGGCCGGGCACGCTGCGCTGCGTCGCAGCTGCGCGTGTTGCAGACTGTCGCCACGGCCCGCGCCACGAAACGTTAGCCGCCTGCCGCGCCGCCGCAGCGTCGCGCGGGCGCCGCGCATCGGGCGCTCAAGCGCTTTCCACGCCGTCGACGGCCTTGCATCACGCCGTTCGCGGCGCTGCCCCGCTTCATCGGACTGCCTCACTGGACTCGCAACAAGCATGCTGCCTGCACACAAACACACTCTCGAAACCCTCTTGACCGACGTGGTCAAGCAGGTCGCCCAGGCGACGCAAGGTGAATCCGAAGCCGCGTTCATCGCGCCCGCCATCACGCTCGAACGGCCGAAGGTCGCCGCGCACGGCGACGTCGCGTGCAACGTCGCGATGCAGCTCGCCAAGCCGCTGCGTGCGAACCCGCGCCAGCTCGCGCAGCAGATCGTCGATGCGCTGCTCGCGCATCCGCTCGCGAAAGGCCTCGTCGATAGCGCCGAAGTGGCGGGTCCCGGCTTCATCAACTTGCGTGTGTCGGCGGCTTCCAAGCAGGCCGTGATCGCCGCCGTGTTCGAGCAGCGCGAAACGTTCGGCCGCTCGCAGCGCGACGCGGGCAAGCACGTGCTGGTCGAGTTCGTCTCGGCCAATCCGACCGGCCCGCTGCACGTCGGCCACGGCCGCCAGGCCGCGCTCGGCGATGCGACGTCGAACGTGCTCGCGTCGCAAGGCTATGACGTGCACCGCGAGTTCTACTACAACGACGCCGGCGTGCAGATCGGCAATCTCGCCATCTCGACGCAGGCGCGCGCCCGTGGCCTGAAGCCGGGCGACGCAGGCTGGCCCGAAGCCGCATACAACGGCGAATACATCGCCGACATCGCGCGCGACTATCTGAACGGCGAGACCGTGTCGGCAAGCGACGGCGAACCCGTCAAGGGCGCGGGCGACGTCGAAGACCTCGATGCGATCCGCCGTTTCGCCGTCGCGTATCTGCGTCATGAGCAGGATATGGACCTGCAGGCGTTCGGCGTGAAGTTCGACCAGTATTACCTCGAATCGTCGCTGTACAAGGAAGGCCGCGTCGAGAAGACCGTGAACGAGCTGATCGCGGCGGGCAAGACTTACGAGCAGGAAGGCGCGCTGTGGCTGCGCACCACCGACGACGGCGACGACAAGGACCGCGTGATGCGCAAGTCCGACGGCACGTACACGTACTTCGTGCCCGATGTCGCGTATCACGAGACGAAGTGGGAGCGCGGCTTCACGAAGGTCATCAACATCCAGGGCTCGGACCACCACGGCACGATCGCGCGCGTGCGCGCCGGGCTGCAGGGTCTCGGCGTCGGCATTCCGAAGGGCTATCCCGACTACGTGCTGCACAAGATGGTCACCGTGATGCGCGACGGCCAGGAAGTGAAGATCTCGAAGCGCGCGGGCAGCTATGTAACGGTGCGCGATCTGATCGAATGGTCGGGCGGCGCCGTGCCGGGCCAGGAGGCCTCGCCCGATCTGCTCGACGAAGAGACGATCCGCCGCGGCCGTGACGCCGTGCGCTTCTTTTTGATCTCGCGCAAGGCCGACACGGAGTTCGTGTTCGACGTCGATCTCGCGCTCAAGCAGAACGACGAGAACCCGGTGTACTACGTGCAGTACGCGCACGCGCGCATCTGCTCGGTGATCAACGAATGGAAGTCGCGCTACGGTGCCGATGAAGCGGTGCTGCCGTCGGTCGATCTGTCGCCGCTCGACAGCGAGCGCGCGATGGCGCTGCTGCAGAAGCTCGCCGAATACCCCGACATGCTCACGCACGCCGCCGACGAACTCGCGCCGCATGCCGTCGCGTTCTATCTGCGCGACCTCGCGGGCGAATTTCACTCGTTCTACAATGCCGAACGCGTTCTGGTCGACGACGAAGCACCGCGCAATGCGCGCATCGCGCTGCTCGCGGCAACGCGCCAGGTGCTGGCCAACGGCCTCGCTGTGATTGGTGTGTCGGCACCCGCAAAAATGTAATCTCTCCGCGTTTTAATTGCGATTTAATCGGGACGATAGCCGGATGACCGTCGTTATAATCGACGGTCATTCCAGATTTCCTTTTGCAGGTGAATTAGACGATGGCAAAACCACGCCGCACTACAAAGCAGTCAAAACAAACCGGGGGCACTTTTCTCGGTATCGTGCTGGGCCTGATCGTCGGCCTGGCCATCGCGGTGGTGGTGGCGCTTTACATCACGCGCGCGCCTACGCCGTTCGTCGCGAAGGTCGCGCCGCCCGCTGCATCCGATAGCGGCGCAAGCCAGCCGCAATACGACCCGAACCGTCCGCTGCAGGGCAAGACCCCCGGCCAGCCGGTGCCGCAAGCAGCGCAACCCGCGCCGCCCAACACGGCGCCAGGCCAGACCACGAACCAGACGCAGACGTCGGGCATGCTCGAAGAGCCGCAGATCGTCGAAGTGCCGCCGTCGAACAACGGCGTCGCCGTCGCGCCGAAGCCCGCGCAGGACAACGGCGCAAACACCGGCACGACCACGGCAGCCATTCCGCCGAAGAAGGCGCCGAGCCCGACCAGCGCGCCCACCACGACAGCCAACAACGCGCCGACGCAGCCGCCCAAGGCCGGCTCGACGCCGAACGCCAACGCCACGCCGCCCGCCGCCAACGACGCGAACACCGGCTATCTGCTGCAGGTCGGCGCCTACAAGACGTCCGCCGACGCCGAACAGCAGCGCGCGCGCCTCGCGTTCCAGGGCTTCGAATCGAAGGTCACGCAGCGCGATGCGGGCGGTGTGACGTACTATCGCGTGCGTATCGGCCCGTTCTCGAAGTTCGAGGACATGAACACCACGCGTCAGCGTCTTTCGGATGCGGGCGTCGATACAGCCGTCATCCGCTTCACCAAGCAGTGATTCACATTCGGTAATGCATTGTCATGCGCCGCCGCTGAACCTTCAGCGCGCGGCGCAAGTCTCAGGTGCGGCAGCCTGGCGTCGAAACCGTAGCGGTCGCGGCGCGCAACAAGCCGGCCACCGTTACTTTCCCTGATTGGGTTCACAAGACATGAAAAAACTGCTCAGCATTCTTTTCCTCTCGATCGGTCTCGTCGCGAGCGCGGTACAAGCGGCGCCCGCCGCGCCCGTCGCCGGCAAGGACTACACCGTGCTGTCCACGCCGCAGCCCGTTGAAGCGCCTGCCGGCAAGATCGAAGTCATCGAGTTCATGTGGTACGGCTGCCCGCACTGCAACGAGTTCGACCCGTATCTCGAAGCGTGGGTCAAGAAGCAGGGCCCCGACGTCGTGTTCAAGCGCGTGCCCGTTGCGTTCCGCGACGACTTCATCCCGCACTCGAAGCTCTATCACGCGGTCGACGCGCTCGGCCTCGCCAATCAGCTCACGCCGGACATCTTCCACGAGATCCACGTCAACAAGAACTATCTGCTGACGCCGGAAGACCAGGCCAAATTCCTCAAGACCAAGGGCGTCGATCCGAAGAAGTTCATGGACGCGTACAACTCGTTCTCGACGCAGAGCGCGATCCAGCGCGACAAGAAGCTGCTCGAAGACTTCAAGATCGACGGCGTGCCGACGCTCGCCGTGCAGGGCAAGTACGAAACGGGTCCGGCGCAGACCAACAGCCTGCCGGGCACGATTCAGGTGCTCGACTATCTGGTCGCGCAGGTTCGCGCCAAGAAGATGTAATTCAGCCCGCACGCGCCGCATGAGTTCACCACTGAAGGTTTTCATCACCGGCGCGTCCAGTGGCATAGGTGAAGCGCTCGCCGCCGACTATGCGCGGCGCGGCGCGATTCTCGGCCTCGTCGCCCGTCGCGGCGACGCGCTCGCCGACTTCCAGCAGTCCCATCCCCAGAACGCAATCTCCGTGTATTCCGTCGACGTACGGGATGCGGAGGCGCTCGCGCAGGCCGCGCAGCAGTTCATCGCGGAGCATGGCTGCCCCGACATCGTGATCGCGAACGCGGGCATCAGCCGCGGCGCCGTGACAGGCCACGGCGACCTGCAAACGTTCCGCGATGTGATGGACATCAACTACTTCGGCATGGTCGCGACGTTCGAGCCGTTCGCGCAAGCAATGGTCGACGCGCGCAAGGGCGCCCTCGTCGGCATTGCGAGCGTCGCCGGCGTGCGCGGCCTGCCGGGTTCGGGCGCGTATAGCGCGTCGAAATCGGCGGCGGCGAAGTATCTGGAAGCGCTGCGCGTCGAGATGCGGCCGTTCGGCGTATCGGTCGTGACGATCGCGCCGGGCTATATCCGCACGCCGATGACGGCGCACAATCCGTACGCGATGCCCTTCCTGATGGATGCGGACCGCTTCGCCGCAAAAGTCGCCGATGCGATCGCGCACAAGAGACGCTTCGCGACCTTCCCATGGCAAATGCGCCTCGTGTCGATGCTGCTGCACGTCGCGCCTCGCTGGCTCTACGACGCCGTCTTCGAAAAGGCTCCGCGCAAGCCGCGCGCTGCGCAGTAGATCATGCGCACGCGTGTCGTCGATGCAGCCGGTGTCGAACACGCGAAAGCGGAACGCGGCGCGCGCATCGTATCGCTGGTGCCGAGCATCACCGAACTTCTCTTTACTTTGAAGCTGGACGCGCAGATCGTCGGGCGCACGGGCTTTTGCGTGCATCCGCGCGACAAGGTGCGCCGTGTGCCGAAAGTCGGCGGTACGAAAGCCGTGAAGATCGACGCCGTGCAGGCGCTGCAACCCACACATGTCATCGTCAATGTCGACGAGAACGAGCGCGAGACCGTCGAGCAGTTGCGCGCGTTCGTGCCGCACGTCGTCGTCACGCATCCTTTGACGCCCGAGGACAACTTCGCGTTGTATGCGCTGCTCGGCGCGATTTTCGATCGCGACGACGAAGCGCGCGCGTTGGGCGCACAGCTTCAGACGCAACTGGACGCATGCGCATCGCGCGAATGGCCGCAGCAGAACGTGCTCTATGCGATCTGGCGCGAGCCGTGGATGACCGTCGCACGCGACACCTATATCTCAGCAATGCTGCGCCTCGTGAACTGGCAGACGCTGCCCGATGTGCGCGGCGGCGAGACAGGCGCGGCGCGTTATCCTTCGTTCGATCTGGATGCCGCGTGGCTCGCCCAGGCCGATCGCGTGTTGCTGTCGAGCGAGCCGTATCGCTTCACCCAGCAGCATTGCGACGCGCTCGAGCGGGACGCTCGCCTCGCGGGCAAATGGATCGGGCTGATCGACGGCGAGATGGTGTCGTGGTACGGCTCGCGTGCGATCGACGGCATCGCGTATCTTCTGGACCACGCCAGCCGTTAGCGCGTATCCGCCGCCATATGGATATACGGATTCAATTGTTGTCGCTGCTGAAAGCGTTCGATAAGCTTGCGCCAGAGCCGGCGACGAATGACGCACTGATGTGACGCACTGCGCCTGCACCGAAACCGTATCAGAATCAGTTTGCGTGAAAGCACCCGCCCGGAGCGCGCGTAGTCAGCAGCAAATGCACGACGCCGCCCCGCCACGAACAATTCGAAATCCCGGGAGATCTTATGCGTTTCAAGTTGCTTGCCGCCGCCGCGACGCTGACGGCCCTCGCCACCGCGCCCGCGCTGGCCGTCGCGAAGCCGCTAACCGTTTGCACGGAATCGAGCCCGGACGGCTTCGACGTCGTCCAGTACAACTCGCTCGTCACGACCAATGCATCGGCGGATGTGATTTTCAATTCGCTCGTGTCGTACGACGAAGCGGCGAAGAAAGTCGTGCCGTCGCTCGCCGACAAGTGGGACGTCAGCACCGACGGCCTCACGTACACGTTCCATCTGCGCCCGAACGTGCCGTTCCAGACCACCGACTATTTCAAGCCCACGCGCGCGCTGAACGCCGATGACGTCGTCTTCACGTTCACCCGCATGCTCGACGACAACAACCCGTGGCACAAGGTCGCAGGCGCGAGCGGCTTTCCGCACGCGCAGTCGATGGGTCTCGTGAAGCTGATCAAGGCGGTGTCGAAGGTCGACGACAACACGGTGAAGTTCGAGCTGAACGAGCCGAACGCGACCTTCGTGTCGATCCTGACGATGGGCTTCGCGTCGATCTATTCGGCCGAATACGCGGACCAGTTGCTGAAGGCGGGCAAACAGACCGACCTGAACGCGAAGCCGATCGGCACAGGTCCGTTCGTGCTGAAGGGCTACACGAAAGATTCGATCATCCGCTATGACGTGAACCCGAGCTACTGGGGCGCGAAGCCGAAGATCGACCGTCTGATCTACGCGATCACGCCCGACGCCGCTGTGCGCGCGCAAAAGGTGAAGGCAGGCGAATGCCAGATTGCGCTGTCACCGAAGCCGCAGGATGTCGCCGACGCGAAGCAGGACAAGTCGCTCGCCGTCGTGCAGACGCCCGCGTTCATGACGGCATTCGTCGCGCTGAACACGCAGAAGAAGCCGCTCGATAACCAGAAGGTGCGCGCGGCGCTGAACATGGCGTTCGACCGCACGTCGTACCTGAAAGCCGTGTTCGACAACACGGCGACGCCCGCAAACAATCCGTATCCGCCGAATACGTGGAGCTACGACAAGGCCGTCAAGCCGTGGCCGTACGACGCGGAGAAGGCGAAGAAACTGCTCGCCGAAGCGGGCTATCCGAACGGCTTCGAAACGACGATCTGGGTGCGGCCGAACGGCAGCGTGCTGAATCCGAATCCGAAGGCGGGCGCGGAAATGCTGCAGGCGGACTTCGCGAAGATCGGCGTGAAGGCCGAGGTGAAGGTGATCGAATGGGGCGAGTTGATCAAGCAGGCCAAGCAGGGACAGCACGACACGCTGTTCATGGGCTGGGCCGGCGACAACGGCGACCCGGACAACTATCTGTCGCCGCTCTTTAGCTGCAATGCGGTGAAGTCGGGGATCAACTTCGCGCGTTATTGCGACCCGGAGCTCGACAAACTGATCGCGCAGGGCAAGGAGACGGCGGATCAGGGCAAGCGCACGAAAGCGTATGAAGCCGCGCAGCAGATCATTCACGATGCTGCGCTGTGGATTCCGCTTGGGTATCCGACGGCGGCCGCTATCACGCGGACGAACGTGAGCGGGTATCACGTCAGTCCGTTTGGGCGGCAGAATTTTGGGGCGGTGGTGGTGCAGTAAGCTGCGCTGCGGTTCGCGCTATGGAAAAAGCCCGGCCTGCGAGATGCGGCCGGGCTTTTTGTTTGGGGCGACGAAGTGGCTCGGGCGCATCGCGTGCGCCGAACTTTTTCACCATAAAATCAAATTTAAACCGCTTTACTTTGACTTTATGACGATCCGGGCGGTTTTCGGGTGCTTCTGAGGTGTGTCGGCAAAGCAAGAATTCATGTCCGTGCCTGACGCTCGCCGCTTAACGCAACGGCTTATCTGCCCTCACCCTCAAACCGAATCACCCCATCCCCACCCTGCACCCGCTTCAACTCCCCCTGAAGCCACAGCAGATGCAAATGCGCGAGCGCTTCGCCCATCGCGAACGTCATCTGGTGAATATCGAGTTCCCGTTTGAACATGATGGGGACGATATCCGCCGCGCTACACGGCATCTGGGCACACGCCTCACGCACTTCCGCCAGCCGCGCCGCGTGGTGATCGCGCAGCTGTCCGATACGCGTATGCAGCCCCCGAAACGGCTTGCCATGCGAAGGCAGCACCAGCGTATCCGGTGCCATCGTTTCATAACGGCCAAGCGAACCGAGATACAGCGCCAGAGGATTGCCTTCCGGCTCGATGTCGAACACCGACACGTTCGTCGAAATGCGCGGCAACACCATATCGCCGGAAATCAGCACGCCATCCGCTTCCGCATGCAGCGCGCAATGCTCCGGCGAATGACCGAAGCCCGTCACGACTCGCCACGTGCGCCCGCCGATCGACAGCGCATCGGCGTCGCGCATCCGCCGGTATTGGCCCGGCACCAAAGGAACGAGGTTCGCGTAATAGCTCTTGCGGTTGCGCAGCTTGTCGAGCGAGGTCTCGTCGCTTAGTCCATGCCGCGCAAAGTGCCGCGCCGCGCCCTCGCCGCCCGCGTTCGAGCCGTCGCCGGCCGCCATCACGCGGCCCAGCATGTACTCGCCGAGCGAGATCCACAGACGCACGTTCCAGCGCTTCTTCTCGCCGCCCTCACACAGCCAGTTCGCGAGACCGAGGTGATCCGGATGACAATGCGTGACGATCACGCGCAGCACGGGCAAGCCTTCGAGCGCCGTGTCGAACAGCGTTTCCCAGTTCGCCTTGATCTCGTCCGAAGCGATCCCGCAATCGACGATCGTCCAGCCCTTCTGCCCGTCGATCTCGTCGCGCAGCAGCCAGAGGTTGATGTGATCGAGCGCGAACGGCAACGGCATGCGCAGCCAGTAGACGCCCGGCGCGACTTCCCGCGTCGTGCCGGCGGCGGGCATCTGGTCAGCGAATGGATAGTCGAGCTGGTGTTCGAGAGCATTCATCGTAGGGTTTCCTTCGTCGGCGGCACGGTCGGTTGCGTGGTCGGTTGCAAATCGGGTTGCATGAAGCGGCCGTGCGCGTGGTTGCGCTTTGTTCAGGTTGACGATAACGTAAACGTCGATTCTAGCGTTCAATCCGTTTTTGTGCCCGTCCATCAGGACAGACCGGACAGGCCGACCCAGACCCAACGATGAACACCCAATACACGATTACCGAACTGGCCCGCGAATTCGACGTGACGCCGCGCGCGATCCGTTTCTACGAAGACCAGGGTTTACTCTCACCGAGCCGCGAAGGTTCGAGCGGTTTGCGCCGCGTGTACTCGGGCCGCGACCGCACGCGGCTGCGGCTGACGCTGCGTGGCAAACGTCTGGGCTTCACGTTGTCGGAGATTCGCGATCTGCTCGACCTGTACGATTCGCCGACGGATACCCAACCGCAGTTGCAGGCGTTCCTCGCGACGGTGGTTCGGCATCGCGAAGTGCTGGAGCGTCAGCGCGAGGACCTCAACGCGACGCTCGAAGACCTCGCGCAATACGAAGCGCAGGCGCGCGCGCTGCTCGAACGCGGCACGCGCGGCGACGGCTACAGCGAGGCAGACAAACTCGCGCACGAAGGCACCAAGACAGATTGAAAGAAAAATCCTGATCGGAAGATCGGATGCCAAACACGACAGTTGGCGCGGCGTTGCGTGAAGATGCGCCGAACGCCATGCAACACGCTTCAAACGGCAATGCGTCGACGCCGCGCTCAAAAGGCCTGAAGGCGTCTCGCAAGCTCACCCGGGCGATACAATCGCAGGGGTCTTCGCGACATTGAACGAATGCACGGTCGACATGAATCACTTTCCCAAACTGCTGTCGTCACAGATCGGCTTCGACGTCGCGGAGACGCTGCTCGCGGGGTTCGACCGGCATTACCGGATCTTCCGCGAAGCGGCGATCCACGCGAAAGACCTGTTCGAAACCGCCGACTGGCACGGCCTGCAGAAACTCGCGCGCGACCGGATCACGTCGTATGACGAGCGCGTACGCGAGTGCATCGAAAAGCTCGAGGACGAATACGACGCCGAGAGCATCGACGACGAAGTCTGGCAGCAGATCAAGCTGCACTACATCGGACTTTTGACGTCGCACCGCCAGCCCGAATGCGCGGAGACGTTCTTCAATTCGGTGTGCTGTCAGATCCTGCATCGCTCGTACTTCAACAATGATTTCATCTTCGTGCGGCCCGCGATTTCGACCGAGTACATCGAGAACGACGAGCCGGCAGCGAAGCCGACGTATCGTGCGTATTACCCCGGCAGGGACGGCCTCGCCGTCACGCTCGAGCGCATCGTCACGAACTTCCAGTTCAACCCGCCGTTCGAAAACCTGCCGCGCGACGTCGAATGCGTGATTCAGGCGCTGCACGACAACTTCGGCACCTTCAACGAGGCGCCCAATTTCCAGATTCACGTGCTGTCGTCGCTGTTCTTCCGCAACAAGGCGGCGTACATCATCGGGCGTATCATCAACGGCGACATGATGGTGCCGTTCGCATTGCCGATCCATCACGTGAAGCCGGGCCTGCTCGCAATCGATGCGCTGCTTTGCAAGCGCGATCAGCTGCTGATCATTTTCAGCTTCGCGCACTCGTACTTCCTCGTCGATATGGAAGTACCGTCCGCGTACGTCGAATTTCTCGGCAGCATTCTGCTCGGCAAGCCGAAGGCGGAAATCTATACGTCGGTGGGCTTGCAGAAGCAGGGCAAGAACCTTTTCTATCGCGATCTGCTGCAGCATCTGAGGCATTCGAGCGACCGGTTCATCATCGCGCCCGGCATCAAGGGCATGGTGATGCTCGTGTTCACGCTGCCGTCGTTTCCGTACGTGTTCAAGCTGATCAAAGATTCATTCCCGCCGCCGAAAGAAACGACGCGCGCGCAGGTGGTGGGCAAGTATCAGCTCGTCAAGCGACATGACCGTCTGGGACGCATGGCCGACACGCTCGAATATTCGAGCGTCGCGTTGCCGCTGTCGCGCCTCGATCACGCGCTCATTCGCGAGCTGGAAAAGGAAGCGCCGTCGATGCTCGAATACGAAGGCGATAATCTCGTCATCAGGCATCTGTATATCGAGCGGCGCATGGTGCCGCTCAACATTTTCCTGCAGAACGGCACGGACGCCGACGTCGAGCACGGCATCCGCGAGTACGGCAACGCGGTGAAAGAACTGATGCAGGCAAACATCTTTCCCGGCGACATGCTGTACAAGAACTTCGGCGTCACGCGGCACGGACGCGTCGTGTTCTACGACTACGACGAGATCGAATACCTCACCGATTGCAATGTGCGCGCGGTGCCGCCGCCGCGCAACGAGGAAGACGAGATGTCGGGCGAGCCGTGGTACACAGTCGGTGCGCATGACATTTTTCCGGAGACGTACAACACGTTTTTGCTCGGCGACACGCGCGTGCGCGAATATTTTCTCAAGCATCACGCGGATTTCTTCGACCCTGCGCTCTGGCAAAAGCACAAGGATCACATTCTCCGAGGCGAGTTGCCCGACTTCTATCCGTACGACGGTAGCCTGCGTTTTTCCGTGCGCTATCCGGAACGGTTCGCAGCGGATCAGGACCACGCCGCCAATGCATCCACCAAGCCGACGGTGCGCGCAGCATGAAAGCGCACGCCGTCCACGATCGAACAACATCAAACAACCAGATTTACGTCGGAACGAATCATGACTACGAACGCTTCTGCTACTGAACATCCCCTCGCGCATCTGTTTGCGAACAACGATGCCTGGGTCTCGCACAAGCTCGAACAGGACCCTGAGTTTTTCTCGCGGCTCGCGCATCAGCAGGCGCCTGAGTATCTGTGGATCGGCTGCGCGGATTCGCGCGTGCCCGCCAACGAGATCATCGGCCTGCCGCCGGGCGAAGTGTTCGTTCACCGCAATATCGCGAACGTCGTCGTGCACTCGGACCTCAACTGTCTGTCCGTGGTCCAGTTCGCCGTCGATCTGCTGAAGATCAAGCACATCATGGTCGTCGGCCACTATGGCTGCTCGGGCGTCGGTGCGGCGCTGCACGGCCGGCGCGTCGGTCTCGCCGACAACTGGCTGCATCACGTGCAGGACGTGCGCTCGAAGCACGCTGCGCTGCTCGAACAATGGCCGATGGGCGAAGCGCGGCATCGCCGCCTCGTCGAACTGAATACGATCGAACAGGTCGTCAACGTGTGCCGCACGACAATCGTCAACGACGCATGGGCGCGCGGCCAGGACCTCACCATTCACGGTTGGGTGTATGGCGTCCATGACGGCCGCGTGCGCGATCTCGGCATGACGATCAAAGATCCGTCGAGGCTGGAGGAGACCTACACCAGTTGCGTCGCGGCCGTTTCCGCGAACCGCGCGCACACGGCTGACAACGACATGGTCGCCGCCGACGCCGAAAAGCTCGGCGACGTGGCCGCTGTCGTTCACGGTGTTATCAAGGAGATGAAACATGAGTGAGACAAAAGATGCTGTGGTCATCGTTTCCGTCGCGCGTACGCCGATGGCCGCGTTCCAGGGCGAGTTCGCGTCGCTGACGGCGCCGCAGCTCGGCGCAATCGCGATCAAGGCAGCCGTCGAACGCGCGGGCTTGAAGCCCGAACAGGTCGAGGAAGCCGTGATGGGCTGCGTGCTGCCCGCGGGCCAGGGCCAGGCGCCCGCGCGTCAGGCGGCGCTCGGCGCGGGCCTGCCGCTGTCGACGGGCTCGACGACCGTCAACAAGATGTGCGGCTCCGGCATGCGCGCGGCGATGTTCGCGCACGACATGCTCACGGCCGGCTCCGTCGACGTGATCGTCGCGGGCGGCATGGAGAGCATGACGAACGCGCCGTACCTGCTGCCGAAGGCGCGTGGCGGCATGCGCATGGGCCACAGCCAGGTGATGGACCACATGTTCCTCGACGGTCTCGAAGACGCCTACGAGAAAGGCCGTCTGATGGGCACGTTCGCCGAAGAGTGCGCAGGTTCGTACGATTTCACACGTGAGTCGCAGGACAAGTTCGCCATCGAGTCGCTGACGCGCGCGAAGCGCGCCAATGAAGACGGCTCGTTTGCATGGGAAATCGCGCCCGTCACGATCGAAGGCAAGAAAGGCAGCGTCACGGTCGAGCGCGACGAACAACCATTCAAGGCGAATCTCGACAAGATTCCGACGCTCAAGCCCGCGTTCAGCAAAACGGGCACGGTGACGGCCGCGAACTCGTCGTCGATCAGCGACGGTGCGGCCGCGCTCGTGATGATGCGGGAATCGATGGCGAAGAAGCTAGGCGTGACGCCGCTCGCGCGCGTCGTCGGCCACGCCACTTTTGCGCAGGAACCGGCGAAGTTCACCACGGCGCCTGTCGGCGCGATCCGCAAGCTGTTCGACAAGAACGGCTGGAAAGCGCAAGACGTCGATCTGTACGAAATCAACGAAGCGTTCGCCGTGGTCACGATGGCCGCGATGAAAGAGCACGACCTGCCGCACGACAAGGTCAACGTGAACGGCGGCGCGTGCGCGCTTGGCCATCCGATCGGCGCATCGGGCGCGCGTATTCTCGTCACGCTGATCGGCGCGCTGAAAAAACGTGGCCTGAAACGCGGCGTCGCGAGCCTGTGCATCGGCGGCGGCGAAGCGACGGCGATGGGCGTCGAGCTGGTCTGACGCATCGTTCGAATGGCGGCGCGCGGCGGCCCGCGCGCAACGAGTCACGACAGGACATCTCATGAAGACAGTGTTGATCGTAGGCGCGTCGCGCGGCATCGGACGCGAGTTCGTGAAGCAGTATCGGCACGATGGCTGGCGTGTGCTCGCCACCGCGCGCGACGAGGCGTCGCTCGGTGAACTCGTCGCGCTCGGTGCCGAAGCGTTTTCGCTCGATGTCGCGGCACCCGAGGACATTGCCGCGCTCGGCTGGAAGCTGGACGGCGAGCGGCTCGATGCCGCCGTGATCGTGTCGGGCGTGTACGGGCCGCAGACGGAAGGCATAGAAACCGTCACCGCCGACGACTTCGACTTCGTGATGACGACCAACGTGCGCGGGCCGATGCAACTGATCCCGGTTCTGCTGCCGCTCGTCGAAGACGCGCGCGGCGTGCTGGCCGTGCTGTCGAGCCGCATGGGCAGCATCAGCGAGGCGACGGGCACGACGGGCTGGCTGTATCGCGCGAGCAAGGCGGCGCTCAACGACGTGCTGAAAGTGACGTCGCTGCAGACGCGCCACGCCACCTGCGTTTCGCTGCATCCCGGCTGGGTGCGCACCGACATGGGCGGCGCATCGGCTGCCGTCGATCCCGCACATAGCGTGCGCGGCATGCGCGAAGTGCTGGCGCAGGCGTCGAGCACGCCGCATCTCTTTCACGGCCGGTTCTTCCAGTACGACGGCACGGCGATCGACTGGTAACGGCAAACATCACACAAATAATCAGGAGACACCCGCATGTTGCTCGATCAGGACCACCTGATGATCCGCGACGCGGTGCGCACTTTCGTGCGCGACGCCGTGACGCCGAACGCCGCGCAATGGGACCGCGACCGTAAGTTTCCCGCCGACGTGCATCGTCAGCTCGCCGAACTCGGCGCGTACGGCGTGCTCGTGCCGGAGGAATACGGCGGCGCCGGGCTCGACGCGCTCGCGCTCGCGCTGATACTCGAAGAGATCGCGGCGGGCGACGGCGGCACGTCGACGGCGATCTCGGTCAACAATTGCCCCGTGTGCAGCATTCTTCTGACGTATGGCAACGAGCAGCAGAAACGCGACTGGCTCACGCCGCTCGCGCGCGGCGAAATGCTCGGCGCGTTCTGCCTCACCGAACCACAAGCGGGGTCGGATGCATCGGCGTTGCGCACCACTGCCACGCGCGACGGCGACTCTTACGTGCTCAACGGCGTCAAGCAGTTCATCACGAGCGGCAAGAACGGCAATGTCGCGATCGTGATGGCCGTTACCGACAAAAGCGCCGGCAAGCGCGGCATCAGCGCGTTCGTCGTGCCGACGGACACGCCCGGTTACGTCGTCGCGCGGTTAGAGGAAAAGCTCGGCCAGCATTCGTCCGATACCGCGCAGATCGTCTTCGACAATTGCCGCGTTCCCGCCGCCAACCTGATCGGCGCGGAAGGCGAAGGCTACCGGATCGCGCTGTCGGGGCTCGAAGGCGGGCGCATCGGCATTGCCGCTCAGAGCGTCGGCATGGCGCGCGCGGCGTTCGAAGCGGCCCTTGCGTACGCAAAGGAGCGTGAAAGCTTCGGACAGCCGCTCTTCGCGCACCAGGCCGTGCAGTTCCGGCTCGCCGACATGGCGACGCAACTCGAAGCGGCGCGTCAGTTGATCTGGCACGCAGCATCGCTGAAGGACGCGGGCCAGCCGTGTCTGACGGAAGCGGCGATGGCCAAGCTGTTCGCCTCCGAGGCTGCGGAGCGCATCTGTTCGGCCGCACTGCAGATTCACGGCGGCTACGGCTATCTGAGCGACTTTCCCGTCGAACGCATTTATCGCGATGTTCGCGTCTGCCAGATCTACGAAGGCACCAGCGATATCCAAAAGATTCTCATCGCACGCGGACTGAGCTGAACCCCATCTCAATCTTTCATGACTGCATCAGCAAAACAACGTCCCACCGATTGCCCTTGCGGCGGCGCCGCGCCGAACCGGCGCGACTCGGACAAGCCGCCGCGTTTCGCGGATTGCTGCGGCCGGTTCATCGACGGCGGCGCGGCCGCGCCGACCGCGCTCGAACTGATGCGCTCCCGCTATAGCGCCTACGCGCTCGGCGAATCCCAATATTTGCGCGATACATGGGCGCCGCAAACCTGCCCCGCTGATCTAGACGCCGACCCGAGCGCAGCCGACGCGCCTCGCTGGCTAGGTCTGCAGATCAAACGCTTCACGCCGCTCGACGCTACGCACGCCGAAGTGGAATTCGTCGCGCGCTACAAGGTGGGCGGACGGGCGCATCGGCTGCATGAATCCAGCCGTTTTATCAGAGGCGACGATGGGCATTGGCGTTACGTCGATGGCGATGTAAGCGATCGCTGACGCTCGTATTCCGGTTGCGCTGCAACAACGTATCAAGCATCCCTTACATATCTCAAATAAGGGCCATTTCTGTAAGAAAATCAACGTGTTGGGTGGGCGCCACGTCCCTCAATTACCGATTCTTTCCGAATTGCCGCCGAAACCCGCCCCAAACGGCTTCGTGCACATCTGACAAAAGGAAATTCGTGCCGCAAGGGGTTTGTACTGAATTGCACAAATATAAATTGTCGTGCCAGGATGAGCCTACAGATGTTGCAGCGCTCCGTTGCGAGGTGGCGGTCCACCGCTCCCGCAGGATGTCCAGACGCACCGCCTGCTGACTCTTCAGCAGGCAAGCGATCAGGGGCATCGCGAGGCGCTCACTTCGACGCGTGGGGTCGCGTCGACCGGCTTCGGTTCATTCCAATGCGGTCTTGATCTGTCTGAGTGCGTGAACAACGCACCGTACGTGATTTTTTTGACCTTGTTTTGGCGTGTCACCGTACCGAAATCAGTTCTGCGGGCAACCGTAGGGAAGGTTCAGGCGCTTTTGAGAGCAGGTGTTGCGGATGGTGTTCAGCAAAGTTCTGACGGTATGTGCGATCTCGGCGGCCTTCGTGGCCAGCGCCGTGACGACCGCGCACGCGGACCCGCTCGCGGACGTCGAGGCCGGCCCGCTCGGCCGCGCGCAAGTGCAGCGCCTCGCGCTCGATGAAGACGGCTACCTGCCCGTCGTCAAGCTGAGCGAACAGATTGTCCGCATTCCCGTCGCCGCCGACGGCGATGTCGCCCTCGAAACGACCATCTACAAGCCCGAAGGTCCGGGCCCGTTCCCGATGGTCGTGTTCAACCACGGCAAGATTCACGGCGATCCGCGCATGCAGACGCGCAGCGATCCCGTGTCGCTGGCGCGCGAATTCGTGCGCCGCGGCTACGTCGTGGTCGCGCCGAACCGCCAAGGCTTTGCCGATTCGGGCGGCACGTATGTGCAGGATGGCTGCGACGTGACGCGCAACGGCATGAGCCAGGCCGCCGACGTCGCGACGACCGTCGACTACATGTCGAAGCAAAGCTACGTGGACGCGAAGCACATCGTCGTGGCGGGCACCTCGCACGGCGGCCTCGCGACGATTGCCTACGGCACGAACGCCGCGTCCGGCGTGCGCGGGCTGATCAATTTCTCCGGCGGCCTGCGCCAGGACGCCTGCACCGACTGGCAAGGCAATCTGACGCACGCCTTCGGCACGTACGGCGAAAAGACGCATGTGCCGTCGCTGTGGCTGTACGGCGACAACGACTCGATCTGGCCGTCCACACTCGTTTCGCAGATGTACACCGCGTACACCGACAACGCGCAGGGCAAGGGCGCGACCGCGAAAATGGTCGATTTCGGCTCGTACAAGAATGACGCGCACCGTCTGGTCGGCGATCGCGACGGCGTGCAAGTCTGGTGGCCGTCCGTCGAAGCGTTCCTCGCACGCGTCGGCATGCCGACGGGTGTCCAGTACCGCGTCGCCGAGCCGACGCAACCGAAGGCGACGCATTTCGCATCGATCGATGCCGTCGACTCCGTGCCATTCGTCGACGAAGCCGGCCGCGCCGGCTACCGTAACTTCCTGCATCAGTATCCGAGCCGCGCGTTCGCGGTGTCCGATTCGGGCGCATGGTCGTGGGCAGAGGGCGGCGACGATCCGATGTCGGTGGCCGTCTCCAATTGCCAGAAGCAGAGCGCGGACCCGTGCCACCTCTACGCGGTCAACGACGCCGTCGTGTGGAAAGACGGTGCAACCCAAACGGCGGACGCCGACTCCCCTTCGAAGAACGACAGCAAGCCCGCGCTGGCTAGCCGCTGATTCTCTCGCCGCCCGTTGCGTGTAGCGCGACGGGCAAAACTTCCTGACTTCCGCCGCTTTTCGAGCACGCGCCGCCACTGCGTCCTGCGCGCTCGCACATCCCACCGCACCTGAATCCGTTTGTGCAGGAACTGCTTGAAGCAGTCCATCGCCGCTTCGCTTCGTGCCCGGCCGTCGAAACGAGCGCGTGAGCAAGCTTTTCGACCGATCGTCACGCTGGCGTGCGCGATTTTTGTCAGTCCGCTCAGCACGGGTCGCCAGATAGCACGCGAGCTTATCGAACCCCGCATCCATCGCGCCGTAGACGCGCGCCCCTCTGCAGCTCCCTTTCGCCCTTGCCTGCGCCCGCACGCCCAGTACGCACTCGACAGAACGGCTAACACAGCCCCCACCGCATGCGCTCCCCGATACAGCCCTGAAAACGCCGACACACGGCCAGAATTTTTTCACAGGGGACCCATGACTTTGCCGTCGTCATCTACGGCCATCTGCCGTCTTTGAAAACGAACAGGCGCGAGCTGTCGCGAACCACCAGAAATTGCACGCAGGCCCTTGAAAACACGGGATTTTCAGGTAGTGCATCGCAGCGGAGTTCGCGCTAATCTCACCTCCGCTGTCGCAAAAAAGCGTGCTGCGGAGGCACTGCGAGCCTTTGCAGCGCATCGTCGCGGCAGCCAATCCGACGCCACGGAAAACGCCCGCAGTCGCCGTCTCCGACGCGCTGCCACTCACGCTTCCCGTCGCCGGATTCCAGGTGGACGTCAACCGTCCCGATTCGCCAGCAGCATTTGCATGACCGACCCGCACGACGCGCCGCGCCCCCAACGCCGCGCTCTGCCCGGTTCATGCCCGGAGCAGTTTTGAATACACAGGCAAACGAAGACTGGATCGCCCGCAGCCTGCGCGCTGTGTGGCATCCCTGTACACAGATGAAGCATCACGAGCGCTTTCCGCTCGTGCCCATATCGCGCGGCGCCGGCGCGTGGCTTTACGATCGCGCCGGACACCGTTATCTCGACGCGATCAGTTCGTGGTGGGTAAACCTGTTCGGCCACGCGAACCCGTGCATCAACGCGGCGCTGAAAGATCAGCTCGACACGCTGGAGCACGCGATGCTCGCCGGCTGCACGCACGAACCCGCGATCGAACTCGCCGAGCGTCTGAGCGCGCTCACGCAGAACACGCTGGGTCACGCGTTCTTCGCGTCGGACGGCGCGTCGGCTGTCGAAATCGCGCTGAAGATGAGCTTCCATTCGTGGCGCAATCGCGGCTACGACTACAAACGCGAGTTCGTCTGTGTCGCGAACAGCTACCACGGCGAGACGATCGGCGCGCTCGGCGTCACCGATGTCGCGCTTTTCAAGGACGCCTACGATCCGCTGATCCGCAATGCGCATGTCGTCGCGTCGCCCGACGCGCGTTTTGCGCGTGAAGGCGAAACGGCCGCCGACGTCGCGCAGCGCGCGCTCGCGGATGTGCGCTCGCTGTTCGAATCGCGGGCCGACAACATCGCCGCGCTGATCGTCGAGCCGCTCGTGCAATGCGCGGCGGGCATGGCGATGCACGACGCGTCGTACATCGCAGGCTTGCGCGCGCTGTGCGACCGCTATGGCGTCCATCTGATCGCCGACGAGATCGCCGTCGGCTGCGGACGCACGGGCACGTTCTTCGCATGCGAACAGGCCGGCGTGTGGCCGGATTTCCTGTGTCTGTCGAAGGGCATCAGCGGCGGCTATCTGCCGCTGTCGATCGTGCTGTCGCGCGACGAAATCTTCGCCGCCTTCTACGACGACGACACCACGCGCGGCTTCCTGCATTCGCATTCGTACACGGGCAATCCGCTCGCGTGCCGCGCGGCGCTCGCCACCCTCGACCTGTTCGCCAGCGACAACGTGCTCGTTGCGAACGAAAAGAAATCGGCGGCACTGCGCGCCGCGCTCGAACCGCTCGCGCAACACGCGCAGGTGCGCAATCTGCGCCAACGCGGCACGATCATCGCATTCGATGCCGTTATCGACGATGCCAATGCCGCGAAGACTTTCTCGCGCCGCTTCTTCGAAAACGCGTTGCAGCGCGAACTGCTGCTGCGCCCGATCGGCACGACCGTGTATCTGATGCCGCCGTACATTCTCGACGACGAAGAAATCGCGCTGCTCGCCGGGCGCACGCTGGCCGCCTTCGATGCGACATTGACGGAGGCGCGCTGATGCAGTTGCTTGAAACGCTCGAACAAGGATTGCAGGACATCGACGCACGCGGCCTGCGCCGCCGCCGCCGCACTGTCGATTCGCCGTGCTCCGCGCATATGACCGTCGACGGCCGCAACATCATCGGCTTTGCGAGCAACGACTATCTTGGCCTCGCCGCGCATCCGCTGCTCGTCGCGGCGATCGCGGAAGGCGCGCGCCGCTACGGCGCGGGCAGCGGCGGCTCGCATCTGCTCGGCGGCCATTCCCGCGCGCACGCGCAACTCGAAGACGACCTCGCCGAATTCGCGGGCGGCTTCGTCGACAATCCGCGCGCGCTGTATTTCAGCACCGGCTATATGGCGAACCTCGCGACGCTCACGGCGCTCGCGGGCCGTGGCACGACGCTGTTCTCCGATTCGCTCAATCACGCATCGCTGATCGACGGCGCGCGGCTTTCGCGTGCCGACATCCAGATCTATCCGCACGCGGATGCCGAAGCGTTGAGCGCGATGCTCGAAGCGTCGGACGCCGCCGTGAAGCTGATCGTCACCGACACCGTCTTCAGCATGGACGGCGATATCGCGCCGCTCGCGCGTCTCGTCGAACTTGCGGAGAAACACGGCGCATGGCTCGTAGTCGACGATGCGCACGGCTTCGGCGTGCTGGGCCCGCAAGGTCGCGGCGCGATTGCAGACGCCGCGTTGCGCTCGCCGCATCTGATCTCCATCGGTACGCTCGGCAAGGCTGCTGGCGTGTCGGGCGCGTTCGTCGTCGCGCATGAGACGGTGATCGAATGGCTGGTGCAGCGCGCGCGTCCGTATATCTTCACGACGGCGTCGGTGCCGTCGGCGGCGCATGCTGTGTCCGCGAGCCTGCGCATCATCGGCGGCGACGAGGGTGAGCACCGGCGTACGCATCTGCGTGCGCTGATCGGGCGCACGCGCGACATGCTGAAGCGCACGCCGTGGCTGCCTGTCGATTCGCACACTGCCGTGCAGCCGCTCATCATCGGCGCGAACGACGCGACGCTCGAAATAGCCGCCACGCTCGATCGCGCGAATCTGTGGGTGCCCGCGATCCGTCCGCCGACCGTGCCCGAAGGCACGTCGCGTCTGCGCATCTCGCTGTCGGCCGCGCATTCGCACAACGATCTCGACCTGCTCGAAACCGCGCTGATGAAGACGGCGGAGGCAGCGGCATGACCAACGCACTGTCCCTCTTCGTCACGGGCACCGATACGGAAATCGGCAAGACTTTGGTTTCGGCAGCGCTGCTGCGCGGCTTCGCACGCGAAGGACTGCGCGCAGCCGCGATGAAGCCGATCGCGGCGGGCGCGTCGCTGGTGGACGGCGTGCTGCACAACGAAGACGCCGATCAGCTCGACGCTGCCGCCAATGTGCTGTTGCCGCCTGAGATTCGTACGCCGTTCATGCTCAGGGAACCGGCAGCGCCGCATATCGCCGCCGCGCTCGAAAACGTGATGCTCGACATGACGCGCGTCGTCGACGCGCATAACGCGGCGCTGCAAATGGCCGATGTCGTCGTCGTGGAAGGCGTCGGTGGCTTTCGCGTGCCGCTCACCGACGCGCACGACACTGCCGATCTCGCGTTCGCATTGAATCTGCCTGTGGTGCTGGTCGTCGGCATGCGACTGGGCTGCATCAGCCACGCGCTGTTGACGGCGGAAGCGATCGCCGCGCGCGGCCTGCCGATTGCCGGCTGGGTCGCGAACCGCGTCGACCCGGAGATGCTGTTCCCCGACGAAAACATCGCGGCGCTACGCGACCGGCTCGACCGGCAGTACGGCGCGCCGTTGCTCGGCATCGTGCCGCATCTGAGCCCCGCGTCGGCGGATATCGCCGCGACGCATCTCGACACCAACCGGCTGCTGCAGACGCTGCGTGCCGCGCAGCGCTAGGCGCGCGCCGCTCGCTGCTGGCCTCTCGCCCGTTAAAAGCCTTCAAAAAATCAAATCATTGAGGATCGATTCCATGAGCCATATCACTACTGCTGCACTGCCCGTCACGCCTTCGCAGGCGGCCGCCGCTGCCGATACCGCCGCCACGCGCTGGCGCGTCGCCGACGTCGTCGCGCTGTACGATCTGCCGTTCAACGACCTGCTGTTCCGCGCGCAACAGGTGCATCGGGAGCATTTCGATGCGAACACCGTGCAACTGTCCACGCTGCTGTCGATCAAGACAGGCGGCTGCGAGGAAGACTGCGCGTACTGTCCGCAATCAGTGCATCACGACACGGGGCTGAAAGCCGAAAAGCTGATGGAAGTCGAAGACGTGCTGGCCGCCGCGCAAGTGGCAAAACAAAACGGCGCGACGCGTTTCTGCATGGGCGCCGCATGGCGCAATCCGAAGGACCGCCATCTCGAACCGATCAAGGACATGATTCGCGGCGTGAAGGCGATGGGCCTCGAAACCTGCGTGACGCTCGGCATGCTCGAAACGCATCAGGCGCAAAGTCTGCGCGACGCGGGTCTCGATTACTACAACCATAACCTCGACACGTCGCCGGAGTTCTACGGCCAGATCATTTCGACCCGCACGTATCAGGACCGGCTCGAAACGCTCGAACGCGTGCGCGACGCGGGCATCAATGTGTGCTGCGGCGGCATCGTCGGCATGGGTGAATCGCGACGCGAACGCGCGGGCCTGATCGCGCAGCTCGCGAACATGGAGCCGTATCCGGAATCGGTGCCCATCAACAATCTCGTGCAGGTGGAAGGCACGCCGCTGACGGGCACGGAAGCGCTCGACCCGTTCGAGTTCGTGCGCTCGATCGCCGTCGCGCGCATCACGATGCCGCGCGCCATGGTGCGACTGTCGGCCGGCCGCGAACAGATGAACGAAGCGCTGCAGGCGATGTGCTTCCTCGCCGGCGCGAACTCGATCTTCTACGGTGACCAGTTGCTGACCACGAGCAATCCGCAGGCGGAAGCCGACCGCAAGTTGCTCGAGCGCCTCGGCATTCGCGCGGAGGCGGCGCAGCAGATGCCGCTCGAGCGCAGCGGATACGAGCACGGATGTGACGGGCATTGATGTTTTTTGCCGCGATGCGGCTGCGTTGATCGACGCGGGCTGAACGTGAAAGGGCTGGTTTGGCCTTTCTTTTGGTTCATCGAGGATTTGGGACGTTAGACTTTTGTCCTGTGCGGACGCTGTTGGTGTTTTGCTTTTGCTGGCATCCGCGATTTGTTAGCGTGCGTCAAGCGTTGCCCCTGTGCGGGGCGGCACCTACTTTTCTTTGCCGCCGCAAAGAAAAGTAGGCAAAAGAAAGCGGCTAACACCGCCGCTCTTGTGTTTGCCTGAGGGCCCCCGACTGGTCTTATGCTTCACACGGCAGCATTTCTGTTCGCGTTCGTTGCCAACACGCTGAATGAGCGCCTCACCCGCTTCGAATACCCGTGCACAGGCTAGCGGCAGCGAATGGTATGTGCCGCCCAGGTGGCAAACTGTGTGTAGGTTGTCGCGTCGTATAGGGTAGCACTCTCACATGGTGGCACGCGCTATCGGTCCGAAGTGAGGCGTGTGTAGCGCTACGGCCTACACACAGTTTGCCACCTGGGCGGCGACAGAATATCTGGCACGGCATGCTGCGACGCGGGCGAGTGAAGCGGGTGAGGCGCTCATTCAAAGCGTTGGCAACAAACATGGGTCACTTGATTGCCGTGTGAAGCGTGAGACCGGTTGGGGGCCCTCAGGCAAACACAAGAACTGGCGGTGTTAGCCGCTTTCTTTTGCCTACTTTTCTTTGCGGCGGCAAAGAAAAGTAGGTGCCGCCCCGCACAGGGGCGACGCATGAAGCACGCTAACAAATCGCGGATGCCAGCGCAATGGCCAAAACACCGCCCGGCAACGCCAGCGCCACGTAGGCGCCGCGCAGATGCCAGCAAAAAAGCAAAAACAAAAACCAACCCCGACGCGCAGCGCCTACTTCCTGTCGACGATGATCTGATCGAACGTGCCGCCGTCGGCGAAGTGAGTTTGCTGCGCCTTCTGCCAGCTACCGAACACCTGCTCGACGGTGAACGTCTTCAGCGGCTTGAACTCGCTCGCGTGCTTCGCGAGCACGGCGGGATCGCGCGGACGCAAATGATGCTGCGCGATGATCTCCTGCGCGGGCGCCGTGTACAGATAGTCGAGATACGCCTGCGCTTCCTTGCGCGTGCCGCGCTTGTCGACCACCTTGTCAACGATCGCGACGGGCGGCTCGGCGAGAATGCTCATCGACGGATACACGGCCTCGAAGCTGCCCGCGCCCACGCCCGTGTCGATCAGCGACACTTCATTTTCGAACGTCACCAGCACGTCACCGATGTCGCGCTGCGTGAACGTCGTCGTCGCGCCGCGCCCGCCCGTATCGAGCACGGGAACGTTGCGGAAGATCGCCTTTTCGAAGTCGAGCGCCTGGGCATCCGTGGCGCCGTTCTGCTTCCTGTAACCCCACGCGGCCAGATACGTGTAGCGGCCATTGCCCGCCGTCTTCGGATTCGGGATCACGACCTGCACGCCGGGCTTCGCCAGATCGTCCCAGTCCCTGATGTGCTTCGGATTGCCCTTGCGCACGAGGAACACCATCGTCGTCGTGTACGGCGCGCTGTTGTCCGGCAAACGCGCGCGCCAGTTCGCGGGTACGAGCTGGCCGCGTTCGGCGAGCAGGTCGATGTCGTTCGGCTGGTTCATCGTCACGACGTCGGCCTGCAGTCCTTGCAGCACCGACAGTGCCTGCGCGCTCGATGCGCCGTGCGACTGTTTGACCGATACCGTCTCGCCGCTCTTCTGCTTGTACGCCGCGATGAAGCCTGGATTGATGTCTTTGTACAGCTCGCGCGTGACGTCATACGACACGTTGAGCAGCGATGCATCCGCATGCGCGCTCTGCGCGGCGCCGAGCGAAAGCGCCAACGTCATGAAGCCAGCCGCGAGCCTGCGCGTTTGATCCCCTCTGCCTGCCATCTTTTCCCCGCTTGTTAATGATGAAGCATGTCGCCGCGACGCTGCGGCTGGAGCAGCGATTCTAGCGGATCGATTCGCGCGACTCCTGAGAGCGCCTGGATTAATTCCTACGTCGTCCGGCCAGGTTTCTCGACATGGTAGTCACGCGTACGATTGGTTCATAACGGTGCTCGCGAATCGCGGATCGTCGCGTTGCAGCGTAATTTAACGTTGTTCGTCCGTTGGGTTTCTGATCATCCAGAACCCTGCTTAAGAAAGATTTTGCTTAGGATTGTGCGAATGGAAACGCTAGAAAAACCCCTTGTGAAGCGCCGCTTTCACACGCTTCGACTAATTCACGGTGGTCTCAATATGGAGGCACGTATGACCCGGGCTGAAACCACAATCGAACATATTCTCCAGGACCTCGAAGACCTCAAACGTGAAGTGCGTGAGTTGAGGACCTATGTCGACCAGCGCTTCAGCGCGCTGGAAAGTATTATGCGCACCGAATTCCGCCTGCTGTGGGCGGCGAACTTCGCGCTCGCCGGTCTGCTGGCGAAGGGCTTCCACTGGATCTGATGCATATGGCCTTGCCTGGCCGCAGCGGCTAGTTGAATACCTGCGTGGCGAGCGCCTCGTCCTCATCGCGAAACCGCAGCGGCGCGGCGCAATGCGCGAGCGTGTCCACGAAGTATTTCGCGCGCGGCCAGGGTCCAAAGCCCGCGGAGGTATTGATGTGACCTGCGTCGCCCAGATTGACGAACGCGCTGCCCAGATGCCTTGCCAGCTCGCGCGCGTCGGCAAGCGCCATCCACGGGTCGGTCTCGCTGCCGATCAAAATGGAAGGCACGCCAAGACGGCGTGCGTCGAAAGCACCCGCAAACTTGAACTTCTTCGGGCTGGCAGGTGCGACGAATAGCACGCCCGCTATATCGGCAACTGGCACGCCCTGTTGCAACGCGTGCGCGGCAGCCAGGCATCCGAAGCTGTGCGCTGCGAGCACGAACGGCCCGCGCTCCTTCGCCAGCACGTCGCGTACGGCTTGCGCCCATCGGGCGAGATCAGGCGCATCCCAATCCGCCTGCTCGACTCGCAAGGCGCGCGGGAATTGACGCTCCAACCAGGTTTGCCAGTGTGCCCCTTCGCTGCCGTGCACGCCCGGCACGGTCACGAGCCGTGGCGGCCAGATCGATCGGGTGCACGAAAACATGATTCTTTCCTCGTAGCGGGAATCTGGAAATCATTGTCGCGTGGGCGGCGCATGGCTTGAACCAATTTTTCGTGCTTTGCATATCGGCGTGCCGCTGCGCGTGCTGGCTTGCGCCCGCATCGTGCGCCTCGCGGCTGCGGGAATGCGCGCGAAGGTCGGCGAAAAAGTAGAATGAAGCCTATCCATAAAAGCACCCCGCTTCTGGCGACAGCAACGCTCAACCGGCCACGCATGAAAGTCCTTTTCTATACACCGCAATCCGAGGCCGACGTCTGGCTGCGCGACCTGTCGCGCGCACTGCCAGGCGTCGACCTGCGCGAATGGCAACCGGGCGACAACGCCCCCGCCGATGTCGCCGTCGTCTGGAAGCCGCCGCGCGAGATGCTCGCCGGCCGCGACGACTTGCGCGCGATCTTCAACCTTGGCGCAGGCGTCGACGCGATCCTGAAGCTGGAGCGCGAGCATCCCGGCACGCTGCCGCGCAACGCGCAGCTCGTGCGGCTCGAAGATACGGGGATGGCGCAACAGATGGCCGAGTACGTGATGCACGCGGTGCTGCGTTACATGCGCCGCTTCGACGAATACGAACGGCTGCAGGCAGAACAGCGCTGGCATGTGCTCGAACCGCATGCGCGCGAAACGTTCACGGTCGGCGTGCTCGGTCTGGGCGTGCTCGGCTCGCATGTGGCGACGACGCTCGCCGCGGCAGGCTTCCCGGTGCGCGGCTTTAGCCGCCGCGCGCGCGAGATCGATGGCGTCGCGACCTTTGCGGGCGAAGCACAGTTCGACGCGTTCCTCGATGGCGTCAAAGTGCTCGTCAATCTGCTGCCGCACACGCCCGACACGGACGGCGTCCTCAACCAGCGCAACTTGTCGAAGCTCGCGCGCGGCGCGTACCTCGTCAATATCGCGCGCGGCGCGCATCTCGTCGAACAGGATTTGCTCGTTGCGTTGGAGCAAGACCAGATTGCCGCAGCCACGCTCGATGTATTCGTGGAGGAACCGTTGCCGTCGCAGCACCCGTTCTGGAAGCACCCGCGCATTTCGATCACGCCGCATATCTCGGCGTTGACGCTGCGCGAAGAAAGCCTCGCGCAGATTGCGCAGAAGATCGGCGCGTTGATGCGTGGCGAGCCGATCGGCGGAATCGTCGATATCGGGCGCGGTTATTGAGCGCCACGCAAGACCGCGTCACGCGGCAGCAAGTGACTTGCAGGGACGGGAGCAAGCGCCAAAGCGCCGGCTTCCGTCGACACAGGAGACAAACATGGCCATGCCACAAGCAGTGAAAATCGTCGAAGTCGGTCCGCGCGACGGACTGCAGAACGAGAAGGAATTCGTACCCACCGAGGTCAAGATCGAGTTGATCAATCGCCTGTCGGCGGCCGGGTTCAGGAATGTGGAAGCGGCTTCGTTCGTGTCGCCCAAGTGGGTGCCGCAGATGGCCGATGGCGCCGACGTGATGGCGGGCATCGAGCGTCGCGCGGGCACGATCTACTCGGTGCTGACGCCGAACCTGCGCGGCCTCGAAGGCGCTGTCGCCGCTCAGGCTGACGAGATCGTGATCTTCGGCGCGGCCAGCGAAGCATTCTCGCAAAAGAACATCAATTGCAGCATTGCGGAAAGCATCGAGCGCTTCGTGCCTGTCGCGCAGGCTGCAAAAGACAAAGGCCTCCGCATACGCGGCAGCGTGTCGTGTTCGCTGGGGTGTCCGTATCAGGGCGACGTGCCCGTCGCGTCGGTCGTCGATGTCGTTGAGCGTTTCGCCGCGCTCGGTTGCGACGAGATCGATATCGCCGACACGATCGGCGTCGGCACACCGAAGCGCACGCGTGAAGTATTCGCCGCCGTCACGCAGGTGTTTCCGCGCGAGCGCCTGTCGGGGCATTTCCACGATACTTACGGCCAGGCGCTCGCGAACATCTACGCCGCGCTGCAGGAAGGCATCGAGATTTTTCATGCGTCGGTTGCGGGACTCGGCGGATGTCCATACGCGAAAGGCGCAACGGGCAACGTCGCCACGGAAGACGTGCTGTATCTGATGAACGGACTCGGCATCGAGACGGGCATCGACCTCGCGCAAGTCGTCGAGATCGGTGATTTCATTTCGACGTCGATCGGCAAGCCGAACGTGTCGCGCGCGGGCAAAGCGCTACTGGCGAAGGCACGCAGCGAAAAGTCCACCTGCGTATGACTCATCACAGGAACACAACACATGTCGGATAACGCAACGGTACAAACACCTCACACGCCCGATCTGGATTCGCTGCCCGAGTCGGCGCGCCGCGTCGCGCTTTTGCTGCGCGAGCGCGGCCATGCCGGACAGGTCGTGATGCTGCCGGAAACGGGCAAGACGTCGGCGGAAGCGGCGGCGGGACTCGGCTGCTCGATCGCGCAGATCGCCAAGTCGATCCTGTTTCGCCGCCGCGAAGACGATGCGCCCGTGCTGATCATCGCAAGCGGCGCGAATCGCGTCGATGAAAAGAAGGTGGCGGCGCAGGTCGGTGAGATTGCGCGCGCGGACGCGAAGTTCGTGCGCGAGAAAACGGGTTATGCGATCGGCGGCGTGTGTCCGATCGGTCACGCAACGACGCCCGTCACGCTGATCGACGCCGATCTCCTCACGCTCGACAGCCTGTGGGCAGCCGCGGGTCATCCGCATGCGGTGTTCAATCTGACGCCGCAGGAACTGGCCACGCTGACGGGCGCGCCCGTCGTCGACGTGGCGTTGCGCGAGACGGCATGACAGCCGACACCGCTCGCGCTCAGGACACGGCGCAAACCATCGCGCCCGTTCCTTCGCCATGCATCAACGTGTGCCGGATGAATCGGTCCACGGGCCTGTGCGAAGGTTGCCTGCGCACGATCGACGAAATCGCGAAATGGTCTTCGTTCGATGACGCGGCTAAACGCGCGGTGTGGGATGAAATCGACAGGCGCCACGTCGACTTCATGGCGAAGCAGTCACCGAAACGCGAGGCGAAGACATGAACACGCCGCCGCGCGTCGTCACGGTCGGCGAGACATTCAGCGCGACGCTGAGCCTTGTTGCGGAATCGATCAAATCGTTCGCCACACTCGTGAACGACCTCAACCCGCTCCATCACGACGACGCGTACGCGGCGCAAAGCCGCTTCGGCGGCCTGATCGCCTCCGGCACGCAGCCGACCGCGCACTTCATGGCGCTGCTCGCCACGCACTTCTCGACCTACGCGCAGCCGCTCGGGCTCGAGTTCGACATCAAGCTGAAGAAAGCCGCGCACAGCGGCGACACGCTGACGATGACCTGGCGCGTCGTCGGCGCATTCTGGAAAGCGAGTCTCAACGGCGATCTGACACAGCTCGAAGGCAGCGTCGTGAACCAGCGCAGCGAAACGGTTGTGATCGGCAAGTCGACGATACTCGTGATGCCGAAGCCCGCCGCACAGGAAGGCGACGCATGATCGCGCTGCCGCCGTCGATACGCGTGTTCGAACGCGGCTGGCTGTCGTCGAACAATGTGCTGCTCGTCGACGAAGCAAGCGCGGCGCTCGTCGATACCGGCTACGCGTCGCACGCGGCTCAAACAGCGGCGCTCGTCAGACACGCGCTCGGCACGCGGCCACTCGACCTGATCGTCAACACGCATCTGCATTCGGATCACTGCGGCGGCAACGCGCAATTGCAGGCAAGGTGGCCATGCCGGACGCTGATTCCATCGACGGAAGCGGACGCTGTGCGCGAATGGGACGAGTCGCGTTTGACGTTTCGCGCAACAGGTCAATTCTGCGAACGTTTCGCATTCTCGGACACGATCGAACCGGGCACTCGCCTGACGCTCGGCGCACTCGACTGGGATGTGCTCGGCGCGCCGGGCCACGACCCGCATTCGCTGATGCTGTATTGCGCCGGGCAAAAGCTGCTGATCAGCGCCGACGCGCTGTGGGAAAACGGCTTCGGTGTGATCTTTCCGGAACTTGAAGGCGAAAGCGGTTTCGCAGAGCAACAGGCCGTGCTCGAACTGATCGGCACACTCGATGTTGAGACGGTGATTCCCGGCCACGGCGCACCGTTTTCCGATGTGCATGCAGCACTCGATCGCGCGTTGTCGCGCGTCGCGTGGCTGCGCGCCGACCCGGCACGCAACGCGAAAAACGCGCTGAAGGTGTTGATTGTGTTCAAGCTGCTCGACGCACGCTCGCTATCTTTCGATGCCTTGCTGCGTATGCTCGACGACGCAAGCGTGATGCGGGCCGCCGCATCGATGCTGAAGCCGCGCAGCGCATGGCCCGCACTGCTGCGTGAACTGATAGAAGGATTGGCGGCCGAGAATGGGCCGCTACGATTCGACGGCGAGCAGATCACTGCGCGCGCCGGTTGATTCGTGAGCCGAAGCCGCTTGCATGGCCGTATAAAAAGAAAGCCGCTCGGCTTTCGGTTCGAGCGGCGTAATTACTGTTGACGTGATCAGCGTCGAAGAAATAATACCCGCGCGTAGCTTTCGAACGCATCGGTGATTTCCCTACAGAATTGTTAACGCCGGCCTGACACCTTATTCGGATTCCGTACTATCGGTATGAAGTACCGTTATATGGAGTAGCGCCGCGTCGGCACGATGCGCCAGCCGAGATTCACGCCGGCCGCCGCAAGCAGGATCAACACCGCGCCAAGCACCTGAATCCACGCGAGCTTCTGTCCGAACGCGATCCGGTCGACGACGATCGCCACGACTGGGTAGATGAAAGACAGCGCGCCCGTCATCGCCGTCGGCAGCTTCTGGATGGCGCCGTACAGCAGCACATACATGATCCCCGTGTTCACGATGCCGAGCGTGACGAGCTGCAACCAGTGCACACCCGTCGTAGGCAACGCGTCGTACTGCACGAACGGTGCGAGCATGACGACGCCTGTCGTCACCGTGATCAGCGCGATAAGGTGCGGCGGTGTGTTCTTCAAGTGCTTTGTGATGATCGACGAAACCGCGTACAGGAAGGCCGCACCGACGGCAAACGCGACGCCTTGCAGATATTGTCCCGGCATCGCGAGCACAGCCGGCTCCACTTTCACGACGAACACGAGTCCGACGAACGCGATCAGCAGCCAGGCGACCGTCGATGCCGTCACGCGCTCGCGGAACACCAGCGCGCCGAGCGCGACGAGCATGAAAGGCTGTGTGCTGTAGACGGTGGTCGCCATCGAGATCGACGCGCGCGAGTAAGCGGCGAACAGCAGCACCCAGTTCATGACGATGGCCGCGCTGCCGAGCGTGGCGAGCGCGATCATCTTCCACGAAAACAGCTTGCGTTTGAGCAGTCCGAGGACGGCGCAGATCAGCAGCAGCGTCGCGCCGCCGAACAGGCATCGGAAGAACGCGACGTTCAGAGCCGATTGCTGCGACGAAACGACGAGCCAGCCAATCGTCCCCGACATCAGCATCGCGAGCGTCATCTCGAACGCGCCGCGCCGCACTTCGTTGTTTGCTGCCATCTGAAACTCTCCAGAAGAATCACATCTTGCGATCAGTGTAATTAATCCGAAGTGGCCAATACATATCTAAAATCAGGCAATCGAGCGAATCAACCTTAAATGCGAAGGCCCAAATGACAAAGCGCCTTAATCCCGACATCAGGCAAGCTCCCGCACCCGCGACGCTCGACGACACCGATCGCATGCTGCTCGCGAGTCTCGCCGACGACGCGCGCCAGCCCGTCAGCGAACTCGCGCGCAGCGTTGGACTCTCCGCGCCCGCGACGGCGGACCGTTTGCGGCGCCTCGACGCGCAAGGCGTGATCGAGCGCTTCACGGTGCAGATCGATCCGCGCGCGCTAGGCTACACGTTGCAGGCGATCGTGCGCGTGAAGCCGTTACCCGGTCAGTTGCATCTGGTGGAGGACGTGATTCGCCGCATTCCGGAGTTCGTCGAATGCGACAAGGTGACGGGCGACGATTGCTTCATCTGCCGCCTGTATCTGCGCTCGATCGATCAGCTCGACGAGATTCTGTCGAAAGTGACCGAGCGTGCGGAAACGAGCACCGCAATCGTCAAGTCGACGCCAGTGCCACGGCGCCTGCCGCCGCTCGCTTAAAGTAAGCGAGCGGCTCGAAAGCGCCCAGCAATCAAAGCTCCACGGCCTCGAAGAAGGACAACATCTCCGCGACGAGTTCGGCGGGCGCTTCCTCGGGAATGTAGTGGCCACACGGCAGCGAACGGCCGCTGACGTCGCGCGCAACCTTGCGCCATTCGGCGATCGGCTCGAAGCATTTTTCGATCACGCCTTCCGCGCCCCACAGCACGCGAAGCGGACAGGCAATCTTATGTCCGCGTTCGATATCGGCGCGATCGTGCTCGAGATCGATCGTCGCCGATGCGCGGTAGTCCTCGCACATCGCATGCACGGCGCCCGGCTGCCGCAAGGCCTTGCGATACTCGGCGAGCACCTCGGGCGCGAACGGCGCGAGGCCCGCGTGACGGCTACCCATCACGCGATCGACGTAGACATCGGGATTGCCTTCGATCAGCGTCTCGGGCAGCGGCTCCGGCTGGATCAGGAAGAACCAGTGGAAATAGAGCGTCGCAAACGTGCGGTCGGTGGCCTCGTACATCGCGAGCGTCGGCGCGATGTCGAGCAGCATCAGTCGTTCGACGGCATCGGGGTAGTCGAGCGCCATCCGGTGCGCGACCCGCGCGCCGCGATCATGCGCGCACACGAGAAACCGCTCGAAGCCGAAGTGGCGCATCACGGCGACCTGGTCGGCGGCCATCGCGCGCTTTGAATACGGCGCGTGCGTCTCGTCGCTCGGCGGTTTCGCCGACGCGCCGTAGCCGCGCAGGTCGGTCGCGATCACCGTGAAATGCTCGGCGAGTTGCGCCGCGCAGCGATGCCAGATCAGATGGCTCTGCGGATGACCGTGCAGCAGCAGCAAGGGCGGCCCTGCTCCGCCCTTGACTCCATGAATATCGACGTCGCCGGCCGTGACCCGAAAGGTTGTGAAGTCCGCGAAGAGCATGTCGGATCTCGTTGTCGTTGTAAGTCTGGGCATTGTAGAAGGCGAGTGTGTCGCGACGAGTGGGATAGCCCACGCTTTCGTAGAACCTGAACTCTCCTTCAAACGACACCAAACGAGCAACGCGGCCCAGACTCGCCTATAATCGAACGATCGTTCTTAAATTTGACGCTCGACGGCTGTTTGACGCGAAACGCGGACGGCAGCCGCTACACTCATATCGCCGGGCATCGGATGCACCGGCAGTCGATCTGGAGACTCGCACCATGGCCTTGCCCGCCGTCCTGCAGAACCTTGCTCTGCCCGTCGTCGCCTCGCCGATGTTCATCGTCAGCTACCCTGAGCTCGTGCTTGCGCAATGCAAGGCGGGGATCGTCGGTTCGTTTCCCGCGCTCAACGCGCGCCCGGCCGAACTGCTCGACGAATGGCTGACACAGATTCAGGCCTCGCTTGCCGAGCACAAGGCGGCGAACCCGGACGCTGTCATCGGGCCGATTGCCGTGAATCAGATCGTGCATCAGTCGAATGCGCGGCTCGAACACGACATTCGCGTGTGCGTCGAACACAAGGTGCCGATTTTCATCACGAGCCTGCGCGCGCCCGCGAAGGAGATCGTCGATGCCGTGCACAGCTACGGCGGCATCGTGCTGCACGACGTGATCAATCTGCGTCACGCGCAGAAGGCGCTGGATGCGGGCGTCGATGGTCTGATTCTCGTCGCGGCGGGTGCGGGTGGCCACGCGGGCACGACCTCGCCGTTCGCGCTGGTCGGTGAAGTGCGGCGCATGTTCGACGGCCCGATCGTGCTGTCCGGCTCGATTGCGAACGGCGGCTCGATTCTCGCCGCGCAGGCGATGGGCGCCGATCTCGCGTACATGGGCACGCGCTTTATCGCGACGAAGGAAGCACATGCCGTCGAAGGCTACAAGCAGGCGATCATCAACGCGAATGCCGCCGACATCGTCTACACGAACCTCTTCACGGGCGTGCATGGCAACTACATCCGCGAGAGCATCCAGAGCGCGGGACTCGATCCCGATGCGCTGCCTGAGTCGGACAAGACCGCGATGAACTTCGGCGGCGACAAGGCGAAAGCGTGGAAAGACATCTGGGGCGCAGGCCAAGGCGTGGGTTTGATGCACGATGTGCCGAGCGTCGGTGAGCTTGTTGCGCGTCTGAAGGACGAGTATCAGGCGGCGAAAACGCGGCTCGGGATTGGTCGCTGAATCGTTGGCATTGAAGACATGAAAAGGCCGCAGACGCGGCCTTTTCGTTTCAGGATGGCGTCACATGTTGCGCCGGTACTGGCCACCCACTTCGAACAGCGCATGCGTAATCTGTCCCAGCGAACAGACGCGCACCGCCTCCATCAGCACGGCAAAAACGTTTTCATCGTCGATGACGGCCTGCTTCAGGCGTTCCAGCATCGCCGGCGCTTCGCTTTCACGCGATGACTGGAACGCGCGCAGACGCTTCAGTTGCCCCTGCTTTTCTTCTTCCGTCGAGCGCGCGAGCGCGATGGGCGGCGGCGCGTCGTGCGCATGCGCGCCGAGGAACGTATTCACGCCGACGATCGGATACGAGCCGTCATGCTTGCGATGCTCATACAGCATCGATTCGTCCTGAATGCGGCCGCGCTGATAACCCGTTTCCATTGCACCAAGCACGCCGCCGCGCTCGGTGAGCCGGTCGAACTCCGCGAGCACGGCCGCTTCGACGAGATCCGTCAGTTCGTCGATGATGAAGCTGCCCTGGTTCGGATTCTGGTTCTTCGCGAGTCCCCATTCGCGATTGATGATCAACTGGATAGCGACCGCGCGGCGCACCGAATCTTCCGTCGGCGTGGTGATCGCTTCGTCGAACGCGTTCGTGTGCAGCGAATTGCAGTTGTCGTAGATCGCGATCAGCGCCTGCAACGTGGTGCGGATATCGTTGAAGTCGATTTCCTGCGCGTGCAGGCTGCGGCCCGAGGTCTGCACGTGATACTTCAGCTTCTGGCTGCGTTCGTTCGCGCCATAGCGGTCGCGCATCGCGACGGCCCAGATGCGACGCGCGACACGGCCGAGCACCGTATATTCCGGGTCCATTCCGTTCGAGAAGAAGAACGACAGGTTCGGCGCGAAATCGTCGATATCCATGCCGCGCGCGAGATACGCCTCGACATACGTGAAGCCGTTGGCGAGCGTGTACGCAAGTTGCGAGATGGGGTTCGCGCCCGCCTCGGCGATGTGATAGCCGGAGATCGACACCGAATAGAAATTGCGCACGCCGTGCTCGACGAAGTACGCCTGAATGTCGCCCATCACCTTCAGGCTGAATTCCGTCGAGAAGATGCAGGTGTTCTGCCCTTGATCTTCCTTCAGGATGTCGGCCTGCACAGTGCCGCGCACGTTTTCCAGCGCGAAGCGGCGCGCGGCGTCGAGTTCGTCTTGCGAAGGTTCACGGTTGTCCTGCTGCGCCTTCGCGTGCGCGAGCGCGATCTGCTGATCGATCGCGACATTGAAGAACATCGCGAGAAGGGTCGGCGCGGGTCCGTTGATCGTCATCGACACCGACGTTTCGGGTGCGCACAGATCGAAGCCGTCG
Organism: Paraburkholderia hospita; assembly: GCF_002902965.1. Taxonomy (GTDB): domain Bacteria; phylum Pseudomonadota; class Gammaproteobacteria; order Burkholderiales; family Burkholderiaceae; genus Paraburkholderia; species Paraburkholderia hospita. Next base: position 251,153 of record NZ_CP026105.1, on the reverse strand, counting down.
TAGAGCGCTTTCATGTCGTCGAGCGTCGCTACAGATACACCCGAATTGCCGACCTTGCCGTAGATATCGGGTCTTTCGTGCGGCTCCTCGCCGTAGAGCGTGACGGAATCGAACGCCGTCGACAGGCGCTTGGCGGGCATCCCTTCGGATAGCAGCTTGAAACGCCTGTTGGTGCGGAATGGGTCGCCCTCGCCCGCGAACATGCGTGTCGGGTCTTCGTTCTCGCGGCGGAACGGAAACACGCCCGCCGTGAACGGGAAATAGCCGGGCAGATTGTCGAGCATTAGCCAGCGCAGGATTTCGCCGGGGTCCTTGAACGCCGGCAGCGCGACCTTGCGGATCTTCGAACCCGACAGCGTTTCGACGGTGAGCGCCGTGCGGATTTCCTTGTCGCGGATCTTCACGACATGTTCGTCGCCGGAATAGGCGGCGACCGTGTCCGGCCACGCATCGAGCAGCGCCTTTTCGTGCTCGCCCATTTGCGACGTGCGGGTGTCGATAAGCGAATCGAACGCAGCGGCATCCGGCACGCTGCCGTTCGCCTCGCTCAGCATCCGGCGCGCTTCGTCGAGCTGCCAACGCTCGCGCGCGAGCTGCGACTGCGCTTCGACGCGCTCCCGATAACCGCGCACCGTCAGCACGACATCCGACAGATAGCGCACGCGCGCGGGCGGCACGATGGCGTTGCGGCCCGTCGAATGACGCACACCTTGCAGTTTCGGCAATCGCCCGTCGCTCTCATGCAGACCGTGATCGCGTAAAGTCTTCGCGACATGTTGGTACACAGCCGTCACGCCGTCGTCGTTGAAACGTGACGCAATCGTACCAAATACCGGCATCTCCTCGATTTTCGATCCAAACTTATGCTGGTTACGTTGAACCTGCTTTGCGACGTCGCGCAACGCGTCGGCGGCGCCCTTGCGGTCGAATTTGTTGATCGCGACAACATCCGCGAAATCGAGCATGTCGATCTTTTCGAGCTGGCTTGCTGCGCCGAACTCCGGCGTCATCACGTACAACGACTTGTCGGCGTGCGGCACGATCGCGGCATCGCCCTGTCCGATGCCCGACGTTTCGACCACGATCAGATCGAAGCCCGTCATCTTGCAGGCGTCGATTGCGTCGGGCAGCGCGTCAGAGATTTCGCTCGATGCCTCGCGCGTCGCCAGCGAGCGCATGAAGACGCGTGCGCCGCTGCCCCAGTCGCCGATCGCATTCATGCGGATGCGATCGCCGAGCAGCGCGCCGCCCGATTTGCGGCGAGAAGGATCGATGGCGATCACGGCGATGGTCAACGTGTCGCCGTAGTCGAGGCGAAAGCGTCGGATCAGCTCGTCGGTCAGCGACGACTTGCCCGCGCCGCCCGTTCCTGTGATGCCGAGCACGGGCACGCGTGTTGGTCCGGCTTGCGCGGCGAGCGCCGCGCGTGTGGCGGGATCGACGTCGTCCGTTTCAAGCGAGGTAATCAGTTGCGCGAGCTTGCGGAACGTGACGACATGCCCGACGCGATCCGTGTCTCGGCGCATCGCGTCCTTCAGATCGACAACGAGTTGCGCAGGCTGAGCGTTCGCTCTTGCCGCGTCGCGGCAACGCGCGATCATGTCGTCGATCATTCCTTGCAGCCCGAGCCGCTGGCCGTCGTGCGGCGAGTAAATGCGCTCGACGCCATAGCGCTGCAACGCCGCGATCTCATCGGGGACGATCACGCCGCCACCGCCGCCAAACACCTTGATCCGCTCGCCGCCGCGCTCGCGCAACAGATCGACCAGATAGCGGAAGTATTCGACGTGCCCGCCCTGATAGCTCGACACCGCGATGCCGTCCGCGTCCTCGTGCAGCGCCGCCGTCGCGATTTCTTCGACCGAGCGGTTGTGGCCGAGATGGATCACTTCGACGCCGCTCGCCTGCAGGATGCGCCGCATGATGTTGATCGACGCGTCGTGGCCGTCGAACAGTGCGGCGGCCGTGACGAAACGCAGGCGTCGCGAGGACGTCTCGTGCGGCGAGGGCGGCGCGGAAGATCGGGAAGCGGGCGCGTCGTCGCCGACGCGCTGCGGCGTGGAAAGATCAGTCATGTCTCCCCCGGATCGAATCGTCAGGTTCGTTCTACTTCGCGGGTGCTGCAACCAGTATAACGATACGACCCAATCGTCCGTGCGGCGTTCAGTGGACGCGAATGGACGAGCTTTGCGCCGCGAATCTCACCGTACTGCGAGCGCCCTGATCTGCTCGAGCGTCGGCCACAACGTCTCGCTCGAAAAGCGCTCCGCGATGAAATCGACGAACGACCGCACCTTCGCCGACAGATGCCGGCGGCTTGCGTAGACGACGTGAATGGGCAGTTCGCGCGGCGGCAGTTCATCGACGAGCAGCGGCACGAGGCGGCCGGCAGCGAGATCGTCGCCGATCACTTCGGTGCCGAGCAGCGCGAGCGCCGCGCCCTGCAGCACGACCACGCGCTGCGCCTCCAGATGGTTGACGATCAGATTGCCCGAGAACTTGACGCGCGCGCTTTCCGCATTCGCGCCCGCGACCAGTTCGAGCGCCGACACGCCCGCGTACTGAATGAAGTTGTGGCGTGCGAGATCGGCGGTGTTTCTGGGCGCGCCGTGCCGCTTGATATAGTCCGGCGACGCGCACAACACGAGATGCGCGGTCGCCACCTGGCGGGCGATCAGCGACGACGACTTCAGCCCCAACGGCGACGCGCGGATCGCGACATCGAAGCCCTCGTCGATCAGTTCGACGACGCGGTCCGACAGCGTGATATCGACGGTGACTTGCGGATGCTGCGTCGCGTAATCGGCGACGGCGCTCATCACGTGCCGCAGACCGAACGCGGACAACGTCGACACGCGCAAGCGTCCTTGCGGCACGATGCTCGCCGCACCGACCGCCTGCTCGGCTTCGTCGAGTTCGCTCAGCACCTGGCTCAGACGCTCGTAGTACTCGCGGCCCGCTTCCGTGGGCGCGACGCGGCGCGTGGTCCGGTTCAGCAATCGTGCACCGAGTTGCTGCTCCAGATGCATCACATGCTTGCTCGCCATCGCCGCCGACATGTCCATCTTTTCCGCCGCGCCGACGAAGCTGCCGACTTCGACCACGTGGCGAAACACTTTCATGCTGACGAGGGTATCCATGGCGATCGCTCGGGATAGGAATGAATCAGGCTGATTCCCGGGACTTTATCAAGGAGCCGTCGACAATGTGCGGCGCTGGCGAGCATCCGAAAGAAAAAGCCCTGCCTTCCGTGAAGAAGGCAGGGCTTTGCAGGGCACGCCGCGGCAGCGCGCGGGACACGCCGCCGCGGTGTGTCTATCGTGATCAGAACTTCGCGCGAATGCCTGCGCCGGCCGTATAGCCCGAAGACTGGCCCGTGTACTTGTCGTAGAGATACGCCGCGTAGACGTCGGTGCGCTTGGACAGCGGATAGTCGTAGCCGATCGCCGCCGACTGGTGCATCTGGTCCAGACCGCCCGTATCGCGCGAGTAAGCATACGACGCCATCACCGTGCCCGTGCCGAGCGGCACCGACACGCCGCCCTGCGCCGTGTTCACGTGCCAACTGCCGACGTCCTGGTCGTTCTTCGTGTACATGTACTGACCGTAAAACTTCGCGAACTTCAGGTCGTACGACACGCCCACCTGTCCAACCGACTGGCTCTTCAGGCCCGAAACCAGCGAGCCGAGATCGGTCGGCGAGTTGTTGAAGTTCACGTACTGGAACACGCCCGTCGCCGCGAACGGACCATGGAAATACAGGAACTGGGCACTGTATTTCTTCGAGCCGTTGTGATCCGCCGAATTGCCCAGCGCATACATCGCGCTGCCCGACAGCCCGCTGAAGTCCGGCGACGAATATTGGACTGCGTTGTTCCAGCCGGAATCGCCGACCACGCCCATGTCCGTCGTGTAGGTCGGGAACGTGCCCAGACCGAGGAACACGTGATAGACCATCGGCGAGAAGACGTACGAGTCGATGAACGGATTGAACAGAATCGTCGACACGAACAGTTGCGTGGTCAGACGGCCCGCCGTCACCGTGCCGTACGGAGACTCGATACCGACATACGCGTTACGCCCGAAGAACGTGTCGCCGTCGAAGCGGCCGAACTTGCCGTTCTGCGCGCGGAAGAAGTCTTCCAGTGTGAAGATCGCCTTGTAGCCGTTGCCCAGATCTTCAGCGCCCTTGAGGCCCCAGTACGACGTCGACATACCGCCGCCCGACACGTTCCATGCGCTCTGGCTTCCCGGGAACTTCGTGACGCCGACCCATTCGTCGACCTGACCATAAAGCTGCACGCTCGACTGCGCGAACGACGACGTCGATGCAATGGCCAGCAAGGCACCGATGACGCTCGCCTTCAGGGTTGTTCTCAGCGCACGGCTGACGGTGGTATTCATGGGTTCTCCTGTCTTTGTCAAAAGGTGTGGCTGTACGGCGGGGCGCTCGCCGGATCCGTGTTTGTTATCCGTTTGATCGTCGAGCCAATCTGGGCTGGGACAAATCTTTGCGGACCATTTTTATGGACAAAAATATCTGCGGTTATTGCGGGTATATGGGACTGAATAGTTTGGTGAACTTTCGGCCTGATACTGGTTGCCGACACACCTTGTTTCCGCAGTGCCGCAAGCACCCGCGCGCCCTCGAAAGCGCGCGGATTCTACAGCACAGCGTGTGATGCGAAGCGCATCAACGAAGGATTGACGCGCCGCCGCAACGAAGAGGGGATTTGATGACAAACGCCATAGACTGACGAGCGTTTTCAAAAATGTGTGGCGTGCTTACGTCAGATCAGACGGGGTATTTTGTCGGACGTGCGGAGACCGAAAAGATTGGGTAGCTGAACTTGAGAAAACACCGATCCGATCTCAGAGCGAGTGGATGGAAAGCAGGATAGACCGAACGGCGAAACGTCCCGTAGAGGGCAGAGGATAGGTCAGTTACGGTAAGGCGACGGAGACGGGATGCGCGACGGGTCCCCAGGCGGGCGCGGAATCGGGCGCGACGCGCCGCGCTCTTCGTTGTAGCGTGTGACGTCGTCGCGGATCGAACCGACGTGCGCCGATTGCGCGGTCGCAGGCGGCCGCGGCGCGTTATGCGAATCGGTGCTGATAGGCGTGATCGCACCGGCATACTGGGTGCCGACGTATTGCGCGGCTGGGCGATTGCGATAGACGTCGGCGGGAAGCGCCATGCGTTGTGCGGTGTAGTTCGATGCATTGCTGCCGTACACGCGCCCGGCGAATGTGTCGTTCACACTGGTCCGGCCCGACGCGTTGCCGCGCGTGCGCGGCGCTTCATTTCGCGCATATCGGCCAGCGTGACCTGACATCGCCACGCCGCGCGGCATGTCACGCGAAATATTGGCGCGCGGCACAGTGTTTCCATGGACAGGGCCACCAAACGACGAACCGTGAAAACTCGACGCGCCGCCGAACAACCCGTGTCCTTCATGGCTGACAAATGACGGTTTCGCATAGGCGAGCGAGGTCAGCGCGACGATCAGCGCGCCCGTCATCCACCATTTGATCCTCGACAGCCCTACAAGCACCATGTTTCACCTGCCCGACGACCCGCCTGAGAGCCCGCCGTTCGAGCTACGGCTTGGCTGGTTCCGGGGCTGGCGCGACTTGCATGACAAGCTTTCTCGCGCGATGCCCCATCGGCCTTCGAACAGTAATTTATTGGCGTCCTCCCAGTGAGTCGAGCCAAAATATGTTAGGTCTGCGGCACTCTTGTAACGCATTGTTACTGCGACGTTTTTTCGCCACAAACCTCTTGCGGCGCGAGGGGAAAAAGCGCTGAAACGGGGTCGTTCGAACACCTGAATTCGTATGAACAGAGGCGCTCCAAAACGCTTGTTTCAACGTGTCGTTTCGACCGATTCTGGACGCCCGAAACGGTCGTTCTGACCAGCAGACTCGATGCGAACGCAACCATGCACGCGGACGGGCGTTTCATGCGCTCAGGTAATTAATCAATTCGGCAAATGAATTTGCTTTTTCAATCACTTTGCGCGGACAATAGCCCTTTGGCACGCGCCCGCCGGCGACATCAAGGCGATCGCTTCCCCTGCATCGAGATTTGAAAGATGGCCCGTCCGAAACTCCTGCCCGACAATTTCACGCTCTGCCTGATCGGCACGGTGATTTTCGCGAGCCTGCTGCCCGTGCACGGCCACGCGGCGACGGCGTTCAACTGGGTAACGGATTTCGCGGTCGGGCTGCTGTTCTTCCTGCACGGCGCCAAGCTCTCGCGCGAAGCGATCATTGCCGGCGCCACGCATTGGCGGCTGCACCTCGTCGTGCTGTTAAGCACGTTCGCGCTCTTTCCGATACTCGGGCTCGTACTCAAACCGCTTCTTTCGCCCCTCGTGACGCCTGCGCTCTACGCCGGCATCCTCTTCCTCTGTACGCTGCCGTCGACGGTTCAGTCGTCGATCGCGTTCACGTCGATTGCGAAAGGCAATGTGCCCGCCGCCGTGTGCAGCGCGTCCGCATCCAGCCTGCTTGGCATCTTCATCACGCCCGCGCTCGTCAGCGTGATCGTCACGAGCCAGGCGGCGAGCGGCACGTCGCCGTGGCATACGGTGTGGAACATCGTGCTGCAACTGCTGGTGCCGTTCGTCGCCGGGCAGCTGCTGCGGCCGATGATTGGCGGATGGATCGACCGCAACCGCGGCGTGCTGAAGTTCGTCGACCAGGGCTCGATCCTGCTGGTGGTGTACGCCGCGTTCAGCGAGGCCGTCAACGAAGGCCTGTGGCATCAGATACCGCTCGCGGCGCTGGGCGGGCTGTTGGTGGTGTGCGCGGTGCTGCTGGCGCTCGCGCTGCTCGTGACGATATTCGTCAGCAAGCGCCTCGGCTTCAGCCGCGCCGACCAGATCACGATCATCTTCTGCGGTTCGAAGAAGAGCCTCGCCGCCGGCGTGCCGATGGCGAAAGTGATTTTCGCCACGCATGCGGTAGGCGCCGTCGTGCTGCCGCTGATGCTGTTCCATCAGATTCAGTTGATGGTCTGCGCCGCGCTCGCGCAACGCTGGGGCGCACGCGACGTCAGCGCCGAGAAGCGCGCCGCGCAAAAGAGCACGACGGCCGCTGTTGCGCGCCGCTAGGCCCGTTTCGAATAAGTCGAGATTCATAAGCGCTCTCCCTGAGTGCATGTCGTGAAGGCCGCCTGCGGGCGGTTTTTTCGTTATTTCATCCTGCCCGGCCGCTGCTGTCGCCTCGGCACGACGGCATAGGACAAACGCACGCACCTGCCGCCCAAATAGTGAAAGCGCTTCCGCCAAGCACCAGAACGGTGCGGAGCGTCACTAAAAATTCATTTAATTTCAGCGACTTGCTGCCGATAAGCCGACGGTCCAATGCTCCGGCCGTGTGTCATGCCTCAACGCTCGTTCTCCACCATCGCAGCGCCGCGCATCGTCGATCTGATTGCGCAGCGTGACCTGTCCGCCGTGTTCCAGCCGATCGTCGATTTCGACGATGGCGCGATTCTCGGCTACGAAGGGCTGATCCGCGGACCGGCCGGCTCCGCCCTCGAAGCGCCGTACGCGCTATTCGCGCAGGCGGCCGCCGAAGGCAGCGTGATCGCACTGGAGCGCGCCGCCGCGCACACCTGCATCGAGGCATTCGCGAAGCTCAAGTACGAGGGCAAGCTGTTCCTGAATTTCAGCGCCGGTGCGATCCGTCAACTCGCCGACAACCGCGAAGACACCTTCGTGATGCTGCGCAACATGGGCGTCGATGCCGAGCGCATCGTGATCGAACTGACCGAGCAAAGCGCGATTCCCGATGTCGCCAGTTTCCTACCCGCCATCTCCATGCTGCGCATGGCCGGCGCCCAGTTCGCGCTTGACGACTACGGCACCGCGAACGCCAGCATGAACCTGTGGGTGCGTCTGCAGCCGGACGTCGTGAAGATCGACCGCTTCTTCATTCACGACATTGCCAGCGACCCGCTCAAGTTCGAAGCCGTCAAGGCGATGCAGCACTTCGCGGCCGCGAGCGGCGCGCGTCTGGTGGCCGAAGGCATCGAAAACGAGGCGGATCTGATCGTCGTGCGCGACATGGGCATCGGCTGCGGCCAGGGCTATTTCTTCGGCAAGCCGCATGCGCACCCGCCGCGCAAGGTCTCCGACGACGCGCGCGAGGCACTGCGCGCCGGTCATATCGCCGTGTTCCCCGAGGCGACGCGCGCGGTGAGCGCATCGCCGTCGGGCGGGATGGCATCGGCGAAGATGGTCGTGCATGCGCCCGCGCTGCCGCGCAACGCGACCAACAACGACGTGCTCGAACTCTTCAACCGTCTGCCGAACCTGCATGCCGTCGCCGTCGTCGAGCATAACGAGCCGGTCGCGCTGATCAACCGGCGCGCGTTCATGGACCGCTACGCGCTGCCCTACCACCGCGAGCTGTTCGGCAAGCGGCCATGCCTGTTGTTTGCGAATGCATCACCCGTGGTCATCGAAAAATCGATGACGGTCGAAGACATGGCCAAGCTGCTCGCCAGCGATGACCAGCGTTACCTCGCGGACGGCTTCGTCATCACCGAGAGCGGCAAGTACGTCGGCCTCGGCACGGGCGAAAGCCTCGTGCGCGCGGTGACCGAAGTACGCATCGAGGCGGCGCGTTACGCGAATCCGCTGACTTTTCTGCCGGGCAATATTCCGATCAGCTCGCACATCACGCGGCTGCTCAGCCACGAAGCGGGCTTTTACGCGTGCTACGTCGACCTGAATCACTTCAAGCCGTTCAACGACCAGTACGGCTACTGGCAAGGCGACGAAGTGCTGAAGTTCGCCGCGCACGTGCTCGCGGAAGTCTGCGATCCGACACGCGATTTTCTCGGCCACGTCGGTGGCGATGATTTTCTGATCCTGTTCCAGAGCGAAGACTGGCGCGAGCGCGCAGAGCGCGCCATTCACGTGTTCAACGAAGGCGCGCAGCGCTTCTACGCGCCGGGCGACCGCTTTGCGGGCGGCATCCATGGCGAGGACCGGCGCGGCAATCCGACGTTTTTCGGCTTCGTGACGATGGCGATTGGCTGCGTGCTCGTGCAGCCGCAATCGGGCGAAGCGGTGTACAGCAGCGAAGACATTGCATCCGTTGCGGCGCTCGCGAAACGCCGCGCGAAAAGCGAAGCGTCCGGTTTCGTGATGATCGGGTTCGAAGAAAGCCAGATGTTGCTGCAAGGGCGCACGGCGGCAACCGTCGACTGAACTTCTTCGCCCCGGCTTCGGCTTCCGCCGTCATCTTCAGCGGCAAAGCACGCCGCAACGACATTCCTTTGTCACGACGAGCAGTCACCTTGGCAGCAAGGTTCGGACTGCGCGTTCCCCATTCGTGTTTCTCATTCCCGCTCATCTGCGGCCGCAACTTCGCCGCGTCCGTATCAATTGATGAATCCAACACGCCGTTTAGTGCATTTTACTAAACAAACGATTCACCTTCACTGCGCCTGTATACGGGTATCTACGCGTATTGAAAGCCTCTGAACGAGGGTTTCGCGCGATCGTTTTACTATACAATCACCCGAACTTGAACTCCGCCGCTGCGCGTCTCTCGCGCCGCCGCTTTTTTCGATGGCTACAACGATCCGCGACGTCGCCCGCGCGGCCAGCGTGTCGATCGGCACCGTCTCACGCGCTCTGAAGAATCAGCCTGGTTTGTCGGAAACGACGCGCGAACGCGTCGTCGAAACGGCCCGCCGGCTTGGCTACGATTCCGCGCAGTTGCGCCCACGCATTCGCCGGCTCACGTTCCTGCTGCATCGTCATCACAACAACTTCGCCGTCAGCCCGTTCTTCTCGCACGTGCTGCACGGTGTCGAGGACGCGTGCCGCGAGCGCGGCATCGTGCCGTCCGTGCTAACAGCGGGCCCGACCGAGGATGTCGTCCAGCAGATGCGCCTGCATGCGCCCGACGCGATCGCCGTCGCCGGTTTCGTCGAGCCGGAAACGCTCACGACGCTCGTTGCGATGAAGCGCCCGCTCGTGCTGATCGACCTGTGGGCGCCGAACCTGCGCTCAGTGAATCTCGACAACCAGGCGGGCGCCGCGCTCGCGATGCAGCATCTGTTTGCACAGAAGCGCACGCGCGTCGCGTTCATCGGCGGCTCGCTTGCGCACTACAGCATCGCGCAGCGCGCGCTCGGCTACCGGCGCGCGTTTTTCGAAGCCGGCCTGCTGTTCGATCCGTCGCTGGAAGTGACGATCGACGCCGGCCTCGACCCCGACGCCGGCGCTGCGCTCGCGATGGAGCAACTGCTCGACCGCCCCGGCCCGCGCCCCGACGCCGTCTTCGCATACAACGACCTCGCCGCGCTGGCGGCGCTGCGCGTGTGTCTCGCGCGTGGCCTGCGTGTGCCCGAAGACATCGCGATCGTCGGTTTCGACGACATTCCCGCCGCCGCGCACGCGCGCCCGCCGCTCACGACGATCGCCGTCGACAAGGAAGCACTCGGCCGGCGCGGCGTCGAACTGCTGCTCGAAGACACGCCGTCAGCACTCGACATTCGCATTCCGGTCCAACTCGTTGTCCGTGCCAGTACCTCGGTGAAAATGCCATGAAACAACCCGACACGACTCTTTCGAACAACACCGCCAATCACAAGGTGCCGCCTGTCGCGAGCTTCCGCGACGGCGCTTTCCTGCTGTCGCACGTCGAGGACACGCTGCGCTTCTACGCGCCGAACGTGCTCGATCCGAGCGGCGGCTTCTTCCACTTCTTTCGCGACGACGGCACGATCTACAACCGCGCGACGCGTCACCTCGTCAGCAGTTGCCGCTACGTGTTCAACTACGCGATGGCGTACCGGCAGTTCGGCGATCCGCAGCATCTGGAGTACGCGCAACACGGCCTGAAGTTCCTGCGCGATGCGCACTGGGACCCGCATCAACAAGGCTACGACTGGGAGATCGACTGGCGCGACGGCCACAAGCGCACGCTCGATGCAACGCGCCACTGCTACGGCCTCGCGTTCGTGCTGCTCGCGTACGCGCACGCGGCGATGGCAGGCATCGAAGAAGCGAAGCCGATGATCGCCGCGACCTTCGAGCTGATGGAGCACCGCTTCTGGGACCCGGCAGCCGGCCTGTACGCCGACGAAGCTACGCCCGACTGGAGCGTGAGCTCGTACCGCGGCCAGAACGCGAACATGCACACGACGGAAGCGCTGCTCGCCGCGTACGAGGCGACGGGCCATCTCGTGTATCTCGACCGCGCCGAGCGCGTCGCGACGAACATCACGCTGCGTCAGGCCAAGCTGTCGCAAGGTCTGGTGTGGGAGCATTTTCACGCGGACTGGTCGGTGGACTGGCACTACAACGAAGAAGACAGCTCGAACATCTTCCGTCCGTGGGGTTTTCAACCGGGCCATCAGACGGAATGGGCGAAGCTGCTGTTGATCCTGGAGCGTCACCGTCCGCTGCCGTGGCTGCTGCCGCGCGCGATCGAACTGTTCGACGCGGCCATGACGCACGCGTGGGACAACGATCACGGCGGCCTCTACTACGGCTTCGGCCCGGACTACACCGTCTGCGATCACGACAAATACTTCTGGGTGCAGGCCGAAACCTTCGCGACGGCCGCGCTGCTCGGACAGCGCACGGGCAACGAGCGCTTCTGGGACTGGTACGACGAGATCTGGCGCTACAGCTGGACGCATTTCGTCGATCATCGCTATGGCGCGTGGTATCGCATCCTCACGTGCGACAACCGCAAATACAGCGACGAAAAGAGCCCGGCCGGCAAGACCGACTATCACACGATGGGCGCATGCTACGAAGTGCTGCAGCACGCACTGCAAGCCGCAGTGCAGCCTGAATCGCAGCCTTCCAGCGCGTCCGAATAACCTCGTACGGTGAGCATCATGAGCGCGAGCCCTGAATTTCACGCTGAGTTTCCTGAATTCGTTTCCGCCGGCGACATCCTCACCGATCTCGTGCGCACGGGTCCTGCAAGCTGGCTGTCGGTTCCCGGCGGCGCGGGCTGGAACGTCGCGCGAGCGGTTGCGCGGCTGGGTCTGCCAACGGCCTGCGCCGGATCGCTCGGCGTCGACAATTTCTCCGACGACCTGTGGAACGCGAGCGTCGCCGCGGGCCTCGACATGCGCTTCATGCAGCGCGTCGAACGTGCGCCGCTGCTCGCCGTCGTGCATCAGACGCATCCGCCCGCGTATTTCTTCATGGGCGACAACAGCGCGGACCTCGCTTTCGATCCGTCGAAGCTGCCCGAAGGCTGGATGCCGCAGGTGAAGTGGGCGCATTTCGGCTGCATCAGCCTCGTGCGCCAGCCGCTCGGCGCGACGCTCGCGAAGCTCGCCGCCGACCTGCGCGAGCGCGGCGTGAAGATCAGCTTCGATCCGAACTACCGCAACCTGATGGAGCACGGCTACGAGCCGACGCTGCGCCAGATGGCGTCGCTGGCCGATCTGATCAAGGTATCGGACGAAGACCTGCGGCTGCTGTTCAAGACCGACGATGAAGCGGCTGCCCTCGCGCAATTGCGCGCGATGAATCCAACGGCCATCGTGCTCGTCACGCGCGGCTCGGAGACGGCGACGTTGATCGACGGCGACCGGATCGTCGAAGCGAAGCCGCCGCGCGTGGCTGTCGCCGATACCGTCGGCGCGGGCGACGCGTCGATCGGCGGACTGCTGTTCAGTCTGATGACGGCGCCGCAACGCAAGTGGGAAGAGCATCTGGCGTTCTCGCTCGCGGCAGGCGCGGCGGCTTGCCGCCATTCGGGCGCGCATTCGCCGACGCTCGATGAAGTGGTATCGCTGCTGCAGGATTGATCCGCCGATGCTGTCGGAAGAAGCTGCCGGTGCAAGCGCCCGACCGGCAACTCCATCCGCTGCGCGGCGGCATGCAAACGCGCTGGAGGACCTGCTGAGCGCGCCTTTGGGCGCCGACATGTGAGCGTCGAAATCGCGTGCTAGGATGGAATCTCCCCCTTGCAGGAGATGCATCATGGAGGACGTCACCTACACAAAAGGTCTCTATACGGCGACGGCGAGCGTTCGCCCGGTAGATGGCGGGCAATACCAGGGCGTCGTTGCGCTGTCGCGCGACGAGGGCGACGAGACAGAAGACACGCTCTACGAAGTCGAAGCCACGTCGCCGACAGCCGACGAAGCGCTCGAAGACGCGAAGGCGCTAGCCCACAGAATCCTCGGCGAGATCGAACTATAGGCACTGGGCTTTCGCATTGAACGATACGTGGCGCGTCCGCCGCGCGCCGCGCCTACGACGTTTTGTTCGTTGAACAGGCGGAGGCGATCATGGCAGAACCGCTCTTTCTTTACGGCGTGTACGCGATACACGTGCGGCCACTCGAACTTCAGGGCGCGCGCTGGGACGCGGAATACGAAATCCGGCATCGCGATCATCCCGTGCAGCGCTGGACCACAGTAGGCGGCGACACGGGCTTCGCGACGGAAGCCGAAGCTGTCGAAACGGCGCATCAGCAGGCCGTTGCCGATATCGAGCACGGCGCGGGCGTGCCGAAGCCGCGAGCGTTTCCCTAAGCGGACGCCGGTCGCGTCGCCTGAAGTCACGCATTGCCGTCAGTAACCGGGCGGACGGGCTACACTACACGACGCAGCGGGCGACGGGCATCATGGCCGCGCCGCGACGCTGCGCGACACACCGTCAGCAAAACAGAAAAAGAATGAGCGCGACCCCGCCCGAATCGAACCATCACCGTGCGCGTAAAGGCCGGATTCTCGACCGAAAAATTCGCATGCGTTCGCACACAGTGATCGCGCATGGCTTGCCGCTGCGCGTCTGGCAGGACCTCTATCACCGCGCGCTGACGATCAGCTGGCCTGTGTTCTTCATCTCGCTCGCGTTGCTGTTCCTCGTGCTGAACTCAGTCTTCGCGTCGCTGTACGAACTCGGCGGCGCCGCCATCGCCAATCAGAATCCGAAGGGCTTTGCGGGCGCGTTCTTCTTCAGCGTCGAGACGCTCGCGACGGTCGGCTACGGCGACATGCATCCGCGCACGCTTTACGGGCATCTCGTCGCGACACTCGAAATATTCATCGGCATGTCGGGTATCGCGCTGGCCACAGGGCTGATCTTCGCGCGCTTTTCGCGGCCGCGCGCGAAGATCGTGTTCTCGCAATACGCGGTTGTGCGCCCCATCGACGGACGCACCACGCTGATGGTGCGCACCGCGAACGCACGGCAAAACGTGATCGTCGAGGCTCGCGCGCGGCTGCGGCTGATGCGCGTCGAGCGGTCGTCGGAAGGCTATGTGCTGCGCAAGATTTACGACCTGCGGCTGGTGCGCGATCAGCAGCCAATGTTCTACCTCGGCTGGAACCTGATGCACGTGATCGACGAAGCCAGCCCGCTTTTCGGCCAGACGCCAGAGAGCCTCGCGGAGCAGGACGCGTCGCTGCTGATCACGATAGAAGGTTCGGACGAAAACACCGCGCAGACGATGCAGGCGCGCTATTCGTGGCTCAGCGACGACATACGCTGGCAGCACCGTTTCGTCGATCTGATCCGCGAAGTGAACGGGGTGAGCCATATCGATTACACGCATTTCGACGACGTCGAGCCGCTTCAACCGCACGAACTGCAGCAGGCGCCGACGGGCTGAGCACGCGACGCGCTTTCCACGCGACGGCTAGTGCTTCGCCTTCAACGCGTCTATTTCACGTTGTTCGATTGCCATTGCCCGCACGTGCCCTTCGCGCGCGATCGCCCGCTCGACGTACTCGCCGATGCGCCCCGACGGCTCGAGCAGCTTCGCGACAAACGCGATCTGCAGCGTGCCCGCCAGCAGCAGGTCCGCAGCGGAAAAGCGCTCGCCGAGCAGCCAGTCGCCTTCATCGAGCGCCATATCGATGGCCGCCTTCACGCGCTCCAGGTTGCCCCAGCCGAAGCTGAACGAATTGCCCGACGCGCCAGTCATCTTTTCGGCCATCGCGGGTTCGAGACAGCCTGGGGTGAAGAAAAGCCACTGCAGGAAACGCCCGCGCAACGGATCGCCGACTGGCGCGCCAAGATTCGCTTCGGGGAAACGGTCGGCCAGATACAGCAGCACCGCGCCCGATTCGGCGACCTGCACGCCGCCGTCGTCGAGCGCGGGGAGTTTGCACATCGGATTGACGTGGTGGAAATCGGTGGTGTCCTGCTCGCCCGCGCGCAGATTCACGCGCACGAGTTCATAGGGTTCACCGATTTCTTCGAGCATCCACAGCGCGCGGAAAGCCCGCGTTTTCGGCCAGTAATACAGTTTCATTGTCCGTCTCCTGTGGGTTGCAGCACTGTTGGCATAGCGTAACCCAAGGGCGGGCTTCACGAACCTCGTCTGGATGGCATAGGCATCAATCGCCATTCCAAGTAACGCTCTCAATCGCCCTTCAGACAGCCCGGCTTCCGAAGGCGGTGGATCTATCTCAATACGAGCCCGAATGGCTGGAATCATGTCGCAGTCAATGAATCAGCGATAGAAAGTAGCAAGAAACTTCTCCAATTGACGCGAAAGAATGGAGTCTCTTTCGGTACGACGGCAAGCCGTAACACGATGCCGCCAGCGAAACGCAAAACGCGCAACCAGTTGCATGGGACCAGAGTAAGGCGCTGAAGCGCCAACTCTGGTCTGCTGTGCATGAGACGGGATTAAGCGCTGAAGCGCTAACTCCCGTCGACACAGGAGACTCCACAATGACCGCACGTCTACCCATCGACGGCACCCCCGCACTCGCCGACTACCGCCTGTCGGACAACCTGACCGCCACGCGCGGCCGCATCTTCCTGACAGGCACACAGGCGCTCGTGCGTCTCGCGCTGATGCAGCGCCAGCTCGACAAGGCGCGCGGCCTGAACACCGCTGGCTTCATCAGCGGCTATCGCGGCTCGCCGCTCGGCATGGTCGACCAGCAGTTGTGGAAAGCGAACAAACTGCTGGAAGCGAACGACGTCCGCTTTCTGCCCGCGATCAACGAGGAACTCGGCGGCACGGCGGTGCTCGGCACACAGCGCGTCGAATCGGACCCGGAACGCACCGTCGATGGCGTGTACGCGATGTGGTACGGCAAAGGCCCGGGCGTCGATCGCGCAGGCGACGCGCTCAAGCACGGCAACGCCTACGGCTCGTCGCAGCATGGCGGCGTACTGGTCGTCGCCGGTGACGACCACGGCTGCGTATCGTCGTCGATGCCGCATCAGAGCGACTTCGCGATGATCGCGTGGCACATGCCCGTCGTGAACCCGTCGAACATTGCGGACATGCTGGAGTTCGGCATCTACGGCTGGGCGCTGTCGCGCTACTCGGGCGCGTGGGTCGGATACAAGGCGATTTCGGAAACGGTCGAATCGGGCTCGACCGTCGATCTCGACGCGTTGCAGATGGAATGGCCCACGCCCGAAGGCTTTCAGGCGCCCGCGGGCGGCCTGCACAACCGCTGGCCCGACTTGCCGAGTCTCACGATCGAACAGCGTCTGCACGCGAAGCTCGACGCCGTGCGGCACTTCGCGCGCTTCAACAGCATCGACAAGTGGATCGCGCCGAGCCCGCACGCGAACGTCGGCATCGTCACCTGCGGAAAGGCACATCTCGATCTGATGGAAGCGCTGCGCCGGCTCGATCTCACTGTCGCCGATCTGGAACAGGCGGGCGTGCGCATCTACAAAGTGGGCCTGTCGTTCCCGCTCGAAATGACGCGCATCGATGCGTTCGTTTCCGGTCTATCGGAAGTGCTCGTGATCGAAGAGAAAGGCCCCGTGATCGAGCAGCAGATCAAGGACTATCTGTACAACCGCACGGAAGGCACGCGCCCCACGATTGTCGGCAAGCACGCTGAAGATGGCTCGATGCTGCTGTCATCGCTCGGCGAATTGCGGCCGTCGCGTATTCTGCCTGTGTTCGCGAACTGGCTCGCTAAGCACAAGCCCGCGCTCGACCGCCGCGAACGCGTGGTCGATCTCGTCGCGCCGCAGATTCTGTCGAATGCCGCCGATGCCGTGAAGCGCACGCCCTACTTCTGTTCGGGCTGCCCGCACAACACGTCGACGAAAGTGCCTGAAGGTTCTATCGCGCAGGCGGGTATCGGCTGCCACTTCATGGCGTCGTGGATGGAGCGCGACACGACGGGTTTGATCCAGATGGGCGGCGAAGGCGTCGACTGGGCCTCGCATTCGATGTTCACGAAGACGCGCCACGTATTCCAGAATCTCGGCGACGGCACGTACTTCCACTCGGGCATTCTCGCAATCCGCCAGGCTGTCGCGGCGAAGGCGACGATCACCTACAAGATTCTCTACAACGACGCCGTCGCGATGACGGGCGGCCAGCCAGTTGACGGCAGCATCTCGGTGCCGCAGATTGCGCGTCAGGTCGAAGCGGAAGGCGTGTCGCACTTCGTCGTGGTCAGCGACGAACCGGAAAAGTACGACGGCCATCATGGCCAGTTCCCGAAGGGCACGACGTTCCATCACCGCAGCGAACTCGACAAGGTGCAGCGCGAGCTGCGCGACATAGACGGCGTGACGGTGCTGATCTACGACCAGACGTGTGCCGCCGAAAAGCGCCGCCGCCGCAAAAAAGGCGAGTTTCCCGATCCGGACAAACGCCTCTTCATCAACGAGGAAGTCTGCGAAGGTTGCGGCGATTGCGGCGTGCAGTCGAACTGTCTGTCCGTCGAACCCGTTGAAACGCCGTTGGGTCGCAAGCGTCGCATCGATCAGTCGTCGTGCAACAAGGACTATTCGTGCGTGAACGGCTTCTGCCCGAGCTTCGTGACGATCGAAGGCGGCAAGCTGAAGAAGGCGGCAGGCGTCGCATTCGATGCAGTCGCGCTCGCCGCTCGCGTCGACGCATTGCCAACGCCTGCGACGCACCTCGACGCCGCGCCGTACGACATTCTCGTGACGGGCGTCGGCGGCACGGGTGTCGTGACGGTCGGCGCGCTGATCAGCATGGCCGCGCATCTGGAGGGCAAGAGCGCTTCGGTGCTCGACTTCATGGGCTTCGCGCAGAAGGGCGGTTCGGTGCTGTCGTTCGTGCGCTTCGCCGCGCGCGACGAATGGCTGAACCAGGTGCGCATCGACACGCAACAGGCCGACGTGCTGCTCGCCTGCGACATGGTGGTCGGCGCGGGCGCGGACGCATTGCAGACGGTGCGTCACGGCCGCACGCGCATCGTCGTGAACACGCACGCGATTCCGAACGCGTCGTTCGTGCAGAATCCGGACGCGAATCTGCACGCGGATGCGCTGATCGACAAGATGCGTCACGCGGCGGGTGAAGAGCGCATGTCGTCATGCGATGCACAGGCGCTCGCGACGCGTTTCCTTGGCGACACGATCGGCGCGAACATTCTGATGCTCGGCTTTGCGTGGCAACTGGGGCTTGTGCCTGTGTCGTTCGCCGCGATGATGCGCGCAATCGAGCTGAACAACGTGGCGGTGCAGATGAACCAGTTGGCGTTTTCGATTGGCCGTATGGCCGCCGCTGATCCTTCCGGACTGGAGACGCTGTGGACGCAGCGTCATGCGGCGCAGCCTGCTGTAGCGCTGGAGACACTCGATGCATTGGTCGCGGATCGCGAAGCGCGTTTGCTGGCGTATGGTGGCGAGGCTTATGTGAAGCGCTATCGTGCGCTGGTCGATGCGGCGCGTCAGGCTGAGCGCAAGCTTGAGGGCGCGGTTGAGGTTGAAGCGCGCTTGAGCCGCGCTGTTGCTACGACGTTCTATCGGCTGCTCGCGGTGAAGGATGAATACGAAGTCGCGCGCCTGCATAGCGATCCGGCTTTCCGTGCTGCGCTCGAAGCGCAATTCGAAGGCACCGCCGGGAAGGATTTCGGCGTGAAGTTCAACCTTGCGCCGCCGACTATTTCACGCGCGAAGCACGGCGCGACGCCGCAGAAGAAGACGTTTGGTCAATGGATGTGGCCGGTGTTCGGTGTGATGGCGAAGTGGCGCGGGCTGCGGGGCACGATGCTCGATCCGTTTGGCCGCACTGTCGAGCGGCGGATGGAGCGCGAGTTGTCCGCAGACTATGAGGCAACGATGCAGCGGGCGTTTGTGATTTTCGATGACGTCACGGCGGATGATGTCGTCAAGCTCGCTGGGTTGCATGCGCGTGTGCGCGGGTATGGGCATGTGAAGCTGGCTAATCTGGCTGCTGTTAAGCGCAGTGAGCGCGCGCTGGCTGCGCAGTTGCATGTCGAGGCCGCGACAGGGGCGGCTGTGGATGAGGCGCTTCGGGAAGCTAAGGGTGTTGGGGCGTTGCGGGGGATTCCTGTTGTTGTAGCGAAGTAGGTTTTTTTTGTCTGCGACGCTTGTTGTGGTTTGCTTGCTTTTTCGCTGGCATCCGCGATGGGTTCGGGTTGTAGGTTTGTGCTTTCGCTGGCATCCGCGCTTTGCCTTCGTGCTTCAAGCGTCGCCCCTGTGCGGGGCGGCACCTACTTTTCTTTGCCGCCGCAAAGAAAAGCAACCGTATTGGAAGTCAAGCGGGAGGCTGTTCCGGGGTGCTGGATTCTCAATGTGGTTGCCGGTTCCGTACAGGCGAGCGCAAACCACGCGAGTGATCGCGTTCAGGCACAGCATCCAGGCAAAGCTATACCGCCGGTTAGTTCGTCGATGGGTTCCAGGGTGTTGAGTTATGGACCATGGCGTTGAGCGTCACGATGAGCTTGCGAATGCACGCGGTCATGGCCACCTTGAAGGGTTTGCCGGCCTGACGCAGACGGTCGTAGAAGGCCCTGATGGTCGGATTGAAGCGCAGCGCGGGGATGCAAGCCATATAAAGCGCGCGCCGCACGATGGCACGACCGCCCTGAATGCGACGCTTGCCGGTGTGCTTGCCGCTATCGGAATTGAACGGAGCAACACCGGTCAGCGCGGCGATCTCGCGGCGGTTCAATGAACCGAGTTGTGGCATGAACGCGATCAGTGTGGCCGCGGCGCCGGGACCGATGCCGGGCACCGAGCGCAGCAGGTCCTCCTTCTGACGCCACGCGGGCGAAGCGCGCAGGAACGAATCGATGTCCCTGTCGGCGACGGTGAGCTGCTGTTTGAGCCATTTGATATGGTCATTCAGGCTTTCCTTAGCCGCGGCATGAGCGCGCTCCAGGCGGGCTTTTTCGGCCACGAGCATGTCGATGAGCTGGGCACGGCGCAGCAGCAGGGCTTGCAGCTGCTCGGTCTGCACATCGTTGAGCGGGCGCACGACGGGTTTGATGACGGCGGCGAAATGGGCGATGACGAACGCGTCGATGCGGTCGGTCTTCGCCCGTTTGCCGGTGGCTCTGGCAAAGTCGCGCACCTGTCGGGGATTAACCGCGACAGCGGGCAGGCCGGCCTGGCAGAGCGCCCTGAGCACGGCGAGTTCGAGCTTGCCGGTGGCCTCCATGACGATCAGGGTGGGACCCAGCGCGATCAGACGCTGGACCAACTGTTCGATGGCGGCGGTTTCATTGTCGACACTGAAATGTTCGGTCGTGTCGTGGATGGCAACGTCGAGCGTGCTACCGCTGACGTCGATGCCGATATAAAGGGACGAAGAAGTCTGGTTCATCACGGTACCCATACTTGCAGGAAAATACGAGCTCGAGGCTCAGTCAACTGTTCGGGTTAAGACGATGAGAAGGACAGTCGCTCAGGCTTTTCTGCGAGCTCAAGGCACTATAGGCAGACGAGCTGACTGTCCGTGTGGCGACAACTGATCGGGTCGGTGCCACGGAGGGGAATATACAAGTAGGCAAAAGAAAGCGGCTAACACCGCTAGTTCTTGTACCTGCCTGAGGGCCCCCAACCGGTCCCACACTTCAAACGGCAACCACGTGACTCGTGCCTGTTGCCAACGCTTTGAATGAGCGCCTCACCCGCTTCACACACCCGCGTTGCAGCACGCCGTACCGGATATTCCACCGCCGCCCAGGTGGCAAACTGTGTGTAGGCCGTAGCGCTACACACGCCTCACTTCGGACCGATAGCGCACGCGCCCCACCATGCAAGAGCGCCAAGCTATACGTCGCGGCAACCTACACACAGTTTGCCACCTGGGCGGCACATACCATTCGCTGCCGCTCGCCCGTGTATGGGAGTTCGAAGCGGGTGAGGCGTTTATTCGAAGCGTTGGCAACGCGCGCAAACAAAGACGCCGCCGTGTGAAGCATAAGACCGGTTGGGGTCCCTCAGGCAAACACAAGGGCTGGCGGTGTTAGCCGCTTTCTTTTGCCTACTTTTCTTTGCGGCGGCAAAGAAAAGTAGGTGCCGCCCCGCACAGGGGCAACGCTTGAAGCACGAAGGCAATACGCGGATGCCAGCGCAAAGGCAAACCCACAACGGCAACGCCTGCGCCGCGCAGGCGCCATCCGGATGCCTGCGACGAGCAAAGCAAACCAGAAACCTGAGCGTCAAGAGTCCAACAAATCGCGAACCTTCCTGACCTTCTCCTCGCAAACAGAAGCGAGCGCAGCTCCCCTTACGCCCGATCCAAAATGCACAGCCTCGACGCGCGTAGCGCGAACAAACCCAGCAACACGATCAACGTTAAGCCCAGCACCCGCGAGCACAGTGCAATGCGATTGCGCAGCGCGCACAACGAGCGCCCGAACCTCATCCGCAGCGTCCAGCACCGAACCCTTGCCACCTGAAGTCAACACATTCGTAACAGCATCAAACTCAAGCAACACATCAAGCGCCTCATGCAAATCACGCGCATCATCAAACGCACGATGAAACGTGATGGGCATGCCATCGGCAACGTCAACGACCCGCAGCAACCCATCGCGATCAACCTCACGCGACGCAGTCAACATCCCAATCACAACAGCATTCGCCCCCGCCGCCTTCACCGCACGCACATCCCGCAGCATCACAGCGAAATCATCAGCATCATAGACAAACGACCGGCTATGCGGCCGCACAATCACATTAACGGGAATCGACACCGCCGCGACTACGGCCTCGATCATCCCGATGCTCGGCGTCAACCCACCCTCGCCCATCGCCGTAATCAGTTCAAGCCGATCCGCACCGCCGCGCGCAGCGGCCATAGCATCGGCAACCGTCGTCGCGATGACTTCGAGCAATACCCGTTCGCTTCGCATATCAGAGAGTCACGTCGTGAAAAACGAAACCCACATGATCTCAGAAGTGCGGCTCCTCGAACCAGTCGATATCGCCGCACAACACGCAAGTCCGACTGCCGATCTGCGTCGCCACCGACAACGTCACACACGGCACCGCCTCGTTGATCGACAGATAGGGCCGCGTCACATGCACGCGCTCGGGCGCTTCCATCGCCGCACGAAAATACGGGCGCCGCAGCCAGTTCGCGCCTTGCGCATCGGATAGCGGCAAGAAACGCGTCTCGTGCGAAGCACGGTCGGCACGCAGCACGACATTACGTCCGGCCTGCCGGCCTTTATCGTCGAGCAGATAGCAACGCGCCGCGTGATCGAGCGCAAGAAAATTCCAGCACACTTCGTCGAGCAGTTCGCCGGCGGCAAGCCGCTCGGCCGCGCGCTCGAACGCGCGAATGTACGGCGCGAGCCGCGACGCGTTGCGCCGCTCACGCTCCTCCGTCTGCGTCTGATAGCGCTCGGTCAACTCGCCAATGCACGCTGCCGCATGCGCCGCGTCGGCGAGGCCCGGATGCGGGCGTCCAAAGAAAAAGCCCTGCACGAAATCGACGTTGCACTCCATCGCCATGTGCGCCTCGTGCTCCGTCTCGACACCTTCGATCAGCACCAGCTTGCCCGCCTCATGCAGCAGCGCGACGAGACCAGGCAGTATCGATGCGACGTCCGCGCGATGCGCCGCATGCGACAGCATGATGCGATCGAGCTTCACGATATCGGGATTCAACTGCCAGATGCGCTCGATGTTCGAATGCCCCGCGCCAAAATCGTCGAGCGCGATCAGGAAGCCGCGCTCGCGGAACTGGCGCACGGCATCGGCCAGACGCTCGATGTCCTCCGCGCTCTGTTCGAGCACTTCGAGCACGATGCGTCGCGGCGACAGGTTCAGCCGCCGCAAATTCGCCAGCAGCGCCGCCGAATGATACGAATCGATCAGCACGCCCGGATGGACGTTGAGAAACAGCCACTCGCGCTCCGCGCCGAGCACCTTGAAGTTCTCGAGATGCAGCGACTGCGCGAGCCGGTCGACATGCAACACGTCGCCGACGCGCGCCGCCTGGCCGAACACATCGACGGGCGACACCGCGCGGTCGAATGGATCGTGCGCGCGCAGCAAGCCTTCATAACCCACGGCACGCATGTGCGACAGGCTGAATATCGGCTGAAAGACGCTCGTCAGCGTCAGGTCGCCGTGTTGTACCGAATAGCGCTGCAGGCCCGAGGTCATGCTGAGCTCGAAGCCGTGCGGCACCGTTGTTCTTTCCTGTTGCGCAATCGTCATGCAGTCCTCTCACGCAAAAGCACAGCGGGCGCGTCGCAAAGGCGAAGCGCCGCCGCCGTCCTCGAAATGTGCGTTATCAGTTCCTATTAAGCAAGCTCCATGCGCACGGTGGCGCACCTACAAACGAAATTTGCATGGAAAGGCTGCACCGCGCGAAGCGCACATGCGTCGCGCGAGGGCACGCAATGCACCGCAGCGGTGCATCTTGCTTTCGAACCACTTGCGGCCTTTGAAGCGCGATGTCATCCCGTCGGGCTACACTTCGGGCTGACCGACGCGCCGCATCGTCTTTCCAGACGCGGCGTTTCATGTCGCGATGGGTCGTCTCAAGTGTTGCTCTTCCCGTCGCGCGCCACTGCCTGTTTCCTCACACCCGTTTCCGATGGATATCGTCTTCACCGTTTTGATCCTGCTGCTCGCCGTCGCCGCTTCGGGCGTCGTGGTGCGGCTGGTGCCGCTCAAGCTGCCGCTGCCGCTCGTGCAGATCGTGTTCGGTGCGCTGCTCGCATGGCCGCGCCTTGGCCTGCATGTGACGTTCGATCCCGAACTCTTCATGATGCTGTTCATTCCGCCGCTGCTGTTCGCGGACGGCTGGCGCATCCCCAAGCGCGAGTTCTTCATGCAGCGTCGCGCGATCCTCATGCTCGCACTCGGCCTCGTGTTCATGACGGTGGTCGCGGTCGGCTACTTCATTCACGCGATGGTGCCGTCGATCTCGCTGCCCATCGCGTTCGCGCTCGCCGCCGTGCTGTCGCCGACGGACGCCGTCGCGCTGTCGGGCATCGCCGGGCGCAACCGCTTGCCCGAGCATCTGATGCATATCCTCGAAGGCGAAGCGTTGATGAACGACGCGTCCGGTCTCGTCGCGTTGAAGTTCGCGATCGCCGCCGCGTTGACGGGCGTGTTCTCGCTGCGCGACGCGTCGGTGAGTTTTGTGATCATCGCGCTCGGCGGGCTGGCGACGGGCGCGGCCGTCGCGTGGCTGTTCAGCTTCGCGTCGACGCGCTTTCTCAACCTCACCGAAGAAGGCGACCCTGCGCCCGGCGTCGTGATGACGATGCTGATTCCGTTCGCCGCGTATCTGTTCGCCGAGCACTTCGAGTTTTCCGGTGTTCTCGCCGCCGTCGCCGCCGGCATGACGATGAACTACTCGACGTTCACGACCTCGAGCCCCGCGTCGGCGCGCGTGCGGGCGAGCGTCACGTGGACGATGATCGAGTTCGTCTTCAATGGCATGGTCTTTATCCTGCTCGGCCTGCAGTTTCCGCACATCATCGGCCGCGCGCTGCTCGACGCGCATAAAGAAGCGAGCGGCTCCGAGTTGCGGCTGATCTTCTATGTCGCCGCCGTCGCGGTGGCGCTGTACGCGTTGCGCTTCGTGTGGGTCTGGCTGCTGCGCTGGTTCGCGAGCCGCGGCGCGGCGAAGCAAGGCGTCGCGAATGCAGTGCCCGGCCTGCGCACCGTATCGATGACGACCATCGCGGGCGTGCGGGGCGCCGTGACGCTTGCGGGCGTGCTATCGCTGCCCGTCGCGTTATCGAATGGACAGCCGCTGCCTGGACGCGATACTGCGATCTTCATCGCGTCGGGCGTGATTCTCGTGTCGCTGTTCGTCGCTGTGATCGGCTTGCCGCTATTGATGAACGGCGCGCGCCGCCGGCCCGATCCGCATGCCGCCGAAGAACGCATGGCGCGCATTCAGGCGGCGCAGGCGGCGATCCGCGCAATCGACCGCTATCAGGAAACGGCGACCGCCGATCTCGACGAAGCCTCATCCGCGCATGCCGCCGATGTGACGGCGCGCGTGATGGATATTTACCGCCGCCGTCTCGCAACACTCGACGACGACATGGAACCCGCCGAAAACGCGCGGCGCGCCGAAGCGCTGGAGTTTCAGATGAAGCTCGCAGCGATGCGCGCCGAACGCGTGACGCTGCTCGACCTGCGCGGCAGTCAGTTGATCAACGACGACACGATGAACAAGCTGATGCGCGAAGTGGATCTGTCGGAGACCGCGTTGCTGACGCGCGGAAAAGGGAAGAAGTAAAAAAACGGGCGCCTCGCTGAACTGCGGGCGCCCGTTGTGCTGAAGCGGATAGCTGTATCAGACAGCCGGTTCTTGCGGACCTTTGCGACGCAGCAGCGCGTACAGAATGATCGCACCGAACGTCGCAGTGCCGATGCCGCCAAGCGCAAAGCCGCCGAACTTCAGCGAGAAGTCGCCCGCGCCGAGCACCAGCGTCACGGCGGCGACAATCAGATTGCGGTTGTCGGAGAAGTCGACCTTGTTGACGACCCAGATGCGCGCGCCCGTCACCGCGATCAGACCGAACACGACGATCGACACACCGCCCAGCACCGGGCCGGGAATAGTCTGGATCACGGCGCCGAACTTCGGCGAGAAACCGAGCACCAGCGCGATCACCGCGGCGATCACGAACACGAGCGTCGAGTAGATCTTCGTGACGGCCATCACGCCGATGTTTTCCGCGTACGTCGTGACGCCCGTGCCGCCCGCGAAGCCGGACACGACCGTCGCAAGACCATCGCCGATGAACGCGCGGCCGATGTAGCCGTCGAGGTTCTGTCCCGTCATCGCGCTAACCGCCTTGATGTGGCCGAGGTTCTCGGCAACGAGGATCACCGCGACGGGCGCGAGCAGCGCCATCGCCTGACCGCTGAAGACGGGCGCCGTGAAATGCGGCATGCCGAACCACGCTGCATTCGCGACGACCGAGAAGTCGATCGGCTTGCCCATGCCCATGCCGTTCGTGACGACCGCATAGATCACGTAAGCGATCAGCAAGCCGACGAGAATCAGCAGACGCTGCAACATGCCGCGCGCGAACACGGCCACGGCGCCGACGCACAGCACGGTGACGAGCGCCATGTACGAATCGAACGCGCTGCCGCTCACGCCCTTGACGGCGATCGGCGCGAGATTCAGACCGATCACCGCAACGATCGAACCCGTCACGACGGGCGGCATCAGCGTCTCGATCCATGCGGTGCCGACAGCCGACACGATCAATCCGATGATGACGTACACCACCCCGCACGCGATGATCCCGCCAAGCGCGACGGGTATGTTCAGGTTCGGGCCGTGCCCGGTGTAGCCGGTGATCGCGATCACCAGACCGATGAACGCGAAACTCGAACCGAGATAGCTCGGCACGCGCCCACCGACCAGCACGAAGAACAGCAACGTGCCAATCCCCGACATGAAGATGCAAAGATTGGGATCGAAGCCCATCAGGAGCGGTGCGAGCACCGTCGAACCGAACATCGCGACGACGTGCTGGATGCCCATCGCCAGCATTTGCGGCCCGGGCAAGCGCTCGTCGGTGTTGACGACACGCCCCTCGACGCTCTTGGACTGGACACGCCAGCGTGGAAAATAGGAATCGGCCATCGCGGGGGTTCTCCTCTATTGGCGTAGATCTTGTATGGAAGCGCCGCCTTTTTGCGTGATGCCGCAGCGCGGTCCAGGATGGGATTCTTGAACTACGCGCGAGTGTACGGAGAGCGTCTGGCGCTGACAAGCCGCGTGAAATGCGTACGCGCGGCGGTGTTGCGTCCCGATGTTGCGTCCATGCCGCATTAAAGCGAAAACACCGAGACGGCCGTCTTCAGATGCCGTGCCTGGTCGGCCATCGCGCCCGCGGCAGCCGCCGCCTGCTCGACGAGCGCTGCGTTCTGCTGGGTGACTTCGTCCATCTGCGCAACTGCGCGGTTCACCTGTTCGATACCCGTGCTCTGTTCGCTCGATGCCGCCGAAATCTCGCCCATGATGTCCGTCATCCGCTGCACGGCCTGCGTGACTTCCGTCATGGTCCGACCCGCGCGCTCGGCGAGCACGGCGCCGCTGTCTACGCGCGACGTCGAGCTTTCGATCAGTTCCTTGATCTCTTTCGCCGACACCGCGCTGCGTTGCGCAAGCGCGCGCACTTCGCCCGCGACGACCGCGAAGCCGCGCCCCTGTTCGCCTGCGCGCGCCGCTTCGACGGCCGCGTTGAGCGCGAGGATATTCGTCTGGAACGCGATGCTCTCGATCACGCCGATGATGTCCGTCATCCGCTTGGAGCCGGCCGCGAGCTCGCGCATCGTCTCGACCACATCGCCGACGAGACCGCTGCCGCGCACGGCCACTTCCGACGCGCCTGCCGCGACGCCGCCCGCCTGCTGGGCGTTGTCGGCGTTCTGGCGGACGGTCGCTGTCAGTTGCTCCATGCTCGACGCCGTTTCTTCCAGTGACGCGGCCTGCTCCTCGGTGCGTTGCGACAGATCGGTATTGCCCTGCGCGATTTCGCCCGAAGCAAGCAGAATCGATTCGCTCGACTCGCTGATCTTGCCGACGATCGCAGCCAGTTGCTCGCGCATGTTGGCGAGCGCGTAGAGCAGGCTCGCGGTGTCGCCGGGTTTCGTGTCGACGCGCACGCCGAGATCGCCCGCCGCAATGCGACTCGCGATTTGCGCCGCGTAATCCGGCTCGCCGCCAAGCTGGCGCGTCAGACGTCGCGCGATCAGCCACGCGAACCCCGCGCCCACGACCATCGACGCCAGCACCAGCAGCGACAGCACCACGCGCATGCTCGCGTATTCCGCGCCCGCTTCGTGCTGCGCGGCGTTCGCCTGCTGGCGGCGGTAGTCGATCAGCGCGACGATCTTGTCGCGTAGCGCCTCGCTTGCGGCGATCGCGCGCCGTACCAGCTCGGCGTTATCGACGCCTTCCGGTATCGGCTGCAGCCCGATCTGCTGATGCACGATCGCTTCCCACGTCTCGGTCTTGCGCAGCACGTCGTCGTACAGCGATTGCCCGCCGTCGCCCGCAATCGTCTCGCGATAACGCGCGTACCCGTCGTGCATGTGCTTCAGCGACGCGACGATGTCGTCCTTCAACTTCTGACGCGCGGCGTCGTCGGGCGCGTAGCCGAGGTTTGCGGCGTCGAGATCGGTGTCGATCTTGTAGCGGTTCGCCTCTTCCATCCAGTAGAGGCCGTCCATGTGGCGGCTCGATATTTCTTCCGTGATGCCGTGCATCGACGCCAGCGCCGACAATCCCGCCACGCCAACTGCTACACCAAAACCGATCACGGTCGCAAACGCGATCAGCAGCTTCTTCCAGACAGTCATGCGGTCAAACCACTTCATCGTGAGATCCTCGACAGTTCATCAGCGTGCTTTGACGGGTTGAGTCGCAGGCAACGCGGGTCGGCGGGCTGCAATGCTTTTACGGCGCCCGTTATGCGGACTTGATGAACGGATGCACGGCATAAGAAAGCCGGCATGAGGGTTTGCGCGAAGTGGTTTGCCTGCTATCGGACGAAGCCGACTTGTGGCGCGCGGCGCCTTCGAAAATCACGCTTTGGGAGTTATCTGATATCGGAACGTATGTCCACTTCCCTACACTGCACAGGCTGCGTGACCCCGATTGAGTAGCGCAAGCGATGTTGTAACTCTCCGACTTTCCGCTCATGCTCCCCGGCATGAGCGGTTTTTTTTCGCCTGATGCTTTTCAACTTTTTGCGCGCTCAGGCTTCAGGGATTCCCCGACGCATCCACATCGAGCGCGCGCCTCGCCAGCTTGCGCGTGTGATCGCGCACATCGACGGGCCATGCGGCTGTCATGGCATCGAAGCGGGCGGCGTCGTTCGCATACAGCGCGCGCGTCGCTTCTTCGTAACCTGCGAGATCGCCCGCCATCGCCGTCATGAACCGATACGCCGCTTCCTGCGCCTGACGCATGCGGTCCTTTCCTTCGCTCGCGCCCCGCGCCGCGTCGACCAGCTTGCGCAGCGCAACCGATGCGCCGCCCGGCTGCCCGTTCAGCCATTCCCAATGCCTCGGCAGCAGCGTGACTTCGCGCGCGACGACACCAAGCTTCGGCCGGCCACGGCCGCGCGCGGCCGTAGGTTCGTCGCTCGCCGGTTCGGATTGGCGCGCTTCACCGTGTTGCTGATCGGCGAGCCTTGCAAGCACGTCGCTCGCGGAGCCGCGCAGATCCAGTTCGATGGGACGGCTGGTCTGGTCGTCGAAGATCAGCACGGAAGCGCCGCCGTCGCGCTCCGCCGCAGCCTTCACGGCCAGCGCGACATCGTTCAACGCGCCTGACGCAAGGCGTCGAACGCCTTCGAAAGCCGTGCAGGATACCGGGTGAGTTGTCATGTCGTGCCTCGCATCGTGTGGAATCGATGCACATATTTTATCCGGGTATAAATATAAAACGCAATATCACCCGGATAAAAATACAACGCGCGTTGCCGGACGACATACCCACATCGCATTGCCGTAATGCTGAATAGAGGCGGTGAGAACGAAGACTGCCGACGCTCGGCCCGTTCGCCTGCGAGACGCCTTGACCATGAAGCGCGCGCTATGGCTCGTTCTTCTCGCGAGTAGCTGCTGCCGCCGCTGCCCGATCGTGACGATCACCTACTGAACCGGACGCGGCGAAGCATCATTCGGCGCACGCGCGCAATGCATTGACGAGATCGAGCGGATCGTATGGCTTGCGCAATTGCGAGGCGCCCTGCAATTGCGTCTGCTGCTGCGGCGACAGCGCCGCGTCCGAGCCCGTGACGAAAATCACGCGCATACCAGGCTGGCGCGCGGCGGCGTCGATGGCCAGATCGACACCCGACACGCCTGCCAGTCCGATGTCCGTCAACAGCACGTCGAAGTCGCGTTCGCCCAGCATCTGCGACGCTTGCGTCGCGCTCTCCGCTTCGGCGACCTCGAGTCCGAAAGTGCGCAACAGCTCCGCCGTGCTGACGCGAACCAGTTCGTCATCTTCGACGAACAGGATGCGCAGATGACTGATCGCGTCGAAGGTCTCGTTGTTCTGCCGGTCGACATACCTGACGGTTTGCGAGTCCTCCGCCTGCAGCGTGACAGCGCCTTCCGGCCGCGCGTACTGCAGGCGCAGCGCATGCTGGATCTTGCGCGCGAGCGCTTCCTGCGAATACGGTTTGCTCAACAGCTCGACGCCTTCATCCAGCCGCCCAGCGTGCACGATCGCGTTATCCGTGTAGCCCGACGTGAACAGCACCGCGATGCCCGGCTGCCGCTCGCGCGCCTTGCGGGCCAGCTCCGTGCTGCGCAGCGGCCCAGGCATCACCACGTCTGTGAAAAGCAGATGGATCGGCACGCCGCTTTCGACGATCGCCAGCGCGCTTTGCGCATCCTTCGCCTTCAGCACGCGATAGCCGAGCGACGCCAGCATCTCGACGACCGTCGTGCGCACGTCTTCATCGTCTTCGACGACGAGAATCGTTTCCGCGCCGCCTTTGGCCGGGCCCGCATCGACATCCGTTTCGAGATCCTCTTCCTCGCGCACGCGCGGCAGATAGAGGCGGATCGTCGTGCCGTGCCCCATCTCGCTGTAGATCTTCACGTGGCCGCCCGACTGCTTGACGAAGCCATACACCATGCTCAGACCCAGCCCCGTGCCTTGCCTTTCGGGCTTGGTCGTGAAGAACGGCTCGAACACATGCTCCTGCACATCGGCCGACATGCCCGAGCCTGTATCGGTGACGGCGACCATCACGTACTGGCCTGGTGTGACGTCGGCGTGGCGCTTTGCGTATGCATCGTCGAGTGATGCGTTGCCCGCTTCGATGGTCAGCTTGCCGTGGCCGTCCATCGCATCGCGCGCGTTGATCGCGAGATTGAGCAGCGCGTTCTCCACCTGGAACGGATCGACGAGCGTATTCCACAATCCGCCCGACACGACCGTTTCGATCTCGATGCCGTCACCGAGCGCGCGCCGCAGCATGTCGTCGAGACCGCGCACGAAGCGCCCGAGGTTCACCACCTTCGGCGCGAGCGGCTGGCGGCGGCCGAATGCGAGCAGTTGCGACGCGAGCTTCGCGCCGCGCGCGACGCCCCCGAGCGCATTGCGCACGCGTTGCGCGGAGCGTTCCTGGCCAACGACGTCGTCGGCGAGCAGTTGAAGATTGCCGCCAATCACCTGCAGCAGATTGTTGAAGTCATGCGCGACGCCGCCCGTCAGCTTGCCGATCGCCTCCATCTTCTGCGCGACGCGCAACGCTTCTTCCGCGTGACGCAGCGCTTCCTGCGTTTCGCGGTCGCTCGTCACGTCGCGGCCGACGCCGTGAATGCGCTTCGTATCGGGATCGAGTGAAAGCGTCCACGCGATCCAGCGCCAACTGCCGTCGATATGCCTCAGCCGGTTTTCGAAGCGCATCGGCGCACCCGTGCGGCGCAGTTCGTCGAGGTGCGCCTTGACCATCGAATGATCGTCGGTATGAATCAACGAGAAATACGACTGCAATGCGAGCCAGTGCACGTCGTGACCGAGCACGCGTGTCCACGAAGGACTGATGCGCTGCAATTCGCCATTGAAGCCGGCGACCACCAGCAGGTCTTCACTGAAGTCCCACAGACGGTCGCGATCCGCGACGGCTTCGATCACGCGCGCCTCGAGCGTTTCGTTCAGCTCGCGCAGCGCCTCTTCCGCCTTCGTGCGCTCCGTAATTTCGCGCTGCGCGGCCTGATAGAGACGGGCGTTGTCGATGGCCGTCGCGGCCTGCGCGGCGATGCCTTCGACAAGGCGCTCCGCGCGCGCGGTGAACACACCCGGTGTCGGATGTCCGAAGAAGAGTCCGCCGAGCACTTCACCCGTGCGCGACACGACGGGCGCAGCAAGATAGCTGCGCACCTTCAGATGGCCTTCGGGCATGCCGCGATGCGGCGGGTTGTGGCCGTAACGCGTGTCTTTCGTGATGTCATCGGAGCGCATGATGCCTTCGCCCATGAACGTCGGCGCGAACACGGCCGTGTTGCGCGGCATCGGAAACTTCGCGAAGGTGTCTTTCGGCACGCCCGACAACGTGTACAGCATGTAGCTGCCGCCCTTGTCGTCCTGCACGTTGTAGAAGAACGAGCCGAATGCGGCGCCCGTCAGTTCCGTCGCGGCATCGACGACGACCTGCACCGCGCGGTTCAGGTCGAGTTCCGCTGCGACCGCAGTGCCGACGCGGTTCAGGATTTCCAGCGTGCGCGATTCCTCGCGCAGACGGTTGCCCGTTTCGCGCCGCAAGCGCGCGAGTTGCAGATTGCCCGCGACGCGCGCGAGCAGTTCGCGCGCTGCGAACGGCTTGATCAAATAGTCGTCCGCGCCCGATTCGAGGCCGCCCACTTTCGCCTCTTCGCCCGCGCGCGCCGACAGCAGCAGTACTGGCGTCTCGCGCAGCTCGGCGTCGGCGCGTAACTCGCGCAACAGGCCAAAACCGTCGAGCTTCGGCATCATCACGTCGGACACGATCAGGTCGGGCTGCAGGTTGCGCGCGGAGGCGAGCGCTTCCTCGCCGTCGCCGGCGACATGCACGTCGTGACCCGCCGCCGACAGAATGCGCCGCATGTAGTCGCGCAGATCAGCGTTGTCGTCGACGACGAGCAGCTTGCCCGTCGCTTCACCCGTCAGCTCGGTGGATGGCGTATCGCCGGTACCGGGCAGCATACTCAGGTCGTCGGCTGCGCTGGCCGTGTACGCATCGGGTAGCCAGCGCAGGGCCGCGTCGGCGTAGCTGTGCGCGTTCGCGCTCGTCGTTGCGCGCGCGCCGTCGCTCGACGCAGGGTCCATCGATACCGTAGCCGGCAGCACGACCGTAAAACGCGTGCCGACGCCAAGTTCGCTCTCGACATGAATCACGCCGTCATGCAGCCGCACCAACTCGCTGACGAGCGCAAGCCCGATACCGCTGCCTTCGACGGACCGCCCCACCGCGCCTTCGACGCGATGGAAACGTTCGAACAGGCGCGGAATTTCATGCTCGGGAATGCCGATGCCCGAATCGGCGACGCTCATTTCGATGCTGCCGCCCTGCGTCATTTTCAGGCTCACCGCGATGTTGCCCGTGAGCGTGAACTTGAACGCATTCGACAGCAGGTTGAGCACGACCTTTTCCCACATCTCGCGGTCGATCGACACGGGATGCGGCAACGGTTCGCAATCGACTTCGAGGGTCATGCCCGCCGACTCGACCGCCGAGCGAAATAGCGACGCAAGGTCGGCGGTGAACATCGCGAGATCGGTCGGCTGCGGATGAATCTCGATGCGCCCTGCCTCGATGCGCGAGAAGTCGAGCAGCGCGTTCACGAGCTTCAGCAGCCGCAAGCCGTTGCGATGCGTGACTTCGAGCAGCGGCCGGTCAGCCGTGTTGGCCGCTTCGGGTTTCGCGAGCAGTTCTTCGAGCGGACCCAGCATCAGCGTGAGCGGCGTGCGGAATTCGTGGCTGATGTTCGAGAAGAAAGTTGTCTTCGCGCGATCGATTTCCGCGAGCGCTTCCGCGCGCCGCCGCTCTTCTTCGTAGGCGTCCGCGTAACCGAGCGCCGCGCCCATCTGCCGCGCGACCAGCGTGAGAAACGAGCGGTAGTTGTCGTCTACGAGCCGGTACGGATTCAGCCCGACGACCAGCACGCCGCCGCGCCCCGCTTCGCCCGATGGCTGCACGGGCAGCACGGCCGCCTGCGCACTCGGCCGCTGCCATGCGCCCGTAGGCAAAGGCGCGTCGAAGCGCTCCGTGAGATCCGACACGATAGCGAGACGCTGGCTGCGCAGCACCTCTGTGAACGGCCACACGGGGCTGGGCGCGGCATCGATAGATTGCGGCGCGGCAGGATGTCCTGCGCCGATGCCGCATGCGCCCGCCAGCGACGCCGAAGCGCCGCCCGGCTCGGTCTGATAGAACAGCGCGAAGGTGACGTCGTAAGGATCGCTTTCGAGCGCACGCACGCTGCGCTCGCAGACGTCGCGCCACGACAGCGCGTCGCGCGTCGCCGCGCCGATTTCGCGCAACAGGCGCAACTGGCGTTCGCCGAGCACGCGCACGGTGTCGTCGCTGTTCGCGCAGATGATGCCGCCCGTACCGCCGTGATCGTCGGGAATCGGGCTGTAGGAAAACGTGTAGTACGTTTCTTCCGGGTAGCCGTTGCGCTCCATGATCAGGAGCTTCTGTTCCGTGAACGTACCTTCGACGCCCGTGAGCGCCGTCTCCAGCAGCGGATGAATTTCGCTCCAGATTTCGTGCCACACCACCGAAGTCGGCAACCCGAGCGCGACGGGATGCTTGCCGCCGATGATCGACTTGTACGGATCGTTGTAGAAGTAGATCAGGTCCGGCCCCCAGCCGATCCAGATCGGCTGGCGCGACGTGAGCATGATGCGGATCGCCGTCTTCAGACTTTGCGGCCAGCCGTCGGGCACGCCGAGCGGCGTCGCGCGCCAGTCGTAGGCGCGTATCAGACCGCCCATCTCGCCGCCGCCCGCGAGGAAGCTGGGAGACGCGCTGCCTGCGAGCGCCGCGTCCGCCTCAGTGGACGCGCCCGCCATCGTGTTGTCCGGTTTCATCGACGCAACCTCTCCCGCCGTATCGCCTTCGCGCGTGCCGCCGTTATTGGTGACGCACGGTGCGCCGCTGACTTTGTTCGCCGCTCTCGCGTGCTACCTTCCTTCGCCACCTTCCATTCGATGCACCTTCATCCCGTCGCGTCCGACTGCACGGGCGTGCCCGGATTGCGTGGCATGCCGCTCGCGCCGTCCGCCGCGATCACTCGCTCGATGTCATCGAGCGAAGCGGGCTTCACCAGGTGATGATCGAAGCCCGCATCGCGCGTGCGCTGTCGGTCGCTTTCCTGACCATAGCCCGTGAGCGCGATCAGCAACGCGCCCGCCGTGGCCGGCTCGGCGCGCAACGCACGCGCGACCTGATAGCCGTCGATGCCCGGCAAGCCGATATCGAGCAGCACGACTTCCGGCTTGAACTCGCCCGCCGTCGAGATCGCTGCGGCGCCGTCGTACATCACACGCACGTCGTGGCCGAGCATTTCGAGCAGGATCGACATCGATTCGGCGCCATCGACGCTGTCATCGACTACCATCACACGGCGCTTCGCATCCGGCACGCTTTGGGTGTCGCCGACGGAAATTGCGGCGGCGGGCGCCGGTGTAGTCAAGGCGTCGTCGCCGGGCATCGCCGCCCCGGACTCTGCCGGGCACGGCGCCGCTATGTTTTCTGACGCCGCTATCGGCAATGTCACGACGAATTCCGAGCCCATTCCAAGCCCCGCAGAAAATGCCTCGATAGTGCCGCCATGCAGTTCGGTGAGCGTCTTGGCGAGCGAAAGCCCGATGCCAAGACCGCCTTCCGAGCGCGCGAGCGAATCTTCCGATTGCATGAAGAGATTGAACACATCGTCCAGTTCGTTCGGCGGAATGCCGATGCCGTTGTCGCGCACGCGGATCGTCATGATGTCTTCGGCCGCGCTCGCGTCGAGTTCGATCACGCCGCCCTCGGGCGTGTACTTCGCCGCGTTCGACAGAAGATTGCTGATCACCTGCGCGACGCGGATCGGGTCGCCGTAGATCATGCATGACTTGTCGGGCACGTTGACGTGCAACGTGTGCTGCTTCTTCTGAATGGACGGCTGGTTCGCTTCGACAGCCGTCGCGACGGCGGCGGCAATATCGACGCATTCGATCTGCAGCGCGATCTTGCCGTGCGTGATGCGCGACACGTCGAGTAGATCGTCGACGAGCCGGCTCAGATGCTCGACCTGACGGCGCGCGATCATGCGCGCGTCGCGCACGGTGTCGTCGTTCGCTTGATGACGCGGGTCCATCAGCTCGACGGCATTGCGGATCGGCGCGAGCGGATTGCGCAGTTCGTGCGCGAGCGTCGCGAGGAACTGGTCCTTGCGGCGGTCGGCGTCGCGTAGTGCTTCTTCCGCGCGATGCAGCCGCAACAGCGCGCGCACGTTGGCGGCGAGTTCGGCCGGCTCGATCGGCTCGGTCAGATAGCTGTCCGCGCCGACGTCGAGCGCGCGGACTTTGTCGAACGATTGCACGGCAGCCGCCGACGTCTGCAGGATCAGCGTCGAGCGCGTGCGCGGATCGCGCTTGAGAATCGAGCAGACCTCGATGCCGCTGATATCGGGCAGCTTCACGTCGAGCAGCACGAGCGCCGGACTGTGCGCACGCACCTGATCGAGCGCGCCCTGGCCCGTCGCCGCCTCGATCACCTCGAAACCGGCATGCACGAGCACGCGCGTTTTCGCGTAACGCGCGCCGTCGTTGTCGTCGACGTTGAGGATCAGCGGAGCGGCAACCGTCATGTGGCGCCTCCGTGCGCGACGGCCGGGCCGCCGGCTGCGTCGTCCGCGCCCGGTCCTGCTACCGCTTCGATCGCGAGCGGCAGCGTCGCGAAGAAGGTCGAGCCGACGCCCGGCTTGCTGTCGACGCCCGCATAGCCGCCGAGCAGCGCGGCGAGCTTGCGGCACAGCGGCAAGCCGAGGCCCGTTCCCTTGACCCGCTGCTGCAGATGGTTCTGCACCTGGCCAAACTCCTCAAAAATCACTTGCTGGTGCTCCTCGGCGATGCCAATTCCCGTGTCGGCCACGAAGAACGTGACGTGGTCGCCATCCGGCTCCATTCGCGCGCCGACGCGTATCTCCCCGCGCTCGGTAAATTTGAGCGCGTTGGAGACGAAATTACGCAGTATCTGCGTGAGCTTGGCTTCGTCGGTGAAGATGGGTGGCAAACCGTACGCGTCCTCGAATATCAGCTTCACCGACGGATCAGTCTGCAGCGGCGTCAGCATCGGGCGCAACGCCGCAAAGAGTTCCGTGGCCTTGAACCACGCGGGCGTCACCTCGGTACGGCCTGCTTCGATCTTGGCGAGATCGAGCAGATCGTTGACGATTTCGGTTAGATCCTCGGCCGATTTGCGGATAAGTAGCACTTGGCGTTCCTGCTCGGCGGAAAGATCGCCGTCGAGCCGGTTTACGAGCAGATTTGACAGCGCCCGGATCGAACTGAGCGGCGTGCGCAGTTCGTGGCTCATGTTCGACAGGAAGCGCGACTTCATCGTGTCGGCGCGGCGCAGTTCGTCCGCGCGTTCGTCCAGCTCCGCGTACAGCGCGACCACGCCGCGATTGGTGGCTTCGAGTTCCAGCGTGAGGCGCGTCAACTCGTCCTGGCGGTCGCGCAATTCCGTCAGCGTGGAGAGGAGTTCGCGATTCTGTTCGAGCACTTCGTCGAACGAACGGCGCGCCGCGTCTTCGGCGCTCGTTGCTCCGCCCGGGCGTCTGCCCAGCGCGTTTTGCTGGACGAGGTTGCGCATGATCGCGTCGATGCCCGTCGCGGCCATTTCGGGACGGTCGAGGGGCAGGAAGCGCGCCATAGTGACAGCCGTCCCGCGCTCCACCGACGATTCGATGTCGCACCGGTCCATCAGCCGACGGCTGCCGGCAATGCCGCGGCCCATGCCCGTCGACGAGCGGTAGGTGCCGTCGAGCACCGATTCAAGCTCGCGGATGCCGGGCCCCTGGTCGCGCACGTCGATGAGAAGCGCTTGCGGTCTCGAAGCGCCATCAAACGCGAACGTCACCTCGCCGCCATACGCGTATTCGAATGCATTGCGCGCGATCTCAGAGACCGCGCTCGCGATGCGCGTCTGGTCGAGCGTGGAGAAGCCGAAGCCCGCGGCGATCGCGCGAGCCTTGCGGCGCGCGGCGACGACGTCTTCCTCAGCCTCAAGCCGAATGCGCAATATGGGGGTCGTCATGCCTGAAATGTACTCCCTGGTCTGCCTTGACAACTACCACAGTGGCGTCGTCGCGGCGGCGCGAGAAATCGCGGTACAGGACGGCGGCGATCATCACGGCCGGCTGCAGATGCAAGCCCGGATACGCGGCCAGATCCCAGCGCGTGCCGATACCGTCCGAATGCAGGATGAGCAGCGCGTCGCGCGTCCACGTCACTTCGAACTCCTGCGAGTCGCGCATCGTATGGCCGACGATGCCGTTGCGCGACGTGAACTGCCAGCTGTTGCGCGCGCTGTCGGCTGCCGTGCTCGCGTTGTGGCTCGCACCGCCGCCGACAAGCGCCGGCTTGCCGGTATTAAAGATCGACGCCGCGATGTTGCCCGTGCCTGTGAACACAAGCTGCGAGCGCGCGAGATCGAGCCGCGCGATGGCGACGGCGGCGCCGCGCGTAGGGCGCAGCGCACCGTGCGCGAGTTCCATCAGCGCGGCGGGCGAACGGCCCGCGCGCCGCCGCGCGACATCGACGGCGCCTGCTGCCGCGACATGCGCGTCGGGACCGTGGCCGAGACCATCGGCGAGCGTGACGGTCAGGCCGTCCTGATCCGCTTCAATGCCCCACGCGTCGCCGCATACGGATTCGCCCGGATACGGCACGCATACGCCGCCGATGTCGGTGCCCGCCGCCGCGCGTCCCGCGCGCTCGTTCGTGCCGCGGCGGCGCACCACGGCGCGCAGCACCGTGCCGAGATTCGGCTGCGAATACACCGCCAACTCCTCCGACAAGCGCCGGATCGCGCCGAGCCCCGTGCCCGGCGAGCCCGCTGTCGAGCTGCCGTCGCGGAACGCGAGCTGCACGTCCTGCATGCCTGAGCCTTTGTCGATCGCGATGATCTCGACGCCGTCGGCGAACGTGCCCGCCGTATCCGAAGGCAGGACGCGCACGAGCAACTCGCCGTGCTGCGCGTGCTTGAGAATGTTGGTTGCCGCCTCCGTCACGATCAGCGCGACACGGCCCAGGTCCGTTTCGCTCAGCGCGCCCTTTTGCGCCGCATCATTCGCGCCGCGCCGCGCGAACGCGACGCTGCTCGCGTCGGCGATTTCGAACGACGCGTGCATGGCACGCAGACCGCTCAGCGAAGTTTCCATTTGGTGATCGACACTGTCGTGCCTTTCCCTGGTTCCGACTGGATTTCAAACTCGTCGCACAGACGCCGCGCGCCGCCGAGCCCGAGGCCAAGGCCCGAGCCGCTCGTGAAGCCGTCCTGCAACGCGCGTTCGATATCCGGAATGCCCGCGCCCTGGTCGACGAACGTCAGCTTCAGGCCTTTGCGCGCGCCGTTGAGCAGCACGTTCAACGTCGCGTCGCCGCCTCCACCGTACAAAAGCGTGTTGCGTGCCAGTTCGCTCGCGGCCGTGACGAACTTCGTCTGATCGACGAGCGAGAAACCTTGTGCAATGGCTTCGTCACGCACGATCTGGCGAAGCTTGACGATCTCCTGATCCGAGCGCAGACCGACTTCGACAGTCGATGTCACCACTACGCCGAATGAGTTCATGTGTGAGCGCCCCGGTTGATCAGGGCTGTCGCTGCTTGAGCAGCGCCATGCCTCGTTCGACGTTGAGCGCCGTGCGCACACCCGTCAACGTGAGTCCCAGTTCGACCAGCGTGATCGCGACGGACGGCTGCATGCCGACCACGACCGTCTGCGCATCGAGCACCGTCGCCATGGCGGCCGTGTTGCTGATCATGCGGCCGATGAACGAGTCGACGATATCGAGCGCCGAGATGTCGATCAGCACGCCTTTCGCCTTGTCTTTCACGATGCGCGCGGTCAGGTCGTCCTGAAGCGTGATGGCGAGACGGTCGTGCATGTCCACCTGAATCGCGACGATCAGGCAATCACCCAACCGCAGGATGGGAATGCGATCCATGGCGCCACCTTAACCGGCGGCGCGCGTCGGAATGCTCGACCCGCTCTTTTGCAGCGCAATGATGAAAGCATCCGCTAGCGTGGACTTCGTGATCACGTTGGTCAGGTCGACGCCGAGATGCACGATGGTCTGCGCAATCTGCGGACGAATGCCGCTGATGATGCAATCTGCGCCCATCAGACGCGCGGCTGCGACGGTCTTCAGCAGATGTTGTGCGACGAGGGTGTCGACGGTTGGAACGCCGGTGATGTCGATGATCGAAATCGCGGCGCCTGTTTCGACGATCTTTTCCAGCAGGCTTTCCATCACGACTTGCGTGCGCGCTGAATCGAGCGTGCCGATCAGCGGCAACGCGAGGATGCCGTCCCATAGCTGCACGACGGGCGTCGACAGTTCGAGCAGTTCTTCCTGTTGACGCGCGATGATCGCTTCGCGGCTGCGCTGGAACACTTCCGTCGTGTAGAGGCCGAGCGAGTCGAGCATCAGGTTCACCGTCCAGCTCATGTCGGCGAGTTCTTGCGGCTGGCTGGCGTACTCCTCGCGCAGGCGCGCGTAGAGCGGCTGCTTCAGCGAGAACACGAAGGTCGCCGTTTCGACAGGCGTGAAGCCCTGGCGCGCGCGATGCGCGGACATGTCGGCGAGAAATGCGCGCACGGGTTCCCATTCTGGGCGGGACGCGTCCAGCGTATCGGCTTTGGCGAGTGTGTCGGAGAAGATGTTCAGGAAGTTGCGGAACTGATCGCTCATCTCCGCTTCCGTGGCGAGCCCGCGGCGCAGCGAGATCGAAAGATGCTGGTTCAACCATTCTGTGAGCAGCGTGTCGCGATGACGCGTCAGCACCTCGACGAGGGCCGCGCTTTTAGAAGCGGTCATAAGGTCTCCGGGGGAGTGCAGGTAAATTTTGCCCAATTGTTTGTGTGCAAACTGTTCGCACGCGTTCGATGCGCGCAAACATTACCGGAAGGCGTGTGATGACGTCAGATAGCAGCGCCTTGCGGGATGATCGCCCAATACTACAGGCGCGCTGCATGGTTGCGGGTGAAATGAGGGCCGAAATGTGCGGTGCGCGACAGCGCTTTTATGGCTTCGTGACTGGCGCTTCCATCTGACCAGCGAACGCTCAAGGTTCGCTGCAGACGAAGTTGTTTGCTTCGTTGAGATTGCCCTTGCCGAGATAGCGCGGGTACATCGGATAGCGGCACAGCGGACGCGAGCGGCCGTTGGTTGGCGGGGAGATGTCGGTCGCGAGCAGCGTTTCCGGCGAGATGCCGCGCGTGACCCAGCTGTCGAGTGCGCCGAGCAGATCGACGGAGGGAATGAACACGCCGCCGCCGTGCTGGAAGCCCGGCACCATGTAGAGACGCATGAAGGCGTTCACGCGCTCGTCGCCGTATAGATCGACGAGGCGGTCGTAGTAGGCGATCGTCTGGTTGGGGCTGATGACTTCGTCGGCCAGGCCCTGCATCGTGATCAGCTTGCCGCCTTTTGCGATGAAGCGGCCAAGATCGGGATTCGTTGCGCCGATGATCTGTGACAGCGTGACCAGTTGCTTCTGGTATTTGCCGGGGTGCTGTACGTCGAATTTGATCGAATCGAAGGTGGCGTCCTGCGTGACGAAGTAGCGGATGTAGCCGTCGGCTTGGGCGAACAGATAGCCGTTGCCGGTGAAAGTGGGCGACGTCTGTCGCGCCGGGTCGCGGCCGAGTCCGAGCATGCCGTTCAGGCGTGTGCCCTGAAAGACGTTGTAGCCGTGGTAGCCGCTGACGTCGTATGCGAGCTTGTACGGCAGTCTGAGGCCGTCGCGCAGGATGTTAAGTGTCGATAGTTGTGCGTCCGTTAGACAACCGCCTTCGTGGGCGTAGGACGTGCCGCGATGGCAGCGCAGCGCGTCGATGATTTCGGGTTCGCGCTGGCGGCATTCGGCGACGTCGCTCACGATGCCGTCCGTCGCGCCGTCGAGCTTGTCGCAGACGTCGAGTGACTTTTGGTAGACGCGTTCGAGTAGCGCGGGTGGGACGAAGCCGCCTGGTGTTGCGTATTCGGCCTGGCCTACTCGTACGCCGATCAGTCGTACGCCGGAGAAGTTCAGCGCGGGGGAGTCGGCGATGACGCCGTCGTAGTCGTCGGGGAAACGCTGCATCACCGTGTAGCCCTCGCGGCCGCCCGTCGAGCCGCCCGCGAAGTACATGCGGTCAGGCGGATGGCCGTACATGCGCACGATCAACGCGAGGGCCGCGTCGTGTGTTTTCTTAAGATGCGCGTAGCCGAAGTTCACGACGGCTTCGTCGACCAGGCCGAATACCGCGAGTGACGAGTTGCCGACGTGGCCTGAGTCGTCGCCGAAGGTTACGTAGCCTTGGGCGAGAGGTGCGCGGATCGGTGAGAACGGCATGACGCCGATGCCCGTTACGACTGTGCCGTTGTAGCCGCCGCCGCCGACCTGCAATGCGCGGCCGTTCCAGCGGCGTGGCAGGTTCAGGTCGAAGCGGATGTCGGGTGTGGTGCCTTTTATCGCCCTGATGACACCGGTGATGCGGCAGAATTCGCCTGCGCCGTTGCCCGGGGTTTGGGCCGTGATTACGGTTGCGGATTCGACGTGGGCGCCGTGGGTCGGGAGTGCGATGGTTGCGGCGTCTAGCCAGAGGTCGTTTAGGTCGGTGCAGCGGGTGGCAAACGGAGGTTGCTTGGGGGCGGTTGGTGTTTGGGTTTCGGGTGTTGCCGCCGTTGCCGTGCTGGCGGCGCAGCATAGGAGTGCCGTGCGTGCCAGCCAGAGCGCCGCACGCGGCCATGCGATACCGCGCTTCATCGACAGTCGGCTCCGCTGACGGCGGCGCGTGGCTGCGTCGGGCCCTTCCATTCCTTCCAGAAGCGCGCGAGGAGCAGCACGGCGGTGATCGCTACGAGGTCGCCGGCGAACGCTGCGAGACCGTGGGTCAGGCCGTGGATGCTGTGTGGCGTCGCTGTGTCGACGATCAGCGAGATCAGCGTGCCGCCGACGAAGCACACTAACCCCGTCTGGCCGACCTTGATGACGGCAGGCGCTTTGTGCGCGAGTTTCGCGATGGAGCCGGCGCGGACAAGGACGACGGCAAGCCAGGCGATAGCAAGGAAGTTGATCACGCGTTCAATCGACAGGTTCTGTTTCAGGTGGCCAGGGAGCGGTTGGGTCAGGATGAAAAGCTTCACCACTGCGAAGGCTAGCACGGCTGTGATTGCAGTTTTTGTTAACCAGCGGCCGGGTTTTGATTCCAGGAATTGATCTGAAACCGGGCGCTCACGGCACAGGATACCGATCACGAACATCAGTTGCCAGGCGAAAGGGTTGAAAGCCCAGTCGCTGACGTCGTCTATGGCGAAGAGTTTGGCTAGCGGTACTGCAAGCGCCCAAGTTGCGAGGCTTGCTGTCAGTGCAGTAAGCGGGGCTTTTCGGGCTAGTGGGACGATGAAGGGGACGGTGATCGCGAAGATCACGTACATCGGTAAGACGCTTGATAGGTAGGGCTGACGTCTGAGGATTGCGATGTCGAATGCTTCTCGGATTGGGGCTGCTGCGAATAGTGACCAGCCTGTCAGGTCGACCATTGGGCGGTTTAGCTGCAGTAGCTGCAGGATCGCGCCTGAGAGTAAGGTGAGGATCGCTGTTAGTAGGTAGGCGCGGTAGATCTCCCAGCAGCGCCTGTAGAAGCGGCTGTGGGCTGCCTTTTCGCCATTCTTGCTTAGGACCGCGCCGTAGGCTGCTGCGGATGCGTAGCCTCCCAGGCATACGAAGACTTCTGCTGAGTCACACAGCGCATATGCGTGCAACATCAGGTGCTGCAACACCCCGCCCGGTATGTGGTCGAGCACGATCACGATCAGCACGATCCCTCGGAAAAAATCCACTTCGATAGAACGCGGGCGGTGCGGGTCCATTCGAGAGGCTCTTTTGGCAGGTGCTGAGCAGGTAGCGCGGTTTTGGCGGCGCTGCGGGTCGCAAGGTGTCGAGTCGGGGTATACGTGACGTAGGAACCGTTGCAAACGAGAACGTTCCATGCTTACGCAGGTTGTAAGGGGATGTTGTTGAAATGAAGTGGGTTGGGGGTGGGGATGCAAGCTTCGAAGATTGCATGAAAGAGACCTCGGGGCCCTTCCAGGTGCGCGGAGGGCCACTGAACTGTTGCAAAAACACCAAAACAATGGTGCTGAATCTCTCGT
The DNA here is from genome assembly GCF_002902965.1 of Paraburkholderia hospita. Classification (GTDB taxonomy): domain Bacteria; phylum Pseudomonadota; class Gammaproteobacteria; order Burkholderiales; family Burkholderiaceae; genus Paraburkholderia; species Paraburkholderia hospita. Next base: position 207,066 of record NZ_CP026105.1, on the reverse strand, counting down.
GATGACTTTGCAGCGTGCCCCATGACATGCCCCAAAACCGGTGCGGCTTCGATTCGGGCCTCAAAATCCGACCATCACGATTGGAACAAGAGAGCCGTGAGGCATTGCCGCCTCACCCATTATCTGCAAAGTTGCCGGGGCTCCACTCCCCGTTTTGATTGGAAGTCGGCCGCCGTGCCATCGAATTAAACGGAACGCTTCCCGGTGCTACTCGTACAACGTCGCGGCGTCCTCGCCGGCGGTGAAGCGCACAAAGGTCGCGGCTGCAGCACCAATTAGCCATTGTGCCCAGTATTCCACCTCACCGCTCCTATCGTCCAGGAGATGCTCATGCGGGCCAGCGCAACTTCGGCTGTGTGCTATTGAACAATCGCGTCCGCATTTGCCGATACAGCTCGCTACGTCAGCGAAGATAGGGTGTTACGCGCGGAACACGCCCAGCCGCTCCCCACGGGCGCACGCATCGTTTGGGGCAGCTGGAACTCCTCCGGCAAAGCAGCCGTGTCCTACCAGGACACGTCGCGTCACGTTAGGCAATACGATTTCCGCTAGCGTCTAGGACACCGCTCTCAAACCGAAAAAGACGAAACGGTCGAGTATGTCCAACATCGGATAGGAGGCCTGGTGCAAGGAGGTCGGACTACCAGTGCCCATCCTCTAACCGAAGCGAGCCGCCGATGTTAAGGAGGCGATTCAACGCCGAAAGGACCTTTATTCGCCCGCGAGCCCGGGCGGCGAGCTGGTCCCCGTCGAAAGCGGGAGGACTTTCCAGACTACGCGTCCCGGTTCGCACGCGAGTCGATTTTCGATACATTCGTTCATTGCGGATACTGTCTCGTTCCCTGTAACTTGTTGAGCCACTGGTAAAAAGCGGTTTAAATTCTGGGTTTTAACGATATAATCCCCAAGTTCTTCCTTGTTCTGTGAACCGAGGACTGCATTCATAACCATAATGTCTTGATACAATACGAAACCAAATCTAACCGCCACAATTTGTTCGCTGGTAAGGCTGTTATCCGGCGGAAAAATTAACACTGGTTCTATAAGATTCCAATCCGCCACAATTTGGTCTACCAGCTTGGGGATGAGTTTCACTGATTCGGCTTTAGTGGATAGTATCGGCTTGAATCGGTCAATCGTATCTGCCATTAAGTTCAATCGAATTGCCATAATGGGGCCGTACTGTATAAACGATAAGGTGGCTGGCGATGACGGGCGGGTTTGTATTAGGAAACTACGGACTGCGTCCATAGCGTTTGAAAGCTCCGTGTTCGTACGAGCATTCTTTAATAGTAGTTTCAACTGCAGCGCCATTTGACCAGGACAGGTTTTTTCGGGACTGGATGGGCAACGATGAGACATGATGAAAGAAATCCCTTCAGGTTGCCTCAACAATAACGGCTTACCGATTATCCTCTTGACATAGTCGTTCTGAAGAGCCGGCCGTCGAGCTAAAAGCCTCAGAGGTTTAAAGTAAGCATCTAAAGCTGCTTCATCATTCCCCATGCGTTCCTGTCGTTCGCCGTCGAGAATGTGAAGATTCGTCAACGATAGCAGGCCATTGTCTGAAAGTGCCAGGTCCGGTGCCGAAAAGAAATCACGAAAAGCTTGTGCAAGCTGAGCGTCACCTTCTTTCGAGTAGCCTGTCGAATAAAGTGTTCGTATCTGCAAAACTGCCCGGTTAATCTTGGCAAGTGGTGAGGGAACAGATTGTTTGGTCACGGTGTTGTACGTGACGTTGTAGGTAGGAACGTTATAGTCGCGGGCAACAACCATAAAATATTTGGCATTGACCTGATTGATTGCCGTTGCATTGCCGCTAGCCTCTACGCGGACATTTTCCGATTTCATTTCGTATGTCGGACCTGAAACGGGTTGCCCGTAGGCGAATGCTGGACACAGGATGACCAAGCAAGCTAGCACTTGCTGCATGAATCGCGCAGGTGATAGCGTTAGAAGATTACCGCACATCGCCACACACCTGACCAGCGGCCACGCCTGTTCCCATGTTTATCACGGTGGTTCCGCTGCCGGTAATCACACAACTTGACCGCTCGTCAGGGGCGATTGCTTTATTGCCGTCTGCCGGATTTAGATTAGTCGGCGCAGGTCGCGTCATTACAAATGCAATGGACAAGCCTGCGACGAGTGAAACAAGCGCCGCGCCAGCAGCGAGTCGGGCAAGCGCCCGAGTGCCTGCATTAGCCCAATGCCTGCTCGCAACGGCCAGAAGCAGCGCCAAAGCTAAGCCAGCAAATCCTAGCGGGTGCTGGACCGACTTCGCGAGTTCCGCCAGCAGGGAGTGCTCAAGCGCCATCAGAATCCCCGTCGCGTGGCCGCACTCTCGAATGCTAGTAATTTATTTCGTAATTGTCTAACGCGCACACCCACGCAACGACTTAGAGAGCCGTTTGCGCTTGCTCTACGCGCATCTCGTGACGTTGCAGCCCGTCTCACGAACTATGCAAATATTCACTGCGAAACAGAAGGGGAAGGACGATAGGTGAGTACGCCACGCGCGGCAGTAGCTTCATACGCTAAGCATTCGCCGCCGTTCTTAACCGGCGGCGCATCCATAGTTTTTCGACATGCTCAACTGGGCGGTGGGTGTTGTTTTGGAGTTTTTATTCGACTGGCGCGCTGGTCGCGAATCGTGTCCAACGTGGACATACGGGCGAGTCGCCGGCGCGGAACGTCGGTGCCTCCCCGGATGGTAAATGTCGTTTCCTGGCTGCATCTGCGCGGTGATTGGACCCTCGACTCGTCGCCGTGCTGCGTTAATGGATGAATCGCGGGCTACTGAATTCCCCACCTGCGGAACGCTCCGTCATCAGAGCGAGGTCGAGGCGAGGCGTCGGGTGCTCGTAGCATCGTTGGCATCGCGATGCTTCCGCCGAAGACAATCGCGGTTTGTCTGGCAAGGCCTGCTATGCGCCTGACTTCCCTTCTGTCCGCCCACTCGCTTGCGGACTGGACTGCGGCGAGGTCTTTCTCTGAAGTCAGTCGGAACGTGACCCAGTTATTGCACTGCGAAAGCACCGTAGGAGAAATTTCGGATGGGCGTTGCGTGCTGAGCCACAAAGCCAAGCCGAATTTCCGTCCTTCCTTTGCCAGACGTTCGTAAGCCAGCGAGTTTTCGTTTGCCTCTTCGCCAGAGCCAATCGGACGCATCCATGCAGCTAAGTTTCTTCATATGCTGCACATATACCGAGTGTTCGACTTACCCGAGGACGCTGTCGCTTGACAGCACGTTGACGACGGTCTCCAAGAACCACACGGTCTATTTGGTCGACAACCTGGCCACGGGACATAATGAAACGCAAGGCTTGCCGGGCTACACCGGTAGTGACGGAAGCGCCTGCGGTTTCAAACCGGTTCGCCGCCGTATTCATGGTCGCCGCGCCGTTATTCATCCCGTCGATTGCCCGGATGCTGACGGACTGAAGCGCATCGATATTGGCCTGTGTCCGCGCAATCTGGACAGTGACCGCTTCGACCATGGCTTTCAGTTGTACGGAAAGGTTGCCGACGACTTCTTCGGTTCGGCGCGTGAGTGCCTCGTTCCGCGCCTGGTCCTGTGTTGCCGCCGCGTCTCGTGTTGCCTGTAACTGGGCGACGGACGCGGAAACTTCTTGCAGAACCCGGCCGACCACTTCGCTCATCGCCTGGCTATTTGCGTCCTGCTGTTTTGCGGCATCGGTGCCCAGTTCCACCGCAAACTGGCGCATCTGCGCGCCCATCATTTCCTGGTAACCCGAGATAAGGTAGCCGGTTTGACGGGCAAATGAAAGCCATCAAGCCAGCGAAGCCCTAGCGATTTCGGTGCTCGGGCAACCTTAGCTCCTGGTGTGGGGCTTTTGACTGTCGACTCATGCCGCGCGGGTCACCTGCGCTAGACTGGCTTGAGCAACCAGAAGGAGACCTCGATGAGACGCAAAATGCTCAATGCCTCGCAACTACAGCAGGAGGTCAACCGGCGAATCCATCGACTGCAGGAAATCGTCGAGGATGGCGTGAAGATTCGTGTGCCGCGGCCGCAGTTGCAAGAGTCTGACAAGACAGGCTGCAACTGGAACATGACCCACTTCGGCAACGCGGTCGGCTTCGAGCGCGACATCGAAGGCGTGCTCAAGGTCGTACGTGCGGAATACAACCTAAATACCGAAGTCAAAGTCACAGGCAACCCGTTTGGGGACTAACCATGAAAGACATCGATTCCTCGTTCGTTTTTGATGGCGTGGGCTCTAGTGATGCGCTTACTAGCAGTCGCAACTCTGGCTGGTTGCTCGACTTATGCTGTTGCCGGATATTCAATTTCGGCTGACAACGTGGTTGCCCTCAAGTCGATTGCTCCTCGCAGTGCGCGCGGAGTGTTCTGCTGTGTCGCCCAGTTCACCTTGAGTGGCCAGATTACATTAAGGCCCGTGCTCCCCAGGCACAAAAAGTAAAAAGCCCCTCAGACTTCCGTCGCGAGGGGCTCCCTTTCCGGCGGTCCGGTTTAGACCGCGGCGTCCTTCAGCTTCTTTAGCGGGCGTACTTTCAGACGCACCGAAGCGGGCTTCGCGGCAAACCACTTGTCTTCACCCGTGAATGGGTCCTTGCCGAAGCGCTTCTGCTTTGCCGGCACGTCCTGAGCAACAACCTTCAGCAGACCCGGCAGCGTGAACTCCTTCGCGCCCTTCTTGTGGACCGACGCGAGCACTGTTTCTTCCAGAGCGGCCATCAAAGCCTTCGCCGCTTTCGGCTCGACACCTGCGCGCTCGGCAAGATGGGTCGCAAGCGAAGCCTTCGTGAACGAATCCTTGATGGGTTTCAGCGGCGTGGCAGCAACCGCCTTCTTCGTGGCAGGAGTCGCCGCCTTCTTTACCGTCGGCGCCTTCGCCTTTTTCTCTACCGGAGTCGTCACCTTCTTCGGAGCCGGCTTTGCTGCAGCTTTCGTTGCCATAGATTCCTCGCCATTGGTCAAAGGTTGGGCCGGGGTCCTTGCCTTTGCGTAGTCCCCGACAATGCGCAAAGGTCCAAATTCTCAGGCTGGCGCTAGCGTAGCAATTCGCATTTGAATCCGCAACGGGCGAGGCCCTAAAACAAGTGGTTTTGTGAAGAAGGAACGCAAAAACGGTGACCTGTACCCCTCCAGAGGAGGATGCGCTCACGAACACCGCTACGCGACAGGGTTTGACGCAGGAGCAAGAGGGGTAAACCACTCGCGCGAGTCCAGCGTCGGGTGCCGGAATCGGCAATGATGCACGCGAGCGCTTAAGGTGATTGGTGTTTGCTGAAGGATGTTTATTTTCCTATGGCTTGAGCGAAGGGTCACCTTCCGGCAATGCGCCGTGCAAAGCATCAACTGGGATGCATCACAAGTCATAGCGCCTGCGAAACTATCTCGTCCAGTTGGGGACGTTGCGTGCGTCGACCCTTGAAGACTGTTCTGCTATTTGAACCTTCCGCCAATCCTCCTCAAGACGTAATCGACAACAGCTAGCGAACGGTCGATACGCATGGCATAGTGCGGACATCTCAAAGGGGAGAAAAAATGACAACTTTGGAATCCATGCAGGCAAAAATTATAAAGCTTGAGCAGCAAGCCGAGGCTCTGATTGCGAAACAGTCATCGGGCGTCATCGAGAAAATTCGCAAGCTGATGGCAGAACACGGCCTGACGGCTGCGGATATTGAGGGGCACGCTGGCGGCAAGGGGCGCGCGAAGAAGGTCGGAGCAAAGACTGTCAGCAAAGGGGGCACTGCCGCGGTCAAATATCGCGACCCGAAGAGTGGCGCGACGTGGACCGGACATGGCCGGGCACCCCAGTGGATTGCAAGCGCAAAAAATCGCGATAAATTCCTTGTTGATGGAGGTAAGGCGACGGCGACGCCGGCACCTGCGAGCAAAGCGAAGGCTGCTGGCAATTACGTCCGCGGTCCGCAGCCTGCGCTTTATCGTGACCCAAAGAGTGGCGCGACTTGGAGCGGGCGTGGGCGGGCCCCGACGTGGATTGCTAAAGCCAAAGACCGAAGCAAATTTTTGATTGCAGGTGGTGCTGAATCGACTGTTGCTGCGACGGCCAGTGCTGTGAGCAAGGCAAAGGCTGTCGGCAAAAAGACGGCGTCGAAGTCGGGCGGTGCGACTGCGGGCAAGGGGCAGCCCAAAGGTCCGCAGCCGGCCAAATATCGCGACCCGAAGTCTGGCGCTACCTGGAGCGGACGCGGTTCGGCGCCGGCGTGGCTTGCTGGTGCTAAAGACCGTTCGAAGTTTTTAATTGATGGCGTTAGCGGAGTTGCGGATTCTGCCGCTGCGAGCAAGCCGAAAGCCGTCGCGAAGAAGCCCGCGACAACGACTGCGGTAGCGAAGAAGGCGCCGGTGAAGAAATTGGTTGGCGCAAAAAAGGCGGTTACGAAGTTGCCTGTCGCAACCGCGCCAGAAGCTGTGACTGCTCAAGCGACCGCGTAAGCTAGGGCACAGAGCTCGCTTTTCGTTGCGTCGGGACGCGCGATTAACGGGGTCTACCGCGAATGCGCCCGCAGTGCGTCCAGACGCGCGGCGCATTTTGCGTTCGAACCACCGCGCTTGTAAGCCTGCGCAGCCTTTGCACTGTCTGGAACGACGTCGCCGGGAGCACTTCTGTCCCAGTGCCCCTCCCAGTACAAACCAAGGTTGTACGCGGCTGACCGGTGTCCAAGCTCCAAGGCCGTGGCATACATCTCCTTGGCCATCTCAAGGTCGGCGTCCATGCCACGACCAAGCCGCGCACTGTCCGCAATAGCCGCTGCCGCCATGCCGCGCAGCGGCTCGCTCGCGGTATCGTCCTTCAGCACGTCGCCCAGAATGACGTGTCCGCCCTCATAATCCGCAGGCCCACCTGTCTCCGTGACAAGAGACAGTGCAAGCGCGACCCGGAGGGAGGGATGCCGGCCAGGGCCAACCCGTTCAAGCAGTCGCCGGCCGAGATAAGGCGCGCCCGACAACGGGCTTGTGAGCAGGCCATTCGCAATGGCCGCGATAGATTCAGGTGAAAGAAATCCGACCTTGTTTGCTGATACAACGTGCCGGAAGAACCTTTCCACGTCGAGTGACGGGTCGCACTGGCGAAGTTGTGCCCACTCGCGTTCAATTTGACCCAACCAGCTGGAATCTGCCGACATCAGATTTCGCGTCCTGTGGTGAGTGAAGAGGGTGATGATACCTCACCGCACCTCTCGCCTGCGCCCCGTTACTAGTTGGCGACGCTCGTCAGGTACTCGAATGTAGGCGCACTCAAGACGGCGGCGGAGCGCGGGCGTCCCGCTGCTGAATCTTAAACGTATGTGAAGTCGCCGAGTTGGGACTTGAGATAACGACCGGCACACATGAACATCACGCCGGACTATTTCGGCAGTTGAAGTTCAAACCGGCGGCGAGGCGTTCCGCATCTTCACGAGCGGCTTCCTCGCCTGCCGGGTGAGCCCATCGGTAAACGTCGTGCATGGCTGAAAGAGAACGCCGACGAGATTCGAAAGGCGTTGGTGTTTGAGCCACGCTGACACGTACGGTGGCTACCTGACTGAACCGATTAGTCCACCGCCGACTTCGGCGTCATCTTCCTTCACAACGAGGGCTACAGGGACCACTGCGGACACGGCTTTATCGCGCTGTCTACCGTGGCGGCCGAATTGGGCTGGGTGCCGGCTCGCAGTTCTCGGCGCAAGGGCAACGCAGGAACTGTTCGTATCCGCACAGCCGGTATGATTGTCGTTACCCCGTGCTTCCGGTATCACGCGGTTTCATCGTTTTTGAAACTTCTCAATTTCGGTGAAACTTCTGCTGCTTGTTGAAAAAGGGGCTGCCCCAAACGCGCTTTCCCCCCGGAGACGAATTGAAACGAACGCCACCACCTCGGCAATCCATTGTGGGCCGGGCGTCTGTTCGCTACCTCCGGGCCTCACCCGTCGCATCATCACAATGCTGCGCAAGCGCTCGATGTCGTCGCGTGCGCCCAAGGTAATCGACAACGGTGCACCTTACTGAGATGATTTGAGACGTTATCGGCGACAGTAAAGATAGGTAAAATGGGCTGCTCCCTCAAGTCTTCGAAGAAGTCCTCGATGTCGTCACAGACCTGTCCGTTTTGCGAGATTCCGACTTGCCGCATCGTGGGTCAAAACCGACATGCCATGTGGATTCTGGATGGGTTTCCCGTTTCACCTGGACACAGTCTTGTCATCCCCAAGCGCCATGTTCGTTCGTTCTTCGACGTGAGCGCTGAAGAGCGTGATGACCTTCTTACGCTTCTGGACCACGCCAAGGCGCATGCACTCGCGACCCTCCAGCCGGACGGATTCAACATTGGCATCAACGATGGTCCAGCTGCCGGACAAACCGTGCCTCATCTGCACATTCATCTAATACCTCGTTTCACAGGCGATGTAGCAGACCCGCGCGGCGGCATTCGGTGGGTAATACCTGCAAAGGCCGACTACTGGAGCCAACGAGATTGAGTTTCAGCCCGCCTCCACCGTCGCCGGAAGCGCAGCTGGTTTTTCTCGCGAAGCTTCAACGACTGTTCGCCGAGGGCGACTTCGCTGCGACGTATAAATTCGCGCTTCTGATTTCGTTCGCAGAATTGGCTGTCGAGTACGGCGCCGACGACGGGGCCGAACTCACGTTGACCACCCGTCAAATTGCAGAGCGATTCGTCTATCTCTACTGGCAACATGCGACCCCGTACGGAACCGGGCATGTGGGCAGCCAGCCCGGCGTTTTGGTTCAGAATCTTGGGGACCAAGCCGCAATTCTGAATGCAATCTCAGAATTCAGAGCTGGTACCTCAGCATCATCAGCGCTACAAGCCTCCTGCTTACCGAGCTATGAACCACTGTTGTCGAAGGTGGCATCCGTAGTGTCCGCGCAGCCGTTGAAGTACCTCCAAAACTTTGCCGGAGTCACAGACCCATTCCTGTATGAGCGACGCTCAAGAGGCTCCGTGACGCTGAAGCCGGGCGTCAGCTATTGCCTGCGCCGCTTCTACACCCTCGTGGAGCAGATGGCACGGACCCGATGGGTCGCGCACATAAAGGCAAATCGCCGTAATCACCCGATTCTCGGGAACGCTGACGACCTCGCGGATTTTCTTTTCTCGTCTTCGCGACAGTCGCTCGACATTATCAGCACTCAGTTACGCAAGCTGGACGGTTCGCGTTGCTTCTACTGCGGAGAACGGCTCAGCGACGCAGACGTCGACCACTTCGTCCCATTCTCGCTTTACTCAAGGGACTTGGCACACAATTTCGTCCTGGCTCATCCGGCCTGTAATCGCAGCAAGTCTGACACGCTCGCGGCGAGACCACACTTGGAACGCTGGCTCGAACGTCTCGTGCTCAAAGAGCATCAAATCGCCGAAATCGGACTGCTTGCTGGCGTTTCAGGTGACATAGAAATTGTCCAACGTGTAGCGACGTGGAGTTACAAGGTAGCAAACGACACTGGCGGTCGTGCATGGTTGTCCCCAACGACCTATGAGAATGTCGATTCGCTCTACGTCAGCCTCTTATCGGGACCTTAAGCGGAGAAAAGTTTGACTCGTTGCAAATCGCCAATACCCGGCCATACGCGTTTGGACTGGACGGCCGCTGAACTAGGAATTGTCAGCCAGTAGCCGACATCGAGTCATCCTTTCCAGTTGCCTTACCGATTCTGCGCTTCAATGCCCCTCTGGGAAGAGCACCCGCTGAACCATCGCTCCAGCAGTGCTCCAGAGTGTGTTTGCATCTGAGCGGCTATCGACGCCCATCCGCGACACGAGATTAGTCGTAAGGACTCGACAGCCAGTGAAGGCGGAGGCGTGGACGCGCGGGAGGTCAATTCTGCTATCAGAATCACGCGTGAGCTGTACTTGGGCGCCACCGGTTTAGCGGCTTTCGTTTGCCCGGCAAGTCGGCTACCTTACTGCTATCTCGAACTGTTGCCGTCGCCTGCCTGCTCTTGGCTTCGTGCCGACTACTCCCAATGACTAATGCGGATAGCGAAAACCAGTGGATACCCTCCCCCTATGGCCGGATATTCACGAAATCGAAAAACTGGGTCCTGCGCCTGGTAGACGGCGCTCTGGTCCTCTTCGTCGACGGCAAAGTAAAAATCAGGCTTACACTGGATGGCAAGAGCCAACCGCTTATCAAGCAGGGAGTGCTTTGGGCAGACATCACTTTCCGTGCCGGCCAAGCAGACGCAATCCGCATCGATGGACTGCCGAATGGACAGGCGCGGAAACTCGAGAAGACTATTGCTACGTGCGAGCGGCCATATTTGTTCGACCGCGCGTACGGCCAGATACTGACCTGGCTGAAGGAGGGCGGCGTTCACCTTTCCCAATGTGAGCAAGACAGACGCTGGATACCCCAGAGCTGGCAGGCAGCATTCGAGTCTCGGCGACCGCACCTTGAGCGCTCCGATGAGGACCTCTGGAGGCTTTTTCGAGACCCTTCGGTTCGCGCCAGACTTCCCGGCGAAGCGGACTACGTCGAATCGGTGCTCAGAATCTGGCGACGTGACTGGCCAGCCTATTGGGCGCAGAAAAATGAAGAATACACGCGGCGAGAACTGGTCGCCTGCAAGGACCTGTTTGACCAGGTCGAGAGCAAACCGCTGACCGAAGAGCAGGCCCGCGCGGTCACCTGTTTCGACGACCGTGTGCTCGTTGTTGCCTCAGCGGGGTCGGGGAAGACATCTACCATGGTTGCAAAGGCGGCGTACGCCGTCCATCGCGGCATTTTTCGCCCCGACCAGATTCTCCTGCTGGCCTTTAACAAGAAAGCTGCCGACGAGCTTCAGGAGCGCACTGGCAACTTGTTCATCCGGCTGGGTATGGAAGATGTTGCGGTAGAAGCCCGGACGTTCCATAGTCTAGGTTTGAGCATCATCGGCAACGCCACGGGAAGAAAGCCTAGCGTGCCGGACTGGGCGGTTGACGCAGCCGCCGGACTGCGCAAACTCGAAGCAATTGTCGACAACCTGAAGGACCGCTCCACAGAATTCCGTACCAAATGGGACCTCTTCCGCGTTGTCTTTGGCCGCGACCTCCCTGAGTTTGGTAGCACATCGGACTTCGACGGCTGGGACCGAGACGGCAACGGTTACGTGCAGGCGATTCGCGGCGAACGCGTGCGAAGTCACGAAGAACGGCTAATTTGCGACTGGCTGTTCTACAACGGCGTCAACTACGAGTATGAGCGGGAATATGAATTCGACACCGCCACGGCCGACCATCGTCAATATTTCCCTGACTTCTACTACCCGGACATCGGCGTGTACCACGAGCACTTCGCGCTCAACGCCGCCGGCGAGCCCCCAGCGGAGTTCACCGGGTATCTTGATGGCGTAGCGTGGAAGCGTGCCGAACACAAGCGGCGCGGCACGAAACTGATTGAAACGACTTCGCACCAACTGCGAACACGCTCGCTGGACGACGTCTTGGGCAAACAGTTGACCGCACGCGGCGTTGCGCTGGACCCTAACCCGGATAGGCTCATACCGGAGCGCGGCTTTCCGCCGATGGACAACGAGAAGCTTGTTGCTTTGGTCCGCATTTTCATCACGCACGCCAAGAGCAACTGCTTGACCGTCGATGCCCTGTCGCAACGCCTGAACGTGGATAGCAGCGACGTGTTAATTCAGCGACACATGATGTTTCTCGAAATCGTTGGCCCAGTCCTTCGCGGGTGGGATGATGCATTGGACGCAGAAGGAGGCATCGACTTCGAGGATATGCTAAACCATGCGGCAGCGCATCTGGAGGCTGGCCGTTACGAGTCACCATTCGAACTCGTGATGGCCGACGAATTCCAGGATGCCTCGCGTGCACGTGCGCGTCTTTGCCGGGCTTTGGTCAATCGCCGCGGGCGCTTCTTCTTTGCCGTCGGCGACGACTGGCAATCGATTAACCGCTTTGCTGGCTCTGACATCTCAGTCATGACCGACTTCGCAGATTGGTTCGGCAACTCTGAAGTGCTCAAGCTGGAGCAGACGTTCCGTTGCCCCCAGGAGCTATGTGATGTGTCCAGTCGATTCATCAGCAAGAACCCAAACCAGCTGACGAAGAAAGTCCATTCAGTGGCCCCGGCGATGGGTCCGGTCCTAAAGGCATTTCAGGTAGACAACAAAGAGGAACTGTCTGTCGCGATTGATACGTACCTTGCGCAGCTGTACCGGGACCTGATGGAAGGCAGAGTGCCGCACGCTCGAGAAGGGAAAGTGACTGTTTTCGTTCTCGGCCGCTACAACCGAGACATCTCACATGTCCCGAGCAATTGGCGAGCGCGGTATGGTCGTCTCATCTCGCTTTCCTTCTTGAGCATGCACCGCTCGAAAGGCGCCGAAGCCGACTACGTCATCTTGCCGGCAATGCTGAGCCGCGCCTTTCCCAGCACGAGGGTGGACGACCCGGTTCTGGCAATGGCGATGCCAACGGGCGACACTTATCCTCTGTGTGAGGAGCGGCGGCTGTTCTACGTCGCACTGACTCGCGCGCGGCGTTCTGTTGCATTGTTCACAGTGAAGGGGGAAACCTCTTCGTTCCTGAATGAGCTCGTCAAAGATAGGGCTTTGAAGGTCGAGGCAACCAGCGGCGAAGTGATTGAGGAGGAACGTTGCCCCGCATGCGAAATCGGCGTTATCGTGCAGAGAACTGGCCCATATGGGGTGTTCGAGGCGTGCTCGTCGTACCCTCGTTGCGAATACAAGCCACGGAGTGGAGGCAACGGAGCTCGAACTAGGCGCGGCTTTACGCCGACGGTCTAAGGTCTTGCGTCTATGAAGAAAAGTGTTGTGCCCGTCAATCCGGCGGGCTACTCGAACATGGTGTGCAAACAACAACAGGTTGCTATATCAGCGGCCGCGGAGCACAGTCGAGCCCCTCCCAACCACTGAGGTGACCACCATGCCCATGCGTGCAAATGCCCCGGCAATCGCCAAGCGGCTTCACTACATCGTCGACAACACCAAACCCGGTGTGCTGCGCAAGGACGCCTACATCGCGACGTACCGTGGCCATCTCGAAACCTTCGCCGCGGTCACGCGCGCCAAGGCCTGGACGGCAGAGAAAGTCATCGAATGCGTGGCCATCGTCTACACCTGGATAGCACGCCGTCGTAATAGATATGTCGTGGACGTAACTGTTGCACAGGCGCTTGCTGTTGCGCTTAACGACGGCACCGACGAGCGGCTGTTGAGTCGTCTCGCGAGAAACCTGGTCAATGACTCCATGATGGCGGGCTCGAAGTTCCTGCACTTCTACGACCCCGAACGTTTTCCCATCACTGACGACCGGTGTCAGCACGTATCGGGCAAACCGTGGGACCCATCTGTCGCGCTTGACTGCTATATCGAATGGCAAGGAGGCGTTCACTCCGTCGATGATGAGCACGCCGCGCGTGCAATGGATTGGGCACGTGCCACGTTCGGTTATGGGGTCACGCGCACGCGCGCCATCGAAGCGATGGCCTTTTACTTCGTCAAAGCCCTGAGCAAGCACGACCAGAAGAACCTTCTCAAATTTTTCCGCGACACCTACCCAGCGGATGCCAAAGCGGCCTGACCGGGGTGGCGCAAACAGAGAGAAGCCGCACGCTGTCGCACGAAGCGCAGCATGCGGCTGTCTCAGTCGTGGAAGTCCTCGCCATCGCCGCAGTTGCCGTCATCCGCGCCATTGCAATCCAGGCAATGCCCTTCGACCCAGGAATAGCCTGGCGCCTGGTTGTTGCGCAAGTCGTTGTCGGTCAGTTCGTCGATGCAGTCGCCCCCAAAGTCATCGAGCATCTGGTTGCTCGCGAACGCCTGGAATAGCGTCGGGTTGTCGCCTTCGCAGGTCGGGCAGGCGATGGGCCGGTAATTGCAGTCGTGCCGCAGCTTCTCAGTTTGCATTGCAAAACCTCATGACGCTCCGGCAGCGCATGCAAAGGCTGATTGCACCAGCGCGCGCTTGGCACCGGAGCGTTACAGCAATCAGTTTTAGTTTGGGCGGCAACGCCCAGATATGCCTGTCTTCAGTGACAGGTCTGGAAAGATGCATACGCCGTCAGAACATCTGACACGCTGCTTTCGCTTGTAAGGCCCGGCGGTATTGCAGTCCAGGCACGCAATTGAATTTTTTAGAGTTATGAGTGCGCCGTGGAGGCGCGCCGCCATTGTCCGCAAAGAAAACTACGCGCCGCAAGGCGAATTTTGAGGGACGTCAGCGGTACGCGGATGCCCCGGGCGCGGTCCTGTCGAGACCTGCCCAAGCGCTTGATGCGGGCAGCTCGATTGTCGGAAATGGATACTTGCGTAAGAAGCGGCTAGTGGTGTCCCTACGCCGCCGCAGAAAACCCGAAATCAGGGGTGCCGCGCACAAGTCGCAGCCGTCCCGCCCTAGTCAGCGCGAAGGTTTTGCCCTCGTCGGCCGTCTCTACGAACTGGCATTGCGCGAGCAGCAGGAGCGCCTGACGCAGCCTGAACCGCGCAAGCCCGAGGTCCACATTCGGGATAGGACCTTTCGCGGTGACGCGCTGCAGTCCGTTCTCGCCGACGGTAAAAATGAACCGGTTACGTCCGTCTCGTGCCTGAATGGTCCGGTCGCGAGCGACCGTGAAATGCAACAGCACCACGTAGAACTGGACGATGTGTGCCAGAAACGCCGCCGGCCGCTCGTCCTCGAAGCGCTCAAGCAGGCCGCGCAGCGTCTGCAACGACAGGCGGTCCACAGGCGGCACAGTCTGCTGCACATAGGGATTGGACAGGTGCTGACGGGCCTCGACCGCGCAGTACACAAGCGCCTTGTACGCCTCGACGAGCGCATCCGATTCTTGCGGCGTACGCTGACTGAAGTTGCAGACCTTCAGTAACTGGCCGAGCATCTCCTCGACGCGCAAAGCAGGCACCTTGAGCCCCGCCTCGTAGAACGTCTTTGCTGTGCCGCGTTGGTCTTCAAGATGCTCGACATAGCTGCCCACGCGTTTCCGATGCGCTTCAGGCAACGCGCGCTCCATTCGCTCGCCAAGGCCGTCGGCACACGCGACGATGTCCCGGCGCGGGCGCTCGTCGGTCACCGCATCGTGAATCCAGCTCGCGACGTTACGCGACAGGCTGTCGAGCGCGAGCCGGGAAAGCTCCTTCAACTGCAGGTTCATCCACCAGCCGTGAACCTCCTCGAGGCCGTCAAGATTTACCGCCACACCCTGAAGTGTTGTGCCGCGCGCCATCGTGTACCGAATCGCGTCGACCTCGATGCCATGTTGCTCAGGCTCGCGCGGGCTATCCTGTTCCGCTTCCAGTGCGCGCAGCACTAGCGTGATGCCGTTGCACCGGTAGGGGACCTTCGCGCCCGTGACGTCCTCGCTGACTTCTGGATAGTAGGCGCGCGCGAACACCTCACGTTCCTGCTGCGACGGCGTGCGCACGTCCAGGACGTCGCCCATCTCTGCGACCTCTTCACGGCACGTGGTCACCTTGTTGAGGTCCGCAAGCCAGTCGCACCATTTCGACCCGGAAATCGCCTGTTCGTAGGCGTCCGCGAGCTTCTTTCCGGCCGCCGTCAGGATGTACGTGCCGCGCGCCTCGCGGCTCTCACGGATGAACGCCAGCCCACCTTCGAGACTGGGCCGGTACTGTACGGGCGTCAGATAGTGAATGCCCGGGTCTGCGATATCTGCCGTCGGTTCCGCCTCGAGCAGGCGCGCAACACGCTCGCTCGGAATCTTCTCGAAACTCAGGGTCACGCGACTGTTGTCTGGCGGATAGCGCCGATTCCTTCCAGCGAGCCCCTTCACGCCATTGTTCCCGTTGTACCAGGTCAGCAGCAGCTGGATTTTCTCCAGACCAGCCTTTGACAGGGCGAGGATATCCGGGTTCTTCGTCGAGTGCGCTGTATCGTCAATGCGGCGAATCATCCAGCAGATGGCTGCGTAGATGCGAACGAACTCGACCACGTTGTTGATTCCCGGAAACACCGAGCGATAGAAAGCATCGACTAGCGCGCCGGTGCCGAGCGGGTCGGCAGCGTCCGTGTCGTCGACCAGGGGTGTGTAATGCGGCGTAGTAAGCATCGGCTTATCCCTTGTATCGGCCTGCAAGGCCTTTCTTTGCCAGTTCGGCCTTGTCCAGCCCCGCGAACAGCGCGCGCTGGCAGTTGGTACAAAGCGCCGCGCGCCGCGAAAGAATTTCGTTCAGCTCTCGAGGCTTGATGGTGACGTGGCAGCACGGGCACCCCGTCGACGTCGCATGCAGGTTGCCGAACACCTTGTCTCTGGACGTCCGATGTTGCTTGACCGCTTTCATCACGGCCTCAAACTCTCTGGGAATTACCGTCTTCTCTGCAGGATTGTTGACCGCAATGTCGATGAGGTTCTCAAGCTGTTGCGTGAGCGTTACGCACTCCGCGATGTCCTTGCCGCTTGTTGCGACCTCATCGTGGTCTGCCGTAGGTACTCGTTCAAACCAGCGCGAGTGCAGCGCCATGCGCGCCAGTTCATAGATTTCATCGGCTGGCACCGCACGACGTGCCATACGCTGCAAAGCTTCCTTGACCGCCGGGCGCGACGAATCCTGATGGTAGTGCGCGGCGCAGCAGGCCATTGCGCAGAAAAACGGCAGCAGCTTTTCGCGGTTCTGGGCACTGTAGTCGAACTTCGAGTAGCGCTCAAGCCAGCCGTCGATGACGAGCAGCTCCGACGGCACATTCGAGTCGGCCTTGCGCGGCTCCTTGTGCACCAGTGCCCGCTTGAGCACGGCGCAGACCGCAAGCTCGACAATCATCGGGACGATGGCCGAATGCGCGTCCAGCTCCAGCGCACGCGGCAGGCTCGCCACGAACTTCTGGAACAGCGCGTTGCCCGCCTCCTCTACCCGCGCGCGGTCCGAATCGGCATCGTCTTCAACGTCGTAGTCGTCGTCATACTCGGCACGGTCGCTCATGAGGAGCTTCAGTCGCGGCGTGCCGGCAGCGGCCGCTTCTTTCGGCTTGCTGTCCGTGCCCGTCACGCGAGAAGGCGCATTGGCAGTCGGAAGCTCGCCCGTTAGGTCCGAATTAATCCAGAGAAGTGCCGCCTCGAGCGACACCCGCGTGACAGACGCCGAGGCGCCCAGCGGCGTCAGGTCTTCGAAACCACGACGCCATTCTTCGTAGCTCATCGACTGGCGCGGGACGCCCGTTTCATCGCGCTGCTCACTGCCGCTAGACTGCCCTTCCGGCGAGGAGCGCTCCCGCTGCTTCGTGCCCAGCGTTTGCATCCACGAGAATATCGCGCCCATGTCGGCAATATTGAATTCACCCGCGCGCATGCGGTTGGCTGCACGAAGGAGCTTGCGCTCCGCATCCGTGGCCGTGAGTTGCAGTTCGACGTTAAGCCATCCGGTTGCCGTCGTATCCTCGCCCGACAGCACCACCCTCAAGGCGCGCGTGTACTCGAAATCGTCTGTCACCAGCACGTCGAACGCACCATCTTCCGTCAACTCAACATTGGGCATCGTCGTGAGGCACTTATCGCCCTCCCAAATGGCCAGCTTGACCTGCATCGCGCCCGGCGTCGGCGTCACCGTCCCCACAATACGCTGCGAC
Organism: Paraburkholderia hospita; assembly: GCF_002902965.1. GTDB lineage: Bacteria > Pseudomonadota > Gammaproteobacteria > Burkholderiales > Burkholderiaceae > Paraburkholderia > Paraburkholderia hospita. The sequence goes on along the minus strand of NZ_CP026105.1, from coordinate 189,505 downwards.
GCACGCCACGTCGCCTGGACAGCGGGCTGCCGCACTGTGAGCGACATCGAGCGGAAATCGCACGCCACATAGTCCTTCGGTTCGATGGTTGTCCAGGTAAAAGGCGACTCCGACAGGCGCCGCACCAGCGCTACTTCAACGTTGGTCGTACTCTCAAGGCTCTGCGAAGTTGCATTGACCGAACCCGTCATGACCAGCACGCCATCTTCGGCCTGCAGCTCAAAGCACTTTGCGTGCGGGAACCGGAAGGCGTCTTCGGTCTCTACGACGACATATTCGACCGGCTCGACGAAGCAAGTCTGCGACTCTTCGAACGGCGCAACAGCAGTGACTCTGCTGATGCCCACCTGCATGTTGAATGCATGAACGGCTGCAGCGAGGTTCTGCACCGGCTCGCCGGAGGGCGAGTGATAGGGAGACAGCACCGTTAGCGTTTCGGGCCGCGTGAGCCGGTCGGCGAGTACCGCAAACTGCTCAGCGGCCGACCGATTCAGGGTGTGGATGAGCCAGGTCGTGCGCGCGTACTCGTCGATATCGCCAGCTGCAGCACGCAGCGTCCGCGCGCGCCGCTCGTAGGTGCGCAGAATCGCCTTATTCTCCGGCGCGAATTCGTACTTGCCGACGAGCGCATCAATGAATTCTGCAAACTCGCCGAAGACAGCCGGTTCGCGATACGACGACACCGCATCGACCACTTCTAGATTCTTGCCGTGACCGGCGAGCGTGAGGTTCGCGCTCGACACCACCAGATTGTCGTGCTCGAAACCTTCAAGGTAGACAAGCTTGGGATGAAAGACTGCGGAGCCTTCCATACTCACGGAAATGACCCTGTAGCCGCTGCCTGCATGCAGGCACGTCGCTTCCTTCGTCGAGTTGCATGCTTCACTCGCGTCGACAAGCACGTCAATCTGCTCGCACCCGCAATTGCGCAGCGCGGGCAGGATGAACGCCTCAAACCAGCTGATGCTGAAGGTGTAGGTGGTGAAAAGCACGCGACGAGGCTTTGCCTCGTTGATGAGCGACAACAACGACTTCTGCATGGCAGGTCTCTCTTACGTTACTCACGCCCGCGCGCTAATTTTGCGCCGGGTTTCAGCGCGTTTTACGTTCTCTTGCAGGCGATTACCATGTTGCGGTCGACAAGGGGCCCGTAGTTCGTCGGTGTAGTCGAGCTGTCGCGTGTCAGCACGTCGTAGCCTGCCGGGCAGGCCTTGGTGGCCGCTTTATAGCACTTCGCCCATGAATATGCGGAACCACCGCATTCGATACTGTAACCCTCACGTCCATCGGGTGTCTGCATCCGTTCAACACCGGCCGCGCATCCCGCTAGAAGCGCCGCTCCTATAACAATCCCCGTGGTGGTTCTAAGCATTTTCAAACCTTTTTGGTGACCAACACACGCCCACAGAAGGCGCACGGCCAGCTGGTAGTTAATACGGTGGTACCCGATACACCCTGGTCGACGATGCATAGCACGACAAAGTCCACCGACGACAAACAGCAAACTTTGTGCAACCGGCGCTAATCAGGCATTGCATTCCGAGGCACTTAGGTGACCGATACCCAGGGTCTATCAGGTGAGCAGGCGCAGGCGGACGCGCCTCGACCCGTGACCGCGACAACATTCTTCAGATGCTCACCGAACTTCTGCGTCGAATGGTGATTGCATATTCCCCCATCGTCATTCGCCTTGAATTTGCGCCGCTAGACGTCGCGAGCAATTTTTTCTGCTTACCTTGTGGCACTGCACGAACGAACTTTCTCAGCCCAAACACCTGAAGCGGTCTATCAAGCGCCTCCCGGACAGATTTCTTGAAATCACCAATTGCGATGTCATCGTCGGCTTCCGGCACGCGCTCGTCCTCGATTGCATCGATGCTTAGTGCCAGTTTCTTCGAAACTGAAATGGTCGTGGTATCTTCGATGAAAATTCCGAGCGCTGTATTCAGCTCACAGCGGGTGATACCTAGTTCAGCCCATCTACGACTGTTTACGTGCAGAGATTTAATGTGATACTCGAATGCAGACGTATCCAGGTAGGTCTCGTTCGACGACCATCGCCAGCGCGCAAACCCTGTATCCGAAACCTCAATCCAAGTGAATCTCCGAGCGCTCAATTTTTCGCTTAGCCGGTGACAGACAGAAATTTGCTCGTCATTCAGCTTCACCCACCCAGCAGGAAACCTCATAACCGCATCATGCGCAAACGCATATCCTTTTGCATGACAAGCAAGTCCCAGCAGCATCGCATGTTCTTGAGTATCGAGCGGTATGTCAACGCTCCGCTCCGCGCCAGTCAGCCCAACAGAGAATGAATCGCCGTGGCTCACCGGAATATCAACGGGCTCGAATTTATCACTGAGGTCGGTTTGGTCCTGGAAGCTTGCAGGACAGTCGGCAAGTGCTGCATCGAAATCTCCCCCAAAGTGGTTGACTAGAGCATCAAGGTACGCACTATACCTGCCGTCAACCGAGCGTTGCGCACAAACCTCTTGCGCCGATAACCAGACGAATTGGTCCGGGCAACGTGCAATCTCCGAGTACATTTGCAACATAGCCTCCCGCCCCAGCTGGACATGGAAAAGCTGGAACTTATACTCGGAGTACGCATGCCGGTTCCCTGCACCCTCCACCTGACGATAAGGTGAAGTATCGACCCAGCGGGAAGCAACATACTGACCTTCGTCTAGGCCGAGTTCCTCCTTCAATTCCCGCCGAAGAGTTGCTTCAAGGTGTCGCTGAATTTCAGACCAGTCGCCTTCTTCGATGGAGCGAAGCAGAACTCTAGGCCCCTCGTTATTGTGAGCATCCTCAATCCGAAAACGTCCGCCAGGAAAGACGAACTGCTTGGTACCGGGCCGCTGTTTGTCCTCCCGCGTCCGTAGCAGGAATCGGTCACCGACCTTGACGACAGCCCACGCCACGAATACGTGTCGGATTGCACGCGGGCATTTGTCGGCGCGATTCAGGACCCGCGCCGTCTCGATACTGTGCAAAATTGCGCGTTGTTCTTCGCTGTATTCAGGAGAGTTCCAATATCCGCGAGGAAAAAGAAATCCATTCGCGTCGCTCAATACGTCGAGCATCGAGCGCCCCATCAAAGAGGCGGGAAATGAAGCCCATCGCCAGAATCCCCCGCGAAGCGCCTCTTCGTCGAGCAGACGACTTGCGAGAAAGAGTCGCTCTACCATTGACAACACCACCTCGGAAGCGACCGGGGATATTGCCTCCGTAAGCGCAGCCAGTATCTGCGATTTGTCCGTCTGAACATGGAAATCGCCCTCCTCGGACACCAGAGGAAGACATCGGGACATCGCATTTACGCCTGGAATTAACTCTTTCACTGCAAACTCCTTTTTTCGGTCGACCGCTATCAATTGCGGCCGGCCCGCCACGTTCCCAGTATGCGCCGCCTAGGACGCCTGCCCGCTATGCAGCTTGCTCGACAGATGCCGCTGCGGTTTCGGCGACTTCAATCTGCGTAGCCGCAAGCCAATCGCTTTCAGGGCGAGAAACAAGCCGAGCATTCGCATATGCCCATTCCAGCGGATAGATAGTCTGCCCGAGATAGTTTCCAGACTCAGTTCGTTGCACAACCAAGGCCAAGTCTGTCTTGCTTTCCGAAATCAGAGAAAGGGGTAGGAGCAAACTGACCTTACGCTCCCGCGGAAAATAAATTGGCACCGCGGTCCGGAAATTCCATCGAACCCTCTTCAACGCGAGCTCAAGTGCCGCGACGAATCGGTCCTTGATGCTCTTATAGCCTGCACGGTCCGCGCTTATTGCGTCTGCAAACGCAGATTTATAGGCTTCCAGAGCGTCATCAGACATATCCGAGCAGTCTTGAAACTCAAAACCGCTGACGGGTGTACGCCGAACCACCTGCAGCGGAATTCGGTCGACGTTCTCAACGATGACGTGATGCCAATCGACTATTGGGGCGCCAGCGTTGATATCGTAGATGACATCCCGCACATCCGAGAAGTAATAGGCCGGTTCGGGAAGCGGGCAAAAGCTTTTCACCAACTGCTTGCCAAAAAAATCTTCCCCGGCGATACAAAACCGGTCCAAGTGCCAGTCTTGGCGGCCCGGCACGTGATTTCGAGAAAAAAGCGCAAAAATCTGCTCATATCTATTATCGACGAGGCCAGTGTTAAACGCGGCCCATTGCCCGTCTGCGCTATAACTCACCTTCTTCTCGAAGACTAACCGCGCAAACGTATATTTGACGAAGTTCCGCAACAATGAGAATTCGTCCGCTTCGGACGCTTGAACGCCGAAGGACCATCGTTCAGGAATCGCTAACGCGGCCAGCTCAGCAAAACGTTGCTTTGGCAAGAACGCGAAGTCATAAAGATTTTCATCGAGTTTGGCGCGCACGGTGCGTGAGGACTGTTGCTCAGGCGGCTGTACGGGCGACCCGGCTGCTGCTTTGGCGTCGGCCGGACGTGCAAAAAACCGCGGCGGATGGATTGAGTCGTCTTTAACGACGTCTAGTACATCAGAGAGCGATTCGAGCAGCGGACGAAGCTTGTCGAAACCATACTGCCGCGGGCTGAAACTCGGCGCGATGCTACGGATGGCGATTCCCAGTTCAGCGAGGTCGACCGGGGCATCTTCGCTGTCGCATGCAGCGAGATACGCCGAGCGCACAATATCCTTAAGTTCTTGTTGCATAATTCTATAGTTCTCTCATTTATTAGAAGTTGCACCTTCGGCGTTTGCCTGTATCGCAACGCACCCCGTCCTCTCGTACCGAATAACGGCTCGCCGGAGACATCCTTTAGGCCCGTAAGTGTCGGCGGCGTCCGACTCACGAACGCCGTTCACCACCTCTCCTATTTTCGTGGTTTTCCTGCGTCTGAACGCTTTTCACGCCAACGGCCGTCTTCATTGCGCGAACGAACACTTCCCGCGGTAGGCCCGGTCTTCACTACTGGCCCACCCGCCTGTCGTGCCGGCGTACTCGTAGACCACTTCTTTCCATCCGCCTTGTCCTGTTTCATCGTCGAACCCTTGTGTTTTGATAGAGGCTCTATTAGACGATGGTCGCCCCGTGTTACGGGAGGAGGATAGGAGGAAGATTCATTCGCTGACGAACATCAATCGTCATCGCTCCAGTAACGAATTACGCCGATACCACCTCGGAAACCGCTGAAATTTGATGGCGCTACGACTGCTGACTACTGTGCGGTCGACGCAGAGTATGTTGCGTCACCTGACTAGCTAAATCGCTAAATCCGTATGATTCATCGGAGACGGAGAGAGGTGTCGTCGCCGGCCTGCTGTTAGGGCTGTCAGCAGGCGGCACGCGTGAATTGTCAATGCGTAGGACGTTCGTGGCCCGCAGCCCGCTCACAAGGCGAAAGCGTAAAGAACCGGCCATGACGATTGCCAATAGGAAGACTTCTCGCAAAGTCGGAGGAGCCGAAGCCCCCTTCGTGACAAGAGAGACAGCGAACATCGCTGCTGCCGCCCTACTTCGCTTGCCTCTGATGGGTCACCGGTATTTCCGAGCGGGACGCGTACAGTCTTGCCCGGCAAGCCTAACCGCGAACGTCCGTCACAAGTGCACGTTTCGCTATCTGGTGACATGACCCGTCCGGCGGCAGTTCGGGGATAATCTTACTCAGGCGAACCCTTTATTAAGGAGACAGCGGGCTGCCAGCCCGTCCGGGGTAAGTATGGAAGAACAAACAGTTCCTGAAAAAGCGCTCCAGAAGTGGTTTGAGGGCAAGGCGGAGGATTGCGAGCTACGCGATTGCATCGAGAATCTTGAGGTGTTGCAGCAAAAGACCGACGCGTTGGAAAAGGAAGGGCGACATACCGACAAGGCTAACCTCGCCGGGCTCAAGCGCGCGCTACGCATTTGCGACTTTCTGTACACCGCTAAACTGCTCAGCGCCAACAGGAGTGTGGCACCCGCAGATAGCAATCAAATGCGGCCTGACTTGGTCCTCTTCACGGAAAGCGCGCACTACATACTGGTCGAACTCAAGACCCAGCCTGGGCCTGAACGGCAAGGCGTGCAGGAATTGCTCGCGTACAGCGCGGCCATGAAAATGCAGATGCCCTATGTCAACGACTTCGTGTACATCATCGTCGCTGACCAATGGGATGACCTACTCTGGTATGGCGTCCGCTCCCTCATCCTGGACGGCAAGCACGTCTTGCCACTCCGGGGGACAAAGAATGCTTTCGACAATCAGGGGCCCGGGGATGCTCAACCTTCCTTCAGCCTGAGCATCGTGCTGGAGTTGTTTGACTTCGATTTTACACAGCATTTCGAGCCTCTGTATGCCCTGGTGCCGCATACCATTGCGGTCGACCGGTTTCGCAGGAATCCTCGGTTTTGCGTACCGATGGCCGAATCCTTGGACAGTCTGGATAGATACTTTGTCGGCTTGGCAAAGGCGGCGGTAGCCGATTGCGAGAAGCTGTTTCAAACGGGATTCGCGCTCATCTGGTCGAACCAGACAGGTCCCACTTCAGAAATCGTCAGCCTGACGCTGGCCACAGTGAGTCAGCACTGGATGCTAAGCGAGCATGCACCGGATGAATTCCGGACCATGAAACCTGGGAAACCTGCGGGTCTGGAGAAGCTGATTATCAGCGAGGCAAGGGAAGCGAGGAAGCTCGCAATGAGGGGCCGCCACGAGCGCGATGTTTTCGAGTGGGATTCCGCCAGTGAGGATGTCTCGCGATACTTCCCGCAGAATGATTTCTCTTTTGATGTCATCGCAAGGCATCAGGTCGGTGCGTTCGAAACGGAGATGTGGCGCAAGGGCGTAACCCGAAGCCTGTTCGACTTCGGTTCGCCGCTGAGCCTGTCCCTTTTCCTGCAGGACCTGGTGCGTACCGGTCTCATCCACCTAGGCGAGCTCAGGTACTTCCTTACTTTCGGCGAACTGGCCGAGTTCATTCGAACGGGGGGCGCAGGCTCAGTTGGCCGTCCCCAATCCCTGTGGAATTTTTATGACTTAATGCTGGCGTTCGACGAGTTCAAGGTGACGCGGCCCGGCGTCCAATGGAATCCTGACACGGCAGCCTAGCCCACCGACACCTCTTCCCGCACAAAGTCGCTACAGCGTTCCCGGTCAAAGTCATTCGATTAGCAATAGAACTCGGCGCCATTTTCAGCAACGAGCACGCTGCTGATTAGCTCCGGTTCCAGAAATTCAGTAAATTCTGTGTATATGAACATGCGCATAAGTAGTCGAGACTGGTCTGGAACGATTACGCGCGGCTGCCCTGTCTCATGAAGCCACCCCTTATCAATGGACTACGAACGTGGCCTCTGAGGCAACCAGTAGAACCGCCACATCCATCTATCCTAGCCCAGCATGCGGGAAATCAGTCGAGAATCCCTCCTACCCGATGCAGCTTGCGTCGCCCGCACCCTCGCTACAGGTCCTCCCTGCGCCGGATTGCTAGCCCCGAAGCCCCAATGCGCGTATGGCGCCAGGTCTTTACATATATCCTGAAGTCCGATTCGGTACTGCTTGCACACGGGGAAATCGGATATTCGGAGATGGCCAACGGATTGCGAAAATACCGTTCCCGCCGAAAATGGGTCTAGCGTCCAACCGAGCGGTGCAAGGTCAAGCTCCTCAATGGCACGCGACCGGCTTTGCATCCTGTCGAAAAAGCCACCACCTGAAGCTGTTGCCTTGAGATATTGCTTTCGCCAATACTCGACCGACTCTGCCGACAGCATCTCCCAGCGCATGAAATGCGTCTCGCCGACGCGCTTAGCGACAAGGTTCGAAAATACTGTTGTGTGGCCTGCCCGCGCGTTTTCCATCACATACGCTGGCGCAACCATTTCCGCCAGGAAGCGGCCGTTGTCGAAGCGAGTGCCCTCCTTGAAAGCGACGTTCTGAGTCGGGTTGCTACTTATCGAGACGACATAGACATTTTCAAGGTTTGGCCTAAACACCTGCAACTTGTCGAGAACGTCGTTGACCGAGGCGAGCCCGGAATTGTCAGCGTACCCGCCGTCGGCAACCGCAATGCGTCGGTATCCCTGCGGGCACATTTGCAAAGGGTCCGCACTGGCTTTCTCCGAATCGTCCCCCCTGGCACATGCCGAACCTACCGGACTCACAAGCGCAAACCTTGCACTGTCAAGCGTAGCCACATCAACCGGCGTGGCCCCGTCCAATGCCCATGCGCCGGGAAAATCCATGCTTACGCTGCTGTAAACTGCTCGCCTCCCGTCTGCTGCAGCAGTCGAATTGAATATCGACAGCGGGAAGTGAGCAGCGTCCTCAGACAGACTTTTGACCGTACGCACTAAGACTGAACCGTTCTCGTCACGCCCGTACTCCTTGGCAACAGCGGCCCAACTAGTTGCCCACGCATCGACTAGTGCCCTGTCACGGCTGGTTTGCCCGGTTGGCCACGGTGATAAGGCGAGAGGTAAGTCTGACGACAACATCCGCGTGGCTACCGGGGAGATGAAGTCGTGTGCATAGAAGTGCCCAAGCCGCCATGCGCCGCCCAAATTCATAGGATTTGCGCAGATTGGTTGAGTTGCCGGCAACACGCTGGAATCGCGTGCAGCTAGCCATGACATAATTCCAAGGGAACCGCCGGACACGCCGCTCACAGCAAAAACTCGCGACCCAAATACTCCGTTTGTGTAATCGTCAGCAGCAGCAAGTGAGAGCGCCGTGTGCTCCGCCGCTCTGATACCACCGCCAGCTGCGGCAACCAGGATGATTGGACCGTTATCTTTCTCCGTCTCGCCACGAGCAGCAAGCCAAGCGTCATAGAACGTTCTGAAGCTCTTGTCGTCTCCCGATTCTGCGCGGCCAGGCTGTACGTTAGCATGCTCGAGGTCAATGCTCGGGTTCAACCGAAATGCTGACCACAAAGCACAAAAAACAAGTATCGAAACCAGTGCGGTCCTGACCAGACTGGACCTCGGGTGACTCAGGATAAACGCGACAGCAAGAGCCAACGTGGTACTCAAACACAGTGTCGTAAGAGCGGACGCATGTGAATTGAGTCCGCCATGTAGCACAATCGCTGCCGCCGCGAGTAGCATCAGTACCATTGCCGACATACGCGGCTTTGGCAGCTTTATGCGTAACATCGAAGATGTGAGCACAGCCGGAATTAACCACCATACGGCCAAAATTACGGGATGAACGGTCGTTCGGTGCTCAAGCACGAGGTATGGTTCGAGCAGTGAATCCAGCCCAATACAGCCAAAGAGGACCGGTGTCGTACCAACCAAGAGCACTAACGGCTCCCGGAACTTCCAGCGGCGTCGCCAACCGGCAGCTGAGCCGTCATGCAACCTCACGAGGTATCCAAAGGGTACGAGTACCGCAACGAGAACACCGACCTGAGGGAAACCGTATCCAACGCTAACTACGATGAGCAAGTAAGTCACCGTAGCGAACACCATTTTCAACCGCTGACCTGCTAGCGAATAGCGCGCAAGCGTGTACAAGATGGCCAGAAGGCTAAAGAACGTATATGCACTCCACTGGTTAAACCAAGGGTGAAGGAAGAGCGGGGCGAGAATAAGCAGGTGCGCAACTAGAGATAGGACGGCTATGTGCACAAACGCACCAGTTGCAGCTTCACCGCGAAAGCGCGTTTCAACGCTCGTCTCCAACGGTAGAAAGAACCACGTGACAATTACAACGAGCCCACTGCCGCCGAGCCAGCAGAAGATTTCGGCTAGCGTACCCGTATAGCCCGTGCTGCCAAGATTGTTCTGACCGCTTTCAGACAACGCAGCAGACAGCGAGCGACAAAGGGCGACCGATTGCTCTGGGAGATACAGTCCGGCCAGGCAGACGGAGACTATCGACAAAGGCAGCCACAACTGGGCTATAGCAATGAGCCCGGACCTCATCATTGCCGGAGTTTCGACGGCTACTGATTTCAGCCGCAGCAACGCAAACGTGGCCGTCGACAACATGACTGATACCAATCCCGAAAGTCGAGTAGACAAAATGCATTTCATTTCTTGTTGGAAGCGAGAGACAGACTCTCGACATATCGGCATATCACAACTCAGACTTTAGCTACAGTGCAGTCACATGACCATGGCGACGCAGATGTACAACTGAATTCTTGCGACATAAGTGTTCGTGCTCAGGGCGCCGTTGCCGGGTCTCTGGGCACGAGGCGAACGCATGCCTATGACACGCCCAGATTCGTCGCAGCTGCATCTATCTTCAAGACACGCTCGCGATATCGAGCTCCCATAAAGTCTCCCGTCACCTTCGCCACAAATACGACGAGAAAGAATATTTGTCGATGGTGGCAGTCGAGGGGATTGAAGGTGCATTTGCATGCGGAACGTGTCATGTGGGTGCTTTTATTGTTGGTCGCGCTGGTCGGCATCGGAGCATGGGCAAGCGACATGCAATGCGTAGGCACGCAGCTGCCGACAGAAGGGTTATGTTTGTTGTTTGGGCATAGATTGTCCGGATAGGCCGCCGCGCGTCAGATACTCACGATGACGCATCTGCGACATGGAATGCTGCATAGCGTATGCGTGCGTGACTGCGAAACTCACACGCAAAGGAAACGCGATGTTGAATCAAAAGCCTGACCTGCAGCGGCGCCGGCGATTCAGTATCCCGCATGGGTGCAAAAAGATGTGCATCGAGCCCCACAGCGTCGAGACCTTCGAAACCTTCAAAGCATTCACGCAATTGCCAAATACCCGCTTATAACGTTCAAAAATTCTTATGTGATGACAGCAATTAACATATAAGAAAGTACTGAAAGAACTGAGAACTAGGCCGCGAAATATCCGCGGCCGCCTTCAGGCTGTTCTGCCGACCGGTCAACGAGCGCTTCTCATACCTGCTAGGAACATCGGAAGCGTGCCCGGTGCTACCGCGCAATGCGCGTTGCGCCTAGATGTCTCCGTATGCGTCGGCTGCGGTTTCGTCCACAACAGCCTCCGTCGCTTTCATTCTTCCTTCCGACGCCGGTGTCCGAGCCCGCTGGCCTCTCAAGACGACGACTTTGCCTGTGTTTGTCCCCGTCAGTTCCAGCTCACATTTTGCCCAGCCGGTGGCCTGCTTAACCCCGGCAAGCGCGGCTTCGAGTGCGGCAACGAACTTGCTCATTTGCATGCCCTTTCGCCCCATCAGGTCTCGAAGGGTTTCCGGCAACATGGGATAGGGAGACAGATGCGTCGAGTAATACGCGTACAGGCCTTTTGCGAGCGGATTGCCCCTGAGGGATTGCAACACAGACCGCCGCAGCAGCGTCCATTGCCCGCCATCGAAGAGCCTCGCCAGTTCGACATCGAGCAGGACGTCGTAGTCGTGCGCCGTTTCCGACCCGCATTCCGGGCCAAGCATTTTGAGAATCAGCCTGGATTTGCCGACGAAAAGGCCGGGGACCGAGAACTCAAATTCCGCGTGAAGGAGACGGTCAAGCGAATCGTCGAGCAGTTTCCTGGTCTTTCCGCCGAGAGTTCGTCCGAGCGCCCTGATTACTTGGTTGCGGTTGAAATAGATGCGTGCTTCACGATGCGTTTCCTGGCCGCTGGTGACAACGCGCCTGAGCAGTTCGTAAAAGACATCAGCGTCGCCTTGGTCGAGCCCTTGACCGGCGGTTTGAAAAACTTTGATTCCGCTCGTTTCAGTCGTCGCCAGTTGCGTCTTCGAGAGATATTGAGGACGCCGGGCTTTCGGTCCGTACGACTGGGTGCTAAAGATGGCGCTTCGCGCGAGCGTCTGCGCGGTAACGAAGTTCGTTCCCAGGCCGTGGGGGAGTTGCAGCTTGTGCCATGCTGCCAGCGTGTTGTTCGCCGTTGCGGTCATTGTCGTTCCTGTCAGGATTACATGGCCGCCCGTCGGACGGCAGACAGTATACGGCGAGAGATGACCCATGATTGTGGCAACTGGGGACCTGCGGCTGGCAGAAAGGGGACTTGTGGCTACCGGCGAGGGACCTGTGGAACAGAGCAGATGGAATACTCGGCGCTTTTACGCGCACTTTCTGGGGGATGAGAGCGGGCAATACATCTTTAAAAAATTACTAAGCAATGGTATTCCAAAGCTAAATCAGCTCGCTTCGCTCGCCATCACCCGTGCGAAGAGTTCTCCCGCCTGCGGCGGCGCTGCAGACCCTCGCGCTTGGTGGATTTTGCTTTCCAGGACGGGCGCCTGTCGCCACTGTTGCTCAACGATGTTGCCCGCCGAAACTGCCCGCGTTGATAAGCCGAACCCCGCCGTACGTCCATCAGAGTATAGGCGTGTCGCGGTCGTGTACGTGCCCTGGTCAGCCGGCACCGCGGGACGGGTCACGCAAGGAGTTGGCGCAGTTCACTTGCCTTGATTTGGGGGATGGGGACCTGTGGCTATGCGAGCGACAGCGACGCCCTCACCTCTGTCGCTCAGCAGGACAGAGGCCATGCTTTCCGCCGGAACCGGACCGGCGTCACGCAGCGCGCCCTGCTATTCCCGCGCCCAAGGCGGAAACTGAAAGCATGAGTCCAACGATATCATAAGGGTAAACACCTAGATTAAGATACGCTCTGAATATTAGATATCTCAGTACAAAGTTTCGAATATATATACATTACGGCAATAAAATTGCACGTATATCGTTAAATACACAATTTGTCAAGCGGAAAATTGTTGACCGCGTTGGCCCGGGTTGCTACCTTGCGTCGACCATGGACGTTCGGCTGCTCGCATGAATTCACTACCTATCTCAGACGACTTTCCGAAAGGACTGTCGCTTGGTTCCGTACCAGGCGCCCAGCCCAAACTGCTGCTGCACAAAACCGATGGCGCTTATAGTATGGGGCCTACGGATGTCGCGGTGTATGAGCGACATGTCTTGTGCGAGGACCTCGCTCGACAGCTCGCGACGTACACGTCCAAGAAAATGACCGAGAACACCTGGTGCTTGCACATGGCGGTTTCAAAGGTTGAGGCAGGACTCCTCAAAAAAGTCCGAAACGGAATATGGGAGTTTTCCGACGCCGAGATAGTCTGGACTATCGGACGTCTGCGACAGATTCTGTCGGCCCCGCAGGCGACCGGCAAGGCTCTCCCCCGGAGTCAAATATTCCCGAGCCAAGCGGGCGAAGGAAACCATGACAAGTGAAAGCAAGCACCCGGCGCTCGTGCTAGACCAGCCCACCCCGACGCTCTTTGTCGACTACGACGGCACCTTGCACCGGGGGCGTGGCCTCGTCGACGAGCACGGACATATTTCCCTTGATTCTGGTCAGCCACCGTTCGAATTCGCTCCGCTGCTCGCAGAGATACTCGCACCCTATCCGGAGGTCCAAATCGTCCTCACGACAAAGTGGGCGAGAAAACTCTCCCTTGAGCAGGTCGTTTCTTATCTACCGACGGCACTGGCCAAACGGGTCGTCGGTACTACCGCGGACATCAAGGCTCGTTTCGGAGACGTCAAAAACGGTATCGACCGCACCTATGTCATACGGTCCTACGTATTCGCAAAGCGGCTGAAAAACTGGCTGGCCATCGACGATTCCGTCTACGGGGCATTAGACCTCCGTACAGACTTCTTCGACCTGACCGAGCACCTGGTGTTGCTCGACCCGAAGAAGGGCATTGGCGACGCAACCGCCCAGCAGCGCATTGCCGAATGGCTGCTCGAGGTCCGTGGCAGTGACTCGCCTTCTCCAGCGCGGTCATGACGAACGTCGCAGTTCGCCCGACGACGGTTGGCTGCGCACGGAGATTGGCGCTTCCCTGCAATGTGCAGACTGAGAAGATTGGGGACCTCAATGTCAGTGAATATTAGCCTTTGGGACGACCTCACGCATCGGAATGGCGGCGGGGGGCGAGCGGCTCGTGAGATGAGCGGCCTAACCTGGGTTTCAGCACAAGTTCTCAGCTTCATCTACTTCACCGCCTACTCAAACACCAAAGCGACGGCGACGGATACCGGAAAAGAATTCGTAAGTCACGAAGTCGATGTAAAGCTTTTCGCATGGCTGATGGGCATCGAAAGCGACGAGATGGGACGCCTGGAACAGATGCTTATGAGCGCACAGAAAGTAAGCTACGTCGAGACCGGCAAGCGGCGGACAAGCTCAGAATATTGGCTTTCGATACCGCTCGTGAGTACCGTCAGCAGAATGGGCAGTTCTCGAATGTGGGTCGATGTGAGAACCGACCTTTTAAGGTATCTCCGCTCACAAGAATCCCCCGGTGCGCTACCCGTTGATTTCAAGCCCGATTTGTCGTCGGTGTATGCCCGCTCGCTGTATGCCAACCTCGCTCGGCACGAGCATCAGGAGGGCTGCTCGACGGACTGGATTCCTTTGGATGCTGTTCGCGCCTGGCCGGGGAAATCGCGGGCCAGTGTCGCACGAGCTGAAGACTTCCTGAAGAGGGTCGTGGCGCCCGCGATACGTGAAATCAATGAAGTGTCAGACGTGGAAATGCAGTGCGAGACGGTATCCGACGAACCGGACTCGAAGGATATCAGTGTCCGTTTCGCCGTGACGCGTAAAGACCCTACGGTGATGCGGTGGGACTATCTTAGGATTCGCTCAGAGTTGTTTTCGGCCTTAAACGCAAACTCAGCGCCTGCCCTGCTGACTGCGGCTTCATGACTCACCAGCGACGCGACTACGACCATTGAGGCCGCATGGTAGACCTAGTAGTCGGGGATTTATGCGAAAACGCCACCTTACTTTGCAAACTCTTGATTTTTTTCCACTTCTGCGAAGCGGCTCATCGAAGTAGTCCAAACAAGGCCTAAACTGTTGCTAAAAACCACGGTTGAGCGGCTTTCAATGGGCCGTTTGCGTTCGACTATGGTGGCGTTTTGGCATAAGGGCGGGAATCGCCTTCCAACATGCTCTGTGCTGCCGGACACGGCTGGAAAACACCCAAGGCTAACAATCCCTATGTCGCGAGGGGTTCTGCCGGTGAGGCACCACTACGATTGGTCTTCACCGGTTTCACCCGTATTGATAAGTATCAAAACACCTTGATACCCGATGATACCGCTCGCTCTGCAACCCCCGGTTGCTGATGACGCATAGCCTTACGCGCAACGGCGTATCAAGGATTGGTTACTCAGTTTCTCTTATTGAGGCGTGTCGCCAAGCGACCATTTGTACTACCCCTTCTTACGTCACAGCAAAGCTGGCGTCAGTAGTCAAAGTTAAACAACGCGCGACGCTTGCATGCCTTGCCGCGCGACCAACGCGTTCCAATTACAGAGGAAGAGGACGAGATGGCTTCAGCAAAACGCATCGACCTAGCGATTGCTCTCCGGAAAATTCATGAACTAGCCTTGGCGGACGGTGATTTAGGCTACGCGTACTGGTACGCAGTTGGCCAGCTTTTACAGCGAGCAGCCGACACGCAAGCAGAAGTAGATTTCCTTAGCAAGGAGTTGGAACGGTGTCGTGCTCGATTGACCAAACTGATGTCACAGCATTGATGCTCAAGGAGCCGTAAAGATGACAACGCCAACCGAAAGGACGAAGGCGGTGGTCGATGCGCCGGGAGTTCTTGGAGATGCTCTCGTATGCTGACGACGACACGATTTCCGTTGCGGTGCAATCGGTCGCGAAGCGTCTTCTCAGGCACTTTCCACTGAACATAGACCTAGATGTTTCAGCTTCTGCGCTTCCAGCGATTTGGGCTCCTCCGTCGGCCCCGCCGCGCCATGGATAGAGACAGTCGCGTGGGTCCATGTTGCCGCTCTACACACAGAAACCCGACGGCGAGTAGCCGAAGCGACTCTCGACCTGCCAGTGAACGGTCTCGCTATTTCGGGTGAACGACATGCCGGACCGTATTAGGACCCGTTGACATGGATGAGGCGGCCGCCACGCGGGCGGTCACATCAGGCATGGTTGAACGGCGGTAGAAAACCGACAAGGGTGACGTACGAGCGAGGCATTCTTGGATATTCTCCAACGTCTACACAGTGCATGTTGCCGCGGTCTCGCATGTCGCTCGTGATATCCGACGACCGTTCGCCCTTCGGCATTGGCGGGTGCTCACTGGCCACCCGCGATGTCCCTCACCATCCCAAGGAAATCGGGTTTAACCTGTGGCGCACTGAATCAAATACTCGGCCTCTTGTTGTACGACCGACCATCCTTCGCGCAGAAGCCGCACAGCTTCCGCGACCACCTCATAGCTCAGTCGGCAGTTATCGATGTCCGTGACGCTCATTTGCGCGAGGTCGGCTGCCGAGGCCTCTCTGTTGGAAACTCTGAAGAACAGGGTATCAGCCATGGCACCGGCATCATCCGTCTCACCGCTCAGGATGTCCTCGGCCAACAGGCCCGCCATGCCAACGAGTATCTTCAAGTTTGCAGGTAGCTCGGGAGCAGCAAACCCATTGTTCAACGCCGTCTTGCGCATCATCTCTGTGCAGGTGCGGGGACGGAACTGGCCGAACCACGCCGTCTCCTCCGGACTTCCTCTCTCGTTTTTTCACACTACCGCGTCGCCAGCATCTAATGCGATGCGATAGAGCTTGCCGCTCTCTCGGCACACGCCGTCAAACTCAATGCGTCTGCCACTACCGACAGCCGGATAACAACGTAGCTCCGCTGGAGCTTTGCCGGCGTCGTTCCGTTCGTGCTTGTTGCTGTGTTCGTCGTTACCTTGGCGCTCGGGTGATGAACCGCAAAATCAGACGGCAATGGTTGGCTGCGCCGCGTCAACTCAATTTTGAAAGGAATGTCCACAAACCTTGCGAAACGCGTGCGTTGGCGAGCCCCGAAGCACAACGTGAGCCGATTCCGTCAATACCCCAAACCGAGCTCTCTAAGAACGAACCCCGTCGCATGCAAGGCAAGCTCGGCGTCCGCGTTCGATACCTCCCGCAAGTCGAGACGCTCACGTTCATTGTCCTTCGCGCGAGGATGAAGAAGATTGACCGTCTCGAGAGCCGCACGAATCAGCCGCCGCTCATTTTCGCCGACATGTTTTCCGATTGCCGTGAGACATGGACCCAAGTCTTTGTGGACCGCTTTTTCGTCACCGGTTAATTGGCGTAACCACCGGCCGGCGAGGACCGCGCACAGGTTTCGGCACTGGTCGACAACAGAAGTTGGAGAATCTCGATACGCCACCTTCATGACGCGGTCGTAGGCATCCGTGACGGGTTTCTGATTCTCCTTCGGAATTTGTGCCATGTTGAGAGCGGGCAGTATGCCAAACGCAGACTCAGCTCGAAGAGTAACCAGCACATCCTGGTTGACCATTTGTTCAGTTTGCAATATCCGCCAAAGTGAGTGCGCTCCCACGTGGCCTATCGCAAGCTGAAGACCTTCTCCCCTGTTCGGACGTCCCAGCAATTCAGTGCAATGAATGAAGACATTCAGTTCTTTAGGTACGCGACCGTCCGACCGGCTCCGCCTACTATCAGATAACGAATTAGAGTGTGCTTCGACCAAGACCAACTCCCGATTGTTCTTGGTGAATGACTGAAAAAGACGTCCTCGTCGAACTCGCGACACTGGGTCGAACGAGTCCTCTCGGAAAATCCATCGGAACGGGTCGCTTAGCATACCGCGAGGCAAATTCTCGAATTCGGAAGGTGATTCAACGAGCGCACATTGCGAGATTATCGGTGCCGGTACCATGAGATGGCTCGGATTGTCGGCGCCTTCATAGATGAGGCCATTTTCGTGTTCGATACCAAGGCGGGACATAGTCTTTTCGGTCGACGGATTAGTGCCTAAATATATCGCATCGCACGAACTGAAGCGCCGTCTGCGTTTCACCGCACTCTTGGGTCGCAAGTTGACTGCTGGCCGTTTGACTTCTGCGTTCAAGCGCAGACCGGATGTTCGTGTGACACATCGGGTCGCGGAAACTTTCATTTGAAACGCTAGACCAGACCTTAAAGACCAGCAAACCGCTATGTGCTGGCAAATTGCTGCCGCACACGCCTCGACTTCGAGCGACCACTCAGTGGACGCAGAATTGCGCCCTCTATTCTTGGAACATTTCCCCTTGATGCAGACCAGCAAGCTTCTTTCAGCTATCCATAACAGTTGTTCGAGCTATACCGTTTGCGAGCCGATGCTGCCCGACTTCGACTTTCAGGTGTGAGCAGGACAAGATAATGAACGATAGAGCATACCTATTCGTAGGGATATGCTTGATAGAATAGTGGTATTGTCCTTTTTCGTCAGGGACTTACGACGATGGATAATTTGCTCATACCGGTCACTCTTAATAGCTCGCAGAGTCGACCAATCCAGACGGTTCGGGCAGGCAAACGGAAACAACGTATGTCTGCTGCTTCAACTCTAACCTTCCGCGAACTCTCGGAAAAGATGCACCAGCGTGTAACGAATGGCGAAATTCCCGCTTCCACGCTACCCAACCTGAAATCCGCCCTTCGGGCATTCCTAGCGAGTTTTGGCGTTTCCGAAGAGAGCGTTGTTGGTTCGCTGCTGCGCCGCTCGTACTACCGGAATCTTCGCCTCCATGTCGAGCAGTTACAAGCCGAGGGTCGCGACAAGAGCTATATCGCGAATCGAAAGAGCTTGATGGGGAAGTGGTGCTCCCTTGTAACGCGTCTCGACCGCATCGAGGCCGCAGCATCAAACAGCATGTCCCCGTTTCAATCGATGCTGACCGAGCTGCTCACGCAAAGCCGGACGACTGTAGCAGGGTTGGCGCGAGCAGCAGGCATTTCCAAGTCGACACTGGGTACCTGGGTAAAAGGAGCGTTGCCGAATCCCCGCGCGATTCCTTCGTTGAAGCGGCTTGAGCGGTTCTTCGCTCTGGAGCCAAATACGCTTCTAACCCTTGCATATGAGCGAAAGAAATTAAAACCGCTCGAAAGCTCGTCGGCTATGAAAATTCCCTATCGGGAGAGATTGTCGAGGGTTTCGAAAGACATGTACCGCCTGAAGGACGTTTCCGATTCCTTGGCTCAGGAATGGTCGAACTTTGTTGTGCACAAAACCGAAAAGATGCCAGACCTCCGACGTTTCTCGCGTGGGGTATGGGTCACGACGGACCTAATCACAGAGGGGGAAACGGACCGAAACTGGTATTGCTTTGTCAAGGGCAAATACGTTCCCACAGCAAAGATAGTCTGGCAGCATGTGACTTCTTACCTTGGATGGCTCCATCGCACACGAGAACTGGGTGGAGCCGGGTTCGCCAGCGACGATGTCCAGACGCTTGCGTGGTTATCGAATAAGAGGATGGCTCATCGGTACATGAAGTGGCGGATTGAGCGCGCCGAAGAGAAAGTGCACGAGGGTGTGCTCGACTTCGCAAACCTGATTGCGGCGCTCAACCATCCTCAGCATGGCTACCTCACTCAGATGCCGGAACTCCGGGAGCAGTTACCAGAAACCAACCGCCCCGAAAATTGGCAGGAGGCTTGCCAAGAAACCTTCGCATGGGTCTCCGAGATGAGGAAAAACTTACGAGTGGATGGCATTGTACATTCGAGAGAGCCAATGGCACCCATCAAGAGTGTGCTCGAGCTCGATGACCCACTCGAGGCAATCGCGGACATGACTTCGCGAATGAAAAGTTGCCGACCGACCACTGGCGGCATCAATGAAGCCGTTTGGGCGCGAGACCTGCTCCTCGTCAAACTGATGGCATCGAATCCGTTGCGCGCCAAGAACATGAAGTTGCTAACGTATCACGCTGACAACACCGGAAACCTCTATCGTCGTCCGGATGGCAGTTGGTTCATCCGAATTGAAAGACGTGCATTCAAAAATGCAAAGGGCGCCGCTAAAAACCAGGACTACGATATGCCGGTCAATCGCGTGGTCTGGGGCGACATTGAACGCTATCTGAATGCCTATCGACCAATGTTGCCGGATGCGGACAAGGTGAACTATGTTTTCTTGTCTTCAATAGATGAAAAGCCGCAGGGCTACGTCGGAACATGGAAATCCCTGAACCGACGCATTTTTTTCCTCACTCGCCGCTACCTGTGGGACTGTCCTGGTATCGGCGCGCACGGGTTTCGTTACATCATCGGCACCGCTACGCTGTGCCGTTCTTCACGATGAGGTCGAAACGGTGAAGGCCCACTATGCCCATCTCCGTAGTTCGGATGGCGGAAAGTTCGTACACACGTTACTGGACTCTGCCTTTGCGCGTATGTGACCAAATTGCATACGGGGTCGCGGTCCATGCTCGGCCTTTTTCATCCAAGCGCCCTAATCCGCGTATTGAACACGCAAATTTGTCAGGACCGCGCCCCGGCACGGTGAGTTTCGCTGGCCCCAAGACACCTAAGCGGAGCCGAGCGACACCAAGTACGTTGAACCGATTTGAACAAAAATGGCGTTGATGTTTTACATCTTCACATGCCACTCTGAACCGTCGCCCGGCTTCTCCCGAACTCTCCGGTTCTGCCAGACGCCCGATTGCACTCCTCTCGACACTTTCAAACTTGCGCTGGGTAGTCTTTGCGTCGCGGTTTCTCCTCTCGCTGAGGCACCGGCCGCTTGCGCGTCAATGAAAAACGAGGAAGACCCGATACAGGTTGCCTGTAGTGCCTTCGTCGCGCGACTTCTCCCCAACAGTATTAACGCCAGCGCAACGTTTGAAGACGCATTCGTGAGTTCCCTCTCAGCCGTACTGAACCACGGGTTCGGCGCCCATTTGCGTTACAATTGCGGTACATCCCTCTTCGGCGAGTCGAGACATGGAACGCAAAACCGACACCCTGAACCTGCGGGTTACGCCCGAGCTAAAGGATTTGATTCGATTGGCCGCAGAGAGGGAGCACCGAACGATTGCAAATTTCATCGAGGTGCTCGTCAGGCAGCATTGTGTCGAGCACGATGTCGCTGTTCCGACTAAGCGGCCGCAGAGCCGTTAAATACCACCGGGGGAATCCAGATGGACGTCTTTCAGTTTCGCGAGCACATTGTTGCCGAGTACAAAGAGTTCACTCGCAGCTTCACACGCATCCGAGCTGACGACATTCGGGACTACGTGAATGAACAATACGCCAGCCAGAGATACTGGCCAGAGCCGCTCATTCAAATTAACCCGAACTTCAAGACCGGTGGAACAGTTGAGGAGTTGGTTGCAGCCGGTCAGTTGAGTGCCCAGTGCGCTGACATCTTCCGCCTCGGCAAGTCGCCTTCATCGGCCGGAGTGTCCTTACCACTGCACAAGCATCAAGCGGAAGCCATCAGCTTGGCTGCTGATGGCGAGAGCTATGTGCTGACCACCGGTACAGGTTCCGGCAAATCTCTCAGCTATTTCATTCCCATCGTCGACGCGTGCATCAAGGCTAAAGCCACCGACCCGACGCCCAAGACTAGGGCTATCGTCATCTATCCGATGAACGCCTTGGCCAATTCGCAGTTGGAGGAACTCAAGAAATTTTTGGGTTCGAATCCCGCGGAGCGGGCCGTGACTTTCGGTCGTTATACAGGTCAAGAGTCCGACGACGAGCGACAAGCGATGGCGGCCAACCCGCCAGACATTCTGCTGACCAACTTCATGATGCTCGAGCTGCTGATGACCAGGCAGAACGACATCGACAAGGCCGTCATGCGCAATGCAAAGGGCTTGCGCTTTCTGGTGTTAGATGAGCTCCACACCTACCGGGGTCGACAGGGTGCAGACGTGGCCTTGCTAGTTCGCCGTGTGCGTGAAGCCTTGGCCGAGAACCTTATCTGCATAGGCACATCGGCCACGATGGCCACCGAAGGTACTCAAATGGCGAGAAATGCCGTCGTTGCAGACGTCGCTTCAAGGCTGTTCGGTACGCGCATCTCCGACCGCAATATCATCACAGAGACCCTTCGGCGCACCACGCCCGAAGATGAGACTATCGCGACGGTCGCAACTCGCCTGGGCGACGCCATTCGTGCGGGCGTTCCTGAGACTGCAGACTTTGCATCACTGGCATCTCATCCGGTTTCGGTCTGGGTAGAGCTGACCCTTGGCCTGACCTATGAGGGTGACAAGCCGAGGCGTGCACGCCCACGGACATTGGCAAAGGCCGCAGAGTCGCTGCACGAGACATCAGGGGAATCACTCGAAACCTGCCGGAACTATTTGAGGAAATTCATGCTGCTTGCCTACGCCGTCCAAGACGGAGCAGGCAAATCGCTCTTCGCCTTCAAGCTTCACCAATTCATCGCTGGCGGCGGCAAGGTCTATGCGACGTTGGAAGCACCCCACCATCGCGCCATAACGCTTGATGGTCAGCAGTTTGTGTCTGGCGATGATAGTCGCGTTCGTCGCTATTACCACCTTCACTTCTGTCGAGATTGCGGCCAGGAGTACATGCCCGTTTGGGACGCCGAGAGTTCGGAGGGGCGCACGTTCCACGTGCGCGGGATTGAGGAGCGGCAGCACGACGACGAGGACGTTAGATTTGGCTTCCTGCTGCCTGGTCTGGATAGCTGGGACCCTTCCGACCCCGAGCGATATCCTGAGGGATGGGTGGAGGAGCGTGCGGATGGCGAGTGGCGAGTCAAGGCGGACAAACGCAAGTTCATCCCCCAGGCAATCAATGTGCGTCCTGACGGCGTCGTCACGGATGGTCCGGGCCTGAATGCCTGGTTCATTCCGGGGGCATTCCGTTTTTGCCCGGCGTGCGGCACCACACACACGTCCGGCAAGGATGTTCTACGGCTAACCTCCCTGTCTGGCGAGGGTCGTAGCTCAGCGACCACGATGCTGACCCTGTCAGCACTTCGCTACCTCTACGAGCAGGACCAGCAGTTGGACTTCGATGCGAAGAAGGTCTTGGGCTTTTCCGACAACCGGCAAGACGCAGCGTTGCAGGCGGGGCACTTCAACGACTTTCTGCAAGTTCTTCTGACGCGTTCAGCGTTGCTTTCCGCGGTTGAAAAGTCACCGTCGAATGTATTAAGCGAGAAGGAAGTCGCCAATGCTGTTTTCGAGGCTCTGGGCTTCCACCGTGATGACCCTGGCGTGCGTGCCGAGTACATGCAACAGCCTGAGGTCAAGGGCAACACAAGACGGCAGGTGCAAGAGGCCATGCGCGGCATCCTAGGCTACCGCAGCTACTTCGACCTTCGCCGCGGCTGGCGATTCAACAATCCCAACCTCGAACAGTTGGGGCTGGTCCGCATCGACTATCAGGACATCGACAACCTCGCTTCCGATGGTGACGAATGGGCTGATGCCCCCCCAGTGTTGCAAGCCGCTCGACCCGCCGAGCGCGCCGTTGTTCTAAGAGCTCTGTTCGACTTCATGCGGCAGGGGCTGTGTATTGCCACGCGGTATCTCGACCGTACCGAGCTGGAGCAGCTGCGTACCCAGAGCTACGCCAATCTCTGTGAGCCTTGGGGGTTCACCGAGGACGAGCGCCCGCAGCCCGCCAAGTGGTTCGTCACGACTCGTCCGCGCGAAGAGACGGACCGCAAGGGGCGGCGGTTGGACCTCGACGATTTTCTCGTCGTAGGCTCCAGCCGCTCTCGCCTTGGCAAGGAACTCCGAAAAGGGAGCACTTGGGGTGGTGCGAACCCGTATTACAAGCAAATCAACGACCACACATATCCGGACGTCCTCACTGCGTTATTGAGGGCAGCTGAATCCTACGGTCTGGTGCGCAAAGAAGAAACCGATGTTGGGCTGACAGGCTGGCAGTTGAACGGGTCCGCTCTCGTTTGGACGGCTGGGTCAGGCCAAAGCGCCCGCGAGGCTGACGACAACATCTTTTTCCGGGTGCTGTATCAGAACATCGCTGCGCTTTTGGAGAGCCCTGTTCACCAGCTGTTCGAATTTGAGGCCCGCGAACACACGGCTCAGGTCGAGCAGGAAGACCGGCTGGAGCGGGAGGCCCGGTTCCGCTTCACAGATAAAGACAAGGCCGAATGGCAGGCGAAGAACGGCACGGCTCTCGATTGGTTGCCAGTCCTGTTCTGTTCGCCGACCATGGAATTGGGCGTCGACATATCCTCGCTAAACACAGTGTACATGCGCAACGTCCCGCCCACGCCAGCAAACTACGCTCAGCGCAGTGGCCGTGCCGGTCGAGCAGGACAACCGGCCTTGGTCATTACCTATTGCGCCGCGCAGAGTCCGCACGACCAGTATTACTTCCGTGACCCCGTCCGCATGGTTCATGGCCACGTCAATGCACCTACCCTTGACCTAGCCAATCGCGAGCTTATCAAGAGCCACATGCACGCCATTTGGCTTGCAGAGACAGGCAAGAAGCTTGGCAATAGCGTACGCGACCTGCTGGATATGAACCAGCCGGAGAAGCTCCCCCTCACGGAGGAGATGGCATCCGACCTCGATAAGCCAGAGGCGAAGCAGCGTGCCCACAAGCGCGGCCTCAAGGTGCTGAGCATGCTGAAGGACGAGCTGACCTCACAAATGGCACCGTGGTTCAGTGACGAGTGGGCCGAAACCGTTTTTCAGCGCGCATACATCGAGTTCGACGATGCGCTTCAACGCTGGCGCGACCTCTATCGAGCCACAGCCCAGGCCATCGACCTGAACTTCAAGATTGAGAATAACCCGGCGGCCAACGAACGCGAACGGCGTGAAGCCCAACAGCGGCACAACGAGGCGCGCAAGCAGCGCGACTTGCTGTTGGCCGGCGATAGCGCTTTCAACAGCGATTTTTACACCTATCGCTACATGGCTAGCCAAGGCTTCCTGCCTGGCTACAACTTCCCGCGACTGCCACTGTTGGCCTACTTGCCGGCGCGTCGAGGTCACATCGGGCGCGAGAGCTTCCTATCTCGCCCGCGGTTCCTCGCGCTCGGGGAATTTGGTCCCTATAGCCTTATCTATCACGAGGGTAGTCAATATCGAGTGACCAAGGCGCTGCTGACTATCACCGGCAAGGACCAGGTCAGCGATGGCTCGCGCCTACCCACCGAAGTAGCTCGACTTTGCCCGTCCTGTGGTTACGGTCACTTCCGTTCTCAGCGGGATGCCGACCGCTGCATCTCCTGCGAGGCATCGTTGGGTGGGGCACAAGAGGTCAAGAACCTCTATCGAATCGAAAACGTCTCCACGAAGCGTGCAGAGCGGATTACGGCAAATGAGGAGGAGCGCGTTCGCCAAGGCTACGAGATGCAGACCACGCTGCAGTTTGCTGAGGCTGACGGCAAGCTGCAGATGGTCACCACGGTCGCAAGTGATGAGCAGGGGCCATTGCTGGAGCTACAATATGGCCCGGCAGCTACGGTATGGCGCATGAACTTCGGTTGGCGTCGGCGCAAGGAAAAAACCATCCAGGGCTTCATGATGAACCCCGTCACTGGTCACTGGGTCGGCGGCGTCGATGATGGCAATGGCGAGTCCGAAAGCGAGTCCGATGCACCGCCGGACAAGACGCCGGCCCAGCGTATTGTTCCTTATGTTGAAGACAGACGGAACATCCTGATAGTTCGCCCGCATTGGAACCTAGGAGAGTTGTCTGCGGAAACGCTGACCACCCTGCAGTACGCGCTCAAGCGTGGCGTCGAAGCGGTCTATCAGCTGGAAGAAAGCGAGCTGATGGCCGAGCCTTTGCCCACCCGCGACAACCGGCAGTCCATTCTCTTCTTCGAAGCGGCCGAAGGCGGCGCAGGCGTGCTGACCCGTATCGCTACGGAGGCAACCGCCATGTCGGCTGTAGCCGTGAAGGCCTTGGAGGTGATGCACTTCCT
This sequence comes from Paraburkholderia hospita, assembly GCF_002902965.1. Classification (GTDB taxonomy): domain Bacteria; phylum Pseudomonadota; class Gammaproteobacteria; order Burkholderiales; family Burkholderiaceae; genus Paraburkholderia; species Paraburkholderia hospita. The sequence continues at coordinate 163,908 of NZ_CP026105.1, read as the reverse complement.
CCCGCCGACGCAAGGCAGTCCTTGGCGACGCGAGACGCTCGCTGAAGAGCTGGACCACGATGCCAATCCGATTTGTGAGGCGGGTTGCTATCGCTGCCTGCTCTCGTATTACAACCAGCCGGACCACACTCTCATCGACCGCAAGGACAGAGATGCTGGCGGCTTGTTGCTGGACATTCTCTGCCGCCTGACACGGGCAAGCACGGTGCAAGGCTCGCAAGGTCGGACGCCGGAACAGCATGACGCTGAATTATCACGAACGGCCGGCAGCAGCCTGGAGAAGACTTGGCTGGTTCATGTCACGGAAAACGGCTATCGCAAGCCAGACCGCGGCCAACACACTATCGCTGCAGCAGGTGCCTGCGCAGACTTTTTCTACGACGACCTCCATTTGGCGGTCTTTATCGACGGCCCGCATCACGATGGTGAGGGGCAGAAGCAAAAGGACATTGAAATCTATCGCAAGCTCGACGCGCTGGGCTACTTGGTTGTGCGGTTCCCCAAAGAGACTGCGGCCTGGCCTAGCATCTTCAAGAGCAACTCGGACCTCTTCGGTCCTGGCAAGAACTAAGACAATATGAACATAGCCCTGCCGGAATTTCTACCGGGAAGCCTGATTTCCGCACGCGGCCGCGAGTGGATAGTGCAGCCCGAGTCCGACGCCACTACATTGCACCTACGTCCCTTGGGCGGAGGTGAGCGCGACGAAACCCTCATTTTCCTTCCCCTGGAACGCCAGCCGGTTCAACCCGCGACGTTCCCGTGGCCTACGGTCGGTCAGGCTCGCAATCACTCGTCCAGCCAGTTATTGTTGGATGCGTTGCAACTCAAGTCACGAAGCGGGGCGGGGCCTTTCCGTAGTTTCGGCAACATCGCGGTTGAGCCTCGTGCGTACCAACTCGTTCCGCTGTTAATGGCTCTGAAGCTGCCCACGGTGCGCCTGCTGATTGCCGACGACGTTGGTATTGGAAAGACCATCGAAGGGGCTCTCATCGCGCGCGAGTTGCTCGACCGGGGAGAAGTCCAGCGTCTGGCCGTGCTCTGTCCGCCACATCTGTGCGAGCAATGGCAACGTGAACTTGCCGAGCGTTTTCACATCCATGCGGTGGTGGTACGTTCAAACACCGCTGACCGGTTAGAGCGTGACCTGCCACCCGGCACCTCCATGTTCGATGCACATCCGTTTACCGTGGTAAGCCTGGACTACATCAAGTCCGAACGTCGGCGCGAAGCATTTCAACGCTTCTGCCCCGAATTCGTAATCGTGGACGAAGCCCACACCTGCACACAGGGCGGCCAAGGAAGACAGCAACGCTACCAGCTACTCAAAGGTCTCGTCGAAGACGCAAATCGTCACATGGTGCTGCTGACGGCCACGCCGCACAGTGGTGACGAAGATGCCTTCTTCAACCTCTTGGGCCTGCTGCGCGCGGATTTTACGCAACTCAAAGACTTGCCAAGCAGCCAGCGCACTGACCTGCGCGAGGAGCTATCGCGCCACTTCGTCCAGCGGCGGCGCCCTGACATCGCCGAGTGGCAAGATACTTCGGTTTTCCCCGACCGAAAGACGGCTGAAGTGACCTACCGCTTGACTGGTGCGTGGGGTCGACTGTTCAACGATGTGCTGACCTATGCCCGCGAACTTGTTGAACGCGCCGAGGGAAAAGGCCTTCGTGAGCAGCGCATGAACTGGTGGGCAGCGCTGGCCTTGCTGCGTTGCATTTCATCGTCGCCTGCCGCCGCTGTCAATTCACTTCGCACACGGCTGTACGGCGTTCAGTCAGATGATGGAGAATCTGAAGCAATGCCCCTCGAAGACTTGGAACTGCAGGCCAGTGACCGAGTGCTGGACGGGGCGGACGATGCACTGTCGACCGATGACATTGAGCCCGCAGCATGGACCGAAGACTCCCAGCGACTCCAAGAGCTTATCGCAGCAGCTGATGCGCTGGCAGGCAGTCAAAACGACCCAAAGCTGGCCAAACTGCAGGAGCACTTGGCTCTGCTGCTGAAAGAAGGCTTCCGGCCCGTCGTATTCTGCCGCTATATCGCCACGGCGCATTACCTTGCAGCTTATCTACGCGACCAATTCAAGACGGCCACGGTCGAGGCCGTGACGGGGGAACTCACACCTGGCGAGCGCGAAGCCGCCGTGGAACAGTTGGGCGAGAGCGAGACCCGCATCTTGGTAGCCACCGACTGCTTATCCGAAGGCATCAACCTCCAGAATCTATTTACAGCAGTCGTCCACTACGACCTCAGCTGGAACCCCACCCGCCACGAACAGCGGGAAGGCCGTGTGGACCGCTTCGGCCAGAAGGCTCGTGAAGTTCGCAGCACCATGCTGTACGGCGAAGACAATCCGGTGGACGGCGCCGTCCTTCAGGTCATCTTGCGCAAGGCTGAAAGCATCCGCAAGGAATTGGGTGTCTTGGTGCCTATGCCCGATGACGAGGGCAAGCTGACGCAGGCGCTACTGAACGCCGTTCTGCTACGCAAGGGGGAGGCCTTCCATGCGCAGTCGCAACTTGACCTGTTTGGCGAGCCCGCCAAACAGATTGAATTGGCGTGGCAAAGCGCCAAGGAAAAGGCGAAACAGAGTCGCTCCATCTTCGCTCAGCGCAGATTGAAGCCTGACGATGTGCTGCCCGAGTGGCGCAAATCGGCCGCAGTATTGGGGGGCGAAGACGATGTTGAGCGTTTTGTCCGCCGAGCAGCTAACAAGTTGGGCGCACCGCTTGAGCCCGTTCGTGGGCACTTCAAGCTCTTGACCGAGTATTTGCCCCAGCCGATTCGCGAACGCCTGAGCGCGGAGGGCATTGAGGGCTCGTTACGCATAGATTTCCATCAGCCCGCTGCACAGGGCGCACTGTTCGTTCACCGCACCCACCCTTTGGTGGTGGCGTTCGCTGACATTCTGCTCGAGCGGGCGCTCGATGCAACAAACGGCGCCAGTGATGACGCCGGAGTCGCTCGTGCCGGTGCTGCGTTCGTCGGGAACGTCCAACTCAAGACTACTGTACTGCTACTACGCATGCGCCACCAACTCAGTGTCACGCACGGCAGTGAGACGCGGCTCATTCTCTGCGAGGAGTCCGTGGCCGTGGCCTCCGAAGGGCCAACGGCGTTTGAGCCGCTATCAGCTGACCAAGCGCGCAACCTGCTGGGGACCGAAGCCACCCGCAACATGCCGTCCGTCCTGCGTGACCGCCAACTGCAAACGGCGCTGGACGCGCTACCTGCATGGCAGCCGCAACTGGACGCCATCGCCAAGGTGCGTGCCCAAGAACTACTGCAAGACCACCGTCGCGTACGCGAGGCCGCTGACGCAAAGGGCACGTACCAGGTCAACGCCAGCCTGCCTGTGGATGTCATGGGCATTTACGTACTCGTCCCGGCCGCTGCAGCTCAAGGTGAAGGGGCCTGAAACTATGGCACGTAAAAAGGTCACTACCCTAGCATATAGTGCCATCCGCATCGAGGGCGGGCTCATTCCCGCAGACGAACTCACCCGCCTGACCACCCTCACTGACCCGGCGTTGACCGAGCAGGCAGAGACGCAGTATCGAATCCCTAAAGGGCTTAAGCTGCGCGATGAGATTGGTCGGGATTTCAAGATTGCCCTAAGCCTGTGGGCAGACTTCTCGGCATTGCGCAAGCGTAGCGATGTCAACGCCTATGAAGTTACCGTGCGAGAGTTTCTGCTGCCTTTGATGCGAGATGTGCTGCACTTCTCAGACATCGAGCGTTATCCAGCCATCGAGAAAAGTGGCCACAGCTATGCGATTGGCTATGCCGCCGAAGGTGGACAGGTGCCCATTGTCTTCGCAGCATATGACCAGTCGCTAGACGCGCCTGCGGAGCGTTTCGGGGAGACCAACCCTGACACGGGAAAGGTTCGTCGACGTAGCCCGTACTTGCTGGCCCAAGAGGCTCTCAACGCCTCCGATGCCGCCCTGTGGGCCATAGTCACCAACGGCTTGACGCTACGTATTCTGCGCGACAATCCCAGCCTTACTCGCCCGGCCTACGTCGAAGTGGACTTGGAGGAGCTCTGCACAGAAGAGCTCCTCCCAGATTTCACAGCGTTCTGGCTGTTGGCGCATGCTAGCCGATTTGGCAGCCCTCCTGGAGAGCCTACTAACTGCGTGTGGGAACGCTGGCGAGCAGCGGGCCAAGAAGCAGGCGCGACAGTAAGGACAAACTTGCGTTACCAGGTGGCCGATGCCTTGCGTGCTCTTGGCACGGGCTTCCTCTCGCATCCTGCCAATGGCGAGCTGCGGGCAGCCTTGCAGCGCCTGGATAGCGAAGATGGCGCGTTGACCCGCCAGGCCTTCTTCGAGGAACTGCTGCGACTGGTCTATAGACTCATCTTTCTGTCCACCATCGAAGACCGAGTCGACAAGACCAACGGGCACCGTCTCATTTTCACGCCTGACGCTTCGGCCCAGGTCCAGCAGCGCTATCTGTCCGGTTATTCGATGACATGGCTGCGGGAGCGCGCGGTGCGACGTAGCGAGCAGGACCGACACTCGGACCTGTGGCACGCACTCACCATCACCTTCGGCGCGTTGGCAAAAGGCGAACCGCATCTTGGTCTACCCGCGCTCGGTGGACTTTTCGATACAGACCAGTGTCCGTGGCTTGATGGCGCGCAGCTGGAAAACCGCTGGTTACTTGCCGCGGTGTTCCAGTTGGGCTGGTTTCGAGCTAACGGCGGTCTGACCCGCGTTAACTACCGCGACATGGGACCGGAAGAACTGGGCAGCGTGTACGAGAGCCTCCTTGAGTTGGACCCTCAACCAACAATGTTGCTTCATCCGGCATCTGCGAGACTGACGTTTACTGGAGATGAGGAAACAGACGCCACCAACCGAGGAAACGCTCGAAAGCTGACCGGCAGCTACTACACCCCGGACAGCCTAGTTCAGGAACTCATCAAGACCGCTCTGGAGCCAGTCATCGCGGAAACGGTTCGCGCCAATCCCGGGCGCCCGGTCGAAGCTCTGCTCAATCTGACCATTTGCGACCCAGCTTGCGGCAGCGGCCATTTCCTGTTGTCCGCTGCCCGGCGTTTGGCAGACGAAGTGGCCGTGCACCGTGCCGCAACAGAGCGAGAGGGCGGAGCCCCCACACCTGTTGACTTCCGCCACGCGCTGCGCGATGTGGTCAGCCACTGCATTTTCGGCGTGGACAAAAACCCGATGGCAATTCAGTTGGCCAAGACTGCACTTTGGCTCGAGGCCTACTCCCCCGACCGCCCTTTGTCGTTCGTCGACCATCACCTGCAAGTGGGCGACGCGTTATTGGGCGTGCTTGACCCAAAGGTGCTTGAGCACGGTATCCCCGACGAAGCCTATACGGCACTCTCAGCCGACGACAAGGCTGTAGCGACCGCTTTGAAGAAGCAGAACAAGGCCGACCTCAAGAGCTGGAAGTCAATCGCTTCTGGCGACCTGTTCACCCAAGCAGGGCTCGCCGCCCGCGGGGTAGCGGTGGAAATGCTTTCTGACGACACCCCCGAGAGCGTTGCAGCCAAGCGAGCCGCATGGCGCGAAGCACAGGCTGTAGCCCAACGCTCAATGCTGGCGCGCTTGGCCGATACATACGTAGCGGCTTTCCTCGCGCCCAAGCTAGCGAACACGGGAGAACGAGTGCCTCTCTCTGGCTATTTGTGGGGTGTGCTTAGCGGTGAAGCACTTAATGCTGACGTGGAGGAAACGGCGGAGCATCTGTGTCAAATGCACAGTGTCTTTCACTGGTGGCTAGCGTTTCCGCAAGTAGCGTCCAAGGGTGGGTTTTCGGTCATGCTGGGCAATCCTCCTTGGGAGCGCATCAAGCTGCAGGAAGAAGAGTTCTTCGCAAGTCGAAGTCCGCTGGTGGCCACTGCCAAGAACAAGGCCGAGCGAAGCCAGCGCATTGAATGGTTGCGCGAAGGGGTGTTGCTCCACAACCTGAATCCCGACCAGGAACGTGCCGAAGGTCTGACACCGCCGAACAAGGCGGAGATGGCGCTATACGAGGCATTTATCGACGCCCGCCGGGGAGCGGAGGCAGCAAGCCTCTTCGCACACGATGGCAGGCGATATCCACTCACCGGTGTGGGCGACGTGAATACCTACGCGCTGTTTGCCGAGACCTTCTTGCAAGCCACGTCGCCGCATGGTCGCGCTGGATTCATCGTGCCGACTGGCATTGCCACGGACGACTCGACCAAGGCGTATTTCGGGCATATCGCATCTAGCGGCAAGCTGACCAGCCTGTACGACTTCGAAAACAGCGAAGCGGTCTTTCCGGCGGTGCACCGCAGCTACAAGTTCTCGCTGCTCACGCTGGGAGCAGCTCACCAAGCCGAGTTCGTTTGCTTTGCCACGCAAGTACCGCAGGTCAAAGACCCGCGTCGCCGCTTCCAGCTGACTTCCAGCGAAATCGCCCTCATCAACCCCAACACTCGCACCTGCCCGATTTTCCGCAGCGAACGCGATGCCGAGCTGACAAAGAAGCTCTACCGCGCTGCCTCCGTGCTAATCCGCGAAGCGCAATTTAGCCACGAGGGAGAACTGCTCGAGGCCGAGGCCAACCCTTGGGGCATCCGTTTCCAGTCCATGCTGCACATGTCTAACGACAGCGGGCTGTTCTTCGACCAGCCCGGCAGCGAAGCCAGTACAGCCGACGCGCCGCGGTGTCTGCCGCTGTACGAGGCCAAGATGATTCACCAGTTTGACCATCGCTGGGCCACTTATGTCGACGCACCCGACAGGCCCGGCGGCGTGGATACTGCCGTCGTGAGCGTTACGGAGAAAGCCGACCCGACCTATGCTGTCCGTCCGCGCTATTGGGTGCCCGAACGCGAAGTGCTGGCCCGCATCGCACGCGTGCCGTCGCGCGTGGCACGTGCTTGGCTTCAGTGGCATGTGGCGGCGGCTCCGGGAGCTGCTCAAGACAGCGCCTTGGCCGAGCTGTTATTGGCCCTGGCCGCCTGGGTAGCCGGCGAACTCTTCGCGCGTGCGGCTGGCGAGCCCGAGGTAGCAAAACAAACAGGACAGTCCTATTGGCCACAACAACGTGCGTTGCCGTATATTGCGCCCGTCGAAGCGCAGCTCAAAGCCCGCTTCGGGTCCCTGTCCAAGGCCCTGCTGGGCACTGGCCTGACCACAAAGAAGGCCTTGGCCGAGTTCCCCAAGTGGGCGACACAGAACCATGACATACGCCTGTCGGACGCAGAACTTAATGCCTTGGACGATGCCTTGAAGCAGCCCAGTTTGGTGAGCGCATTGCTGAATCTGTTGGATACGTGGATGGACCAACGCAGCCCACAATGGTTGATGGGTTGGCGCGATATTTGCCGAAATACAGACGTTCGTACGTTGATTGCCGGTGCTACTCCAAGGACGGCAATGGTCGGCGACTTCCCCTGCATCAACGTAGGCCCTCAAGTTGGAAAGGCATACGCTGCCGCGTTGCTTGCCAATCTCAATGCCCTGCCGCTTGACTATGTGGCTCGCCAGAAAGTCAGTGGTGCTCATCTAAAGTTTTTTCATATGCGCCAGCTTCCTATATTGCGGCCTGATTGCTACAACCCGACCGACAGTCGGTTCATCATTTCTCGCGTCCTTGAACTCACCTATACCGCATACGACCTGCGCCCCTGGGCCGACGACCTAGCCGCCTATGACTCGCGGCCTGCTGCCGAACGCAACCGGCCCTTCGCATGGAACCCTGAGCGCCGCGCCCAACTGCGCGCCGAGCTAGACGCTTACTATGCGCGCCTCTACGACTTGACCCGCGATGAGCTGCGCTACATTCTCGACCCCGCCGACGTGATGGGCTCTGACTACCCGAGCGAAACATTCCGCGTGCTCAAGAATAGTGAGATGCGGGAGTTCGGCGAGTACCGCACCCAGCGCCTTGTGCTGTCGGCTTGGGACAGCCTTGAGAGAGGCGAGGCTCACTGACATGCTTACCCACCTGACCCTCAACAATTTTAAGATTTGGCGTGCCACGGGCCGAATGCAGCTTGCGCCGCTGACGATGGTGTTCGGCACCAACTCCTCGGGCAAGTCCAGTCTTATTCAGAGCCTGTTGCTGCTGCGCCAGACCGTGAAGGGCGAGGACCCAAACCTGGACCTGAATTTCGGTAATCCAGACAGCGGCGACTCCGTCGTGCTGGGGCAGTTTGCAGATGTGTTGTGCCGACACGGAGTTGCCACCGAGACGGTCAAGGCCAAACAGATTGGAATTGAGTTTGGCTGGCGGGCCGGGGCACTGGGCACAGAGGCTGGAACGTTCACGGCCCGGTATGTACAAGGCCGCGGTGGCAGTGCCGATTTGGCCTACCTGCGCATCGGCAGCGCGGGGCGGGGTTTCACGGCGCAGTTGGGGCGGCATGGCGCCTACAAGTTGCTGCCGGAGAGCGCGCGGTACTGGTCCAAGCAGTCTCCAGCATTCAAGCCGGTGCGGTCGTTCTCGTTCTCGCATGCAGCGGTGCAAACGCTTGGTGCTGAAGGGGACCGTGTCTTGTCAGTGGGCCCTTTGCTGCTGGAAGAACTGGCTCGGGTCATCTACCTAGGGCCCGTTCGGCGTTTGGCCCGACGCGACTATATCTGGAACGGCCGCACACCCGGTTCTATCGGTGACGATGGTGCCCGGGCCGTCGACGCCCTGATTGCGAGCGGTGTGGCCAAACAAGATGCGACCAAGCGTCGCTTGCCTCCTCCGGCCGCCGCTGTGCTGTTCAACGACACCATCCATTGGCTGCGTCGCATGGGTCTAGCGGACGACCTGCAGGTGCGCCAGCTAGGGCGGTCTGCGCGCTATGAACTGCTGGTGATGAACAACGGCGAGCCGTCCAACCTGAAAGATGTGGGTGTCGGGGTGTCTCAGGTCTTGCCAGTGGTGGTCGCGGCACTCTTTGCCGAGCGAGGCAGCATCGTCATTGTAGAAGAACCCGAGAGCCACTTGCACCCAGTGGCGCAAACACAATTAGCCGAGATGCTGGCTTCGGTCAGTCAGGACCGTGGCGTCCAGTTCATCGTTGAGACGCACTCAGAACAGCTTCTGCGCCGTATGCAGACCCTGGTAGCGCGCGAAACGGTAAAAACCAACGACCTTTGCATGTATTTTGTTGAACGCGAGGGAAATGCGGCCAAGCTGCAATGGCTCGAGGTAGACCCGTTCGGAACCATCAGGCCTTGGCCGGAACACTTTTTCGGGGATTCGGTTGGCGAGGCAAGAGAACAGGCCAAAGCGCGCGCGGAGCGCATGAGGAGGGCCGCGAACAATGCCTGAAAGTCGCGTGATTGACACTAACGTTCTAATAGTGGCCAGTGCTGCACACACCACCTCACCTTTTCCGGAAGACGGTACGCCCATCAAGGAACCAGAGCTACGCGAACGAGTGCTAAGCTGGATGGAGGCATTTGAGAGTGACCCCGAGCGCCATGCAGTGCTGGATTGGGATTGGCACATCTGCACGGAGTATCGGAAAAAGCTTACAAACCAGGACTACGGCTGGCTCGCACTAATGCGAAAGCGAGACCAGAGCGAGGTGACATGGGTTGGTATAGAAGTCGATGAGCATGGTCACGCCATGCTACCGCCAGACTTGGCGGCCAAGGTGACTGACTTGGAGGACCGGAAAATGGTCGCGTCTGTTATTGCGGTGGGAGACGATGTTCGCCCCTGCAAGCTCACCAATGCCTGCGATACCGACTGGTTAGACTGCGCCGACGCCTTGACCGCTGCAGGCGTGGAAACCGAACATCTTCTCGAGGACTGGTTGTACGAGAAGTGGAACGAAAAGAAGGCGAAGAAGCCGTGAAGGAACTGTTCCGCTTCCCACACACTCCGCATCTCCTTTGGCTTGGTGATGGTGAACCAAGAGACGATAAGGTGCTCTCGCCTGGGGAGGCGCGCAAGCTGTTGGCGTCCGATGTGGTCGTCGAGGAGAAGCTTGACGGTGCCAATCTGGGATTTTCGGTCTCTGCAGAAGGGCAGCTCCTAGCTCAGAACCGCAGCCACTACTTGGCGGCGCCCTACCCTGGCCAGTTCAGCCGGTTGCGCTCTTGGATTCCCGCGCACGAGGAAGAGTTTATCGAGGCACTGGGTTCAGAGCTCATTGCCTTCGGCGAATGGTGTGCAGCACGGCATTCACTGACCTACGACCAATTGCCAGATTGGTGGTTGCTTTTTGATATCTACGACCGGATTGAACGGCGATTCTGGTCAACCGCGAGACGCAATCATTGGGCGAGCAACCTGGGAATATCCACCGTGCCAACACTCGACAAAGGCAAGCTCTCGCTCAGCAATCTAAAGCAAATGCTACAGGGTGGCAGGAGCGCGTTTTCAACGGGTCCGCTGGAAGGAGTGGTGGTCCGCACTGAAGATGACGCCTGGCTCAATGCCAGGGCTAAACTGGTTCGCGAAGACTTCACACAGCACATAGACAGCCACTGGCGCACCCGCGCGCTTGAGTGGAACAGACTGAGTAAGATTGAGTGACCGATACAAAACGTAATCAGGGGACAAGGCATGACGCCGCTAGAACGCCTTCGACTTGAGAAGGCCGCTGCGGACTGCGGCTTTGAGCGCACGCCATTGCTGTTGAACGATGGAGCAATGGAACTGCGCTCCGCGCAGTTTCCCGAAGCGGTTGTGGTGAACGTCGAGGGAGACGGATATCGGGTCTCGGCGTCGGTTGCGGCCCTACTGGATAGTGCTGATGCCAATGTTGTCATCGCCCCCAACCTCGACCTACTCTACGCTACGCTGCAGCGCGCTTCGGCCATTGCGACAACCATGCCGAACCGTGTAGCGGACCAGTTCCGACGCGCGAAGAAGCATCTGCCGCAAACTACCGAGGCGGAGCGCTTGGTAGTACAGCGAGTGGGGCAGGACCTGTTTCGATATGCGCTGATGGACTACTGGCAAGGGCGTTGTTGTGTCACGGGCCTCGCCGTACCTCCCTTATTGCGAGCTTCACATATCAAACCTTGGGCCAAATGCTTGAGCGACGACGAAAGGTTGGACGTGTTCAACGGGCTTCTGCTAGCTCCCCACATTGACGCACTGTTCGACGGCGGGTGGGTTTCATTCTCTGACTCGGGCCGCCTGCTCGTGTCCGAGGCTTTGCCATCTGTCGCCAGGGCGCAACTAGGAGTGTCTTCAGAATGGACCATTCGTAACCTCAAGCCGGCCCATGCGCCATACCTGACATTCCACCGAACCACCGAACTTCGCAAGCTATCTTGAAGTCGCGGAGATATCGCGCCCTTTAATGTACGGGCGACGCGCCGATTCATCCATACTCCGCAGTTGCGGATTCCGTGTGGACCCTTTCACAATTCGACCTTGCATGAAAAAAGAAGAGAAATTCTTAACCGCCACTTTGGTAGCAGCGTTGACGTCCGCCGGCACATTATTTGTCGCAATGATGTATGCGAGTGGCCAGGCATTTCGCTCAGGTTATCTGGACGCGTACGGTCTTTATGAAGCGCTAATGCCGTGGACACCGCAGCAGATGATGTTCTTCGGATTTCAGCAAAGCGCTTACAAGGACTTCCTGCTTCTGGTGGGCTTCGGAGTGTATTTGGGGCTTGTATATGCTCTTGTGACCGCCGCGGAGCATCTGGGTCGTCGAGCAGCAGCGAAACGGAAGAACTTAACTGTCGACACAGATAACTATTTCAGAAGCGTTGCCGAGCGGAAGTTCTCGCCGATGATAGTGACGGCAGGCATATTGCTGGCCGCTGCTGCGTTCGTGTTAGTCCTTTGGGCATTCATTTCAGCCGAAGCCGCCCAAGGAAGACAAATCGCTCTGGACGAGCGGACGTCTATAGACCGGCTGCAGTGCATTGGAAAGGTCGGTCAGGGCATGGCGTACGCAAGGATTTCCCGCAGCGTCGGAGCTGGCAAGCCCCAAACGATAGAAGGATATGTTGTCACTTGCGACTCACACGCATGTGCTCTCTACCCCGGCGCTCCCTCGGCGCAGCAGGTTTCAGTTGTGACGCTCGATAACCTACTTAGCTTCACAACATGGATTCCATCCTCACACTGCGCGCCTCACTCGCCCTTATCAAATTGAGCACTGAGTGTCCGGTGATTTCCATCAAGCATTTGTGTCAACAGCGGTTAAAGAGTTAGTGGCAAAATTTATAACGTTTCTCGACCTCGACGTTCGATGTATGATTTGACGGCGCTCTTAGTCCCTGTGGGCGAATCGCGCGCGCCGGTCGTCGATATAGACGCAACCGACACTCGCTGATTCCGGCGCTGTTGGCGTTTCTAAACGTCCACTCCCGCTCTTTTTGTCGGCCGGTTTCCGCAGGCCGGCGTCAGACGCGATAAGCAAATAAGCTGGAGCCACTGGATGGGAGAGCATCCTAGGCACAGACGGTCCACAAAAAGACGTGGTGAAAATGTGAGTGCGCAAAACGACAGCTCGGACGCCGAGGACAGTGGCACAAACGCAGACGTTTGGGCCACCCTGCTTACCGACCCGGAAATCAACGAAAGCGGTGGCGAAGAAACCAACGATGGCGTCGATTTCGCCCGATATTGGGCAATGTATTTGCTGGTCGCACTCGAGCGGGCAAAGCAAAATGATTATGCGTTGCTTTTTGAGTATATCCAGGACGTGGCGTTACTCGACAGCGCCGACGCGCCATCGTCGGCCGCGTTATTCCAGTTGAAGAAACGGGACCGGAAGGACTGGTCGATAGCGTCCCTATGTAAGCGTGTTGATGTGGACACGGTCGACAACACGCAACCTGCAGTGGGCTCGAAAGGTCAGGCCGAGTTGTTCGCTTCGACGGATGCCGAACACGAGCAGCATCCACCGGTTGCACCCAACAAATCGAAGCGTCGTGGTACCACGAGACTGCGCGGGCAGTCACCTCTCGGGAAACTCTACCTCGGTGTCGCCAAGCTTCCGCCCACTGTTGAAGCAATTGGCGCCTTCGTTTCGAACGCGCCGTTGAGCGCGAAATTGCCAAGCGGTTCTGCGCCGCCGCTACATTCATCCCTACGCTTCGACTCTCTATGCGATTCAGATACGGCGGATATCAGTGCTCGCCTAAGGAAAGAGCTCGGCTTACAAGGGCTTTCGCACATGCCGAAACTTGCATTCGAGCATACGAAGCTACAGCCGTCGACGATGCGCGAAACAGTGCGTGGAGCTCTGGGTGAATTGCTTGTTGACGAACTCAATCTCCCCGATACGTCGGGACAGCTGGTGTCCAAGCTGCTTGACTCATTCTCGCGTCTCGGCGGAAAGAAGCGGATTCTATCCTCCCTTCAGGATATCGTTTCCGAGAAGGGCTTCACCAAAAAGGCATTCTCACGACTGCTAGAGTCAGCATCCACTGCCAGCGATTTCGGTGTTGAAATTGAGAAAATGGTTTCGGACTTGAAGGGTGAAGGGATGCCGCCCAAGGAAGCGAACAGAATTGCCGACGCTGCTCGACGCATCGCGATTCGATTCATTCACATGCCCGAACAGAGGGATACGCTGTGCTGGCAGGAGGCTTTACGATTTGCGCGTAGCGCCGACGCGACGAACGAAACATATCGCGCCATGCTTGAAATATCCTGCGGCCAGCTTTCGTCGCTGCTAGATTCGCGCGGTGCGGGTGACATCTCGTCGACGGACATCAAGGCTGTTGCATTGCTAGCGAATATCCATGTCAAAAACGAATCTCAGACGCCTAGTGCGTAACCTCCGGAAGAAGAACAATGAAAAGCTTGCGATTCGTCAAGCTCTCGCTCTTGTCCGAGAGCGAAATGAAGGCAAGGACCATCCAATTCGGGGAAACAAAAACGGTGCTGGTGGGGGGTAACCATACCGGTAAGTCCACGGCGTTACGTCACCTCTTCGCAGTTTTTGGATGTGAGACCCGCTCGATGGGCAAAGTCTGGGACTCGCAGACCCATGCAGCCGTCGACTTTGAACTTGAAGACCACCAGTACCGTATGCTGCGGGCCGGGGACCTTTTCGCGCTCTTTACCGCGGGCGAGTTGCTATGGGCAACGCGAAGCAAGGGCGCCTTGCGCGACAAGCTCTCCGAATTGTTTGACTTCGTTCTGCCGCTGACCACAAAGTCGGAAGGCGTCAAGCTCGCGCGTCCGAGCCTATTTTTCCTTCCGTTTTTCATCGACCAGGACGGAAGCTGGGACGCCGGTTGGAATACGTTTCTTCGTTTAAACGAATTCCAATTGTGGCAAAAACCGACCATTGAGCTCGCCCTGGATATCCGCTCATCAGCGTACTGGAAAGCCTTCAGCGAACTCTCCGAGGAGCGCCGCGCCGGTGAGGCACTCGCGCAAGAGCATAGCGTCCTCAAGAAGGCGCGCGAAAATCTCTCGGAACTTTTCCCGCGCAAGCCTTGGTTTGTCGACGGGATTGCATTCAGACGCGAACTGCGGGAATTGGAAAGTCAGGCGTCTGACTTGAGCGAACGCCAAGACAAACTACGTGCAGAGCTGACCGAAGTCACAACAGCAAGAGATGTCCTCATCACTCAATTGAGCCTTCTCGAGGAAGCGCTCAGGGACCATCAACAGGACATGGTCTTTCTGGACGAACACTCGACGGAGAACGAATTGGTCTGCCCGACGTGCGGAACGCATCATGCGGCGAGTTTTCACCAGCGCCTTGAATTGGATGCAGAAGCAGACGATTTGCGTCAGGTCCGGGCTCGGATGAAGGTCTCACTGCGCCGCGAGGAGAAACGTCTCGAAGACCTGGCTCGCGCCCTGCTGGTCGTCGATAGCAAGGCCGCAGAACTCGACAAGCTTCTCGCGGAACAAAAGGGCAGCATGAGTTTGCGCGAAATAGTGAATCGCGCCGGCACGGAGCGAGCGCATTTTGCCTTCGAAAGCCAAGAGGCGCGCTTGAACGAATCTATCGGAGCGAACGTCGGACAACAGCGATTGCTTGAAATGCAGCTGGCGTCGTTAAGCGATGCGAAGCGCGCCAAGTCCATTCGCGCGACTTTCAATGCGCTGTACGCCCAATTTGCGCGCGAACTTGAGGTACCCCCGTCGCTCCAAAGCCGTCGCGGCGAAGTGAACGCGCGTCCCAAAGAAGGCGGCAGTGGCGGTCCGAGAGCGATTTTGGCCTACTACTTCGCCTTGTCCCACACAGCGGCCCGATTTGCTAACGGCTACATACCACCACTAGTCATCGACTCGCCGCATCCGAAGGCACAGGACGAACTCAATCGCCCGCTCGTGACCAAATTCATCCTGCGAAACGCAGTGGAAGGTCAGCAGGTCATTGTCGGCCTTGAAGAACCGCCACCCGAAGACGTCTCCTTGAAGGGTAGCGGCGAGCAACGCGTCGATTTGACTGAAA
Source organism: Paraburkholderia hospita (assembly GCF_002902965.1). Lineage (GTDB taxonomy): Bacteria > Pseudomonadota > Gammaproteobacteria > Burkholderiales > Burkholderiaceae > Paraburkholderia > Paraburkholderia hospita. Next base: position 148,550 of record NZ_CP026105.1, on the reverse strand, counting down.
AGTTCAAGCTTCTTCGCGAGGAACAATACAACAACGTCGGACGCTGGCTGTTTCCGCAGATTCTAAAGGCGCAACAGGCAAGAAAACTCGAGGCCCCTTAACAAGCTAAGCCGCTACACGCGCCACCGGGATTGTTCCGTTACGGCAACGTGCAACCAAGGGAAATAAATCTCACGGACATCAGCGTGACCATTGCCCTCGCATGCTTGTTCGCTGGTGATGTCGCGTGACCGCGCCCCGGCGGTCACCACGATGCCCACATCCTGATACGGCACACCACCATCTCGTCACGTGACGACGAGCGGACTGAAGTGACGAATTCTGACTGCGTCGCAGCCGCCGCCGTCAAGCCCCGCAATCAGCCTTCCCGCCAAAACCCAGCGTGATACACAGCTCAGACTTCGCCGGTCACCGGGGCGTCACTCACTCTGAGCGGCGACCGGACCAGTCGGCCAGCCCGCCTGCGGCTCGGGCAGATAGTCGCTCAGCTGGTCAGCCATATCGCCCGCACGCTCCAGCTCCTCCGCGAGCGTCGTCACCTGTGCCCAGATGGCCGGTGTGCGCAGGGCCTCGACCGTCACCCGGACGAGATGCCCGAGCGTTCCCGGCGGCAACAGCTGCGATATCCCGTCGGCCACCGCCAAGTCGTGCTCGAACTCGGCGTCGGCCCGGGCCACCTCCATCTCGAATGCACGCTGCGTGTAGACGTACGCGGCAACCGAGCCCGCCAGTCTGCTGCACGCGCACGCCCGGACGAGACGACGCCACTCTTCAAGATTTTCACCCGGGGATTTCGGCGGCTGACCTTTCAGCTCGACGCTACGCGCCTGTTCAACGAGCCGCTCGAATCCCTCGCGGTCACCGATGAACTGCTCCGCCTCGTCATCCCATTGGACGTGCATAGTTACCGACGGTGCGTCCGACGCTTCGCAGACACCAAACAGGTCAACTTCCTCACGACCTTTACGTGGTTGATAGTGCCACGACGTGCTGCCGGTCGGAGCAACGGCCACGCGATAGACGTGTGCGCCCCCGAGGGCATGGATAATAGCGCGCCCGGCTTCACGAAAGCAGACAGCACGGCGGTGTTCTTGGGTCAGTTCAGGCATGGCGGCAAAGGTTCCTGCTGTTGAAGTTGCACAAAAAATACATATCACCCACTCCTTTATCGGCACGCTCCGCCCATCCTGAAGCCTGGAGGTCAACTAGCTGGCGTCAGCCCGCGCCCGTGCGTCACCCATCCCCAAGGTGTCCATAGATAGGGCGAAACAAATAGCTCGCCACTTTCGGCGTCTACCCACCCGCCGCCCATGAATCGGCATACAGTGCTACCGAAGGGCAGCAGTGTCTGCAGCCACCGAGGGAGCCCCGCGCGCTGCACAGCAGCCCTACCGCTATCATCCAGTCCGCCATAGCCGAAAAGGCGGGTGGCTTTGGGAATCCGCGCCACGCAGTTGAACTTGGCCATGTAACGGCCCCAGCGCTTGACCTGCCTGCAGCATTCGGTCCATGTCGAGCCCCACGGCCACCATTGCGCCAGCTTCTGCTTGTCGAGGATGAAGTCCCGCGGTAGCCAGAGCATCAGGTGATAGTGGAGCCGCCCTTCGCGCTCGAGAACCCACGTGTAGGGCAGCGTATGGCCGCGCCGCTTCAGGACCTTACGTAGGCGTTCAAGGAAAGCACTGATGTGCCGCGAGCAGAACTCTCCGTTGTCCTCGAACGTCAGCGTCAGCGCAACAGCACGAAGGCGCGCCGCTCTTGCCTGGAGACGTTGCTCCTGGATAGCTCGCAACAACCTCTTCCGCGCTCGGGATTTTCGTCTTTTGTTGGCGGGCGTCGCACTTGTTCCAGTCTTTCTGACAAGTTCAGCGAAGCGGGTGGCAGATGCTGCAGTACGTGCTTGACGGCTCGCCGCCGTCGGTGAAGAAGAACACATGGCACACCTCGTGTGTGTGCCGCTTCAGCCAGATAGCTGTCCTCAGTAATGAAATATGTCCTCCGCGTGCTGAAATGCGGCAGGTTAAAACATATTCCGCCCACGCTCGACCGTTGCGGAGCATAGGCGTGCGAATCCGGGGCCGCTCTGGCGTTTCAATGCTTCAGACCACTGTTGCCAGGCGACCCGCCATTCAGCAGGAAACGCTTATGCGCCTTGACTGACAAGCTGCTGGACATCGCTGGCCCGCCACGCAACACAGCGAGGGCCAAGTGAAACCGGTTGCGGATAGCGGCCGCTTTTCACTCCCGCATACCAGGTGGCACGGGAAACGGGAACAAGCGCCAGCACCGCCGGAAGCCGCAAAAGATGGTCTGGCCTGGTTTGCGCAAGACTATCGAGCGCCGGCGCTGCGGGGAGGCGCAAAAGAGCGTCATGCTGAGTTGGCATGAAACTATCTCCAGAATAGAAACCGTAAAGATGTCGCTGTCCACGGCCAGGCCGTGGAAAAGCGGTTTGAATTTTCCCCATCGGCTGCCGGCCTCGGGCTTGCCGGCAGCTGTGGTCGATGACCGGCGCAAGACGTCAGGCCCCGCCGCCACGCTAGCCGTCAGGCGGGTTGACCGTCGGCGCACATCTCGTCGTCGACACCTTTGCGCAGGCGGTCCAGATAGTCCGCCCAATCCTGCATCATCTGTCGCCTGACGGTGAGAAATTTCGTGCGGTTGTAGGCGTCCCCCAGCGGGTCAGGAACGCGGTGAGCCAGCTGATGCTCAATCGCCTCCGCCGCGAAGCCCAGACCTTCGTGCAGGATGGTCCGCGCCATCGCGCGGAAGCCGTGTCCCGTGTGTTGCGCGCGGGTGCTGTAACCTGCGCGACGCAGGGCAGCGTTCACCGTGCCGCCAGACATCGGCTTCTTCCTGTCCGCGACCCCGGGGAAGACGTACTCGTGGCGTCCGGTAAGCCGATGCAACTCACGCAGGATGGCGATGACCTGCGTCGCCAGCGGAACCAGATGAAGAACAGGATTGGAACCAGCGCCAGCATCCCCTTCCCGCTTTTCCGGAATGTAATTCCACTCCCCCCCGTCCAGGTCGATGTCCTTCCAGCGCATCGTCCGGAGCTCGCCCGGCCGACAGAAGACGTAGGGCGCAATCCTCAGGGCGCATTTGACCGGGAAGGTTGCAGTGACCGACTCCAGCGCACGAAGCAAGGGTCCGACGTCCGCCGGGTCAGTCACGGCCGCAAAGTGACCCGGCCTGGCCGGTGCCAACGCGCCGCCCAGGTGGACGGTGGGGTTGTTCTGGGCCCGGCCGCAGGCGACGGCGTAGTTGAACACCTGGGAACAGTTCTGTTTCGCCCGGTGTGCGGTGTCTTTGGCGCCGCGGTCCTCGATGCGTCGAAGGCAGGCCAGCACCTCGGGTGCGGTGATGGCCGCGATGGGCCGCTTGCCCAGCCACGGGAAAATGTCGTTCTCGAGACGCGCAATCACCTTGTCCCGGTGCGACTGTGCCTTGCTGGACATCAGCCGCGCGAACCAGTCGCGCGCGACGGCCTCAAAAGTATTGGCGGCATTTTCGAGCTTCGCGGCCTCGCTGGCTTGTCTATCGGCGCTCGGGTCCACGTCATCGCTGAGGAGCTCGCGCGCAGCGTTCCGTTTTTTCCGCGCCTTTTCCAGGCCGGTTTCCGGGTACTTGCCAAACGAGATTCGCTTCTCCTTGCCCGCGAAGCGGTACTTCAACCGCCAGAGCTTCGCCCCCCCGGGGGTCACTTCGAGGTACAGGCCCAACGAGTCGTACATCCGATACGGTTTGTGACGCGGCTTCGCGTTCTTGATGGCGACGTCCGTGAGCGGACGGTGGGCGCTGCGCTCAACGGCAACCGGATGTTGAACAGGGAACAGCGCCACGACATTGGTCGGGCGCACAACGGAGTCATGCAGGGTTTGCATTGACTATCTCCATGTAAAGCAAACAGCCCCTGGAGATATGTCCTCAATGCACGGGCCGGCCGTGCAGGTACTGCCTCACAATTTTTCCTGGAAGCTGCGGGAGCAGGGCTTGCCGGCAGCTTGTCGTCCAGTGACGACAGAGGAAATATTGCCCGCCGCCATACGCACCGTCAAGCGCTTTTTGTACGATTTTTTTCGATTTTATTGGAGTTTATCGCCAGTTAGAACCGAGTTTTCGCGAAGTTCATCCAAAAAGTCCGCCCATTTCTGCATCATTTTTCTCCTCTCCTCGAGAAATTTCGTGCGGTTGTAGGCGGTGCCGAGCGGGTCGGGGACGCGATGCGCCAGCTGATGCTCGATGACTTCTGGCCGGATGCCGAGCCGCTCGTGCAGGATGGTGCGAGCCATCGCCCGGAAGCCGTGCCCGGTCTGCTCGTCACGCGTGCTGATACCTGCACGTCGCAGGGCAACGTTGACGGTGTTGCCCGACATCGGCTGCGTCTTGTCGTGTCGGCCCGGGAAGACGTAGTCCCACCGCCCCGTCAGCGGCTGTAACTCGCGCAGGATGGCGACGACCTGGGATGCCAGCGGAACCAGATGGGGCGTTTGTGTCTTGCGCACGATATAGCGCCATTCCCCTGCGTCGAGATGGACCTCATCCCAGCGCATCGAACGCAATTCGATTGGCCGGCAAAACAGATATGGCGCCAGCCTGAGCGCGCACTTGACGGGAAAGGTGGCGTCCACATTGTCCATCTTGCGCAGCAGCGGGCCCACCATCTCGGGTTCGGTTACAGCAGCAAAGTGCCCGGGTCTTGCTGGTGGCAGGGCACCTCGGAGATGCTCGGCCGGGTTGCTGTGTGCCTTGCCGGTAATCACGGCGTACCGGAAAACCGCGGAGCAGTTCTGCATCGCGCGATGCGCCGTGTCGCGGGCACCGCGCTGCTCAATGCGCCGCAGGCATGCGAGGATTTCCGGTGCGGTGATGTCAGATATCGGTCGCTTGCCGACCCACGGGAAGAGGTCGTTCTCGAGCCGCGCAAGGACCTTGTCCTTGTGCGATTTCGCCTTGTCGGCCATCATGCGCTCGAACCATTCACGCGCGACCGCTTCGAAGTTGTTGGCCGCACTGGCGAGCCGCGCCGCCCTGGTGGCCTTCCTGTGTTCACTCGGGTCGGTGTCGTCCGCCAGAAGTTTGCGCGCCTCGTCACGCTTTTCCCGTGCATCTTTCAGACTGACTTCCGGATACCGTCCGAACGACAGCCGTTTCTCCTTGCCGTCGAAACGGTACTTCAGCCGCCAGAGCTTCGACCCGCCTGGCGTGACCTCGATATACAGGCCGCCCCCGTCCCAGATACGCTGGGTTTTGCCAGTGGCTCTGGCGTTCCTGATGGCGACATCGGTGAGGGCCATTTGGGGGCATCCCGGGCCGGAGGCAGAGGCCCATGCCCCATATGCTGCCCCGACTTTCGCCAAAATGCCACCGGATGTCGTTGGACGAACCTGGACGTAAAAAAAGCCGGAAGCCTTATGGGATAAGGGGTTTCCGGCCTTGCTGGATTTCGTCAGACTTCAGTTTGGTGGAGCGGAGGAGGATCGAACTCCCGACCTTCGCATTGCGAACGCGACGCTCTCCCAGCTGAGCTACCGCCCCACGACTCACCGATTCTAGCACGACGAAAAATTACTGTGCCAGAGCACAAAACCCCATTACTTCGACGGCGCCCCAGCCAGCACCCAATCGACTACAGTGCGAATATCGGCATCGTTCATCGCGGGATGAGCGGGCATGGGAATCGCGCCCCAGACTCCGGAACCGCCATCCTTAACCTTCTTCGAAAGTAAAGCCCCAGCCCCAGCATTCCCCTTGTACTTCTCAGCCACCTGCTGAAACGAAGGCCCGACCAGCTTCCGATCAACTGCATGGCATCCCATACAAGCATTAGCCCGAGCGATCGCGAGCCCACGCGACGGCGCATCGGCTGCATGGGCTGCGCTAACAAACCCAGCCAAAACCAAACCACCCATCACCGCCCGAAGACCAGCACCCCAAAAAACCAACCTCATTGCCCCGCCTTCGGAGTTCCCGGATGCACCTGCGTCGAGTTACTCACCGGCGCCGGCGCCTGCTGCTCCAACGGCTTCGAAGTAACCGACGAATCCGGCACAGCTCCCGACGTCACCTCAGCATCAGGCTGCGCAGCAGCCGGCGCCCCCGAAGCCGCGGACGCAGCCGCCGCCGACGCCGCAACTGCCTCTTGCGGCTGAATATACTGAAACACCTTCACAACCTGCGTAACCCCAGGCACTCGGCTAGCCACATCAGCCCCACGATTCCCTTCATCAACTGTAACGAGCCCCATCAGATAGATAGAACCACGCTCACAAACCACCTTATAGTTATTCGACGAAATATCCTTCTCGGCGATCAGCGCCGTCTTCACGCGCCCTTCCAGATAGGTATCGTTACTACGCGAAGAGAAAGAACTCGCCGGCGCAACCGTCAACTCATTAATGATCGCATTCACGTTATTGAGGCTACGCAAAACCGATTCAGCCCGAGCCTTCGAAACCTCACCCGCCACTTCGCCAGTCAGCAACACCCGCCGATTAAACACCGTCACATTAACGTGAGCCGAGTCCGGCAAATTCTGGCTAATCAGCGACATCGCCTTCACCTGAATCTCGCGGTCTTCCGTCTGCGCGCCAAGCGTGCGCCGATCGGTCGCGACCAGCGCGCTGCCGCCCGCCGCCGCGCCGACAGCCAGCACGCAGCCCTGCAACGTCGCAGCCAGCCCGGCGACAAGACCAACCACCAGCGTGGTCCTCACAAACGTACTCTTCACGCGATATGCGCTCATCAACTCGCTCTCCTTCGGAATCATTCTTCGCCGAGCAACATCGCATCGATGCCGTCGCACAGACTATGGATCGTCAACAGATGCACTTCCTGCACGCGCGCCGTGCGATCGGACGGTGCGCAAATATGGATATCGGTATCGTGCAGCACTTCGTTCATCTTGCCGCCGCCCTTGCCCGACAGCGCAATCACGATCATCTCGCGGTCGTGTGCGTCTTCGACGGCAGCGAGGATATTGGCCGGATTGCCCGACGTCGAGATAGCGAGCAGCACGTCGCCAGGCTGGCCGAGCGCACGAATCTGCGTCGCGAAAATCTGGTCGAGCGATGCATCGTTGGCGATGCCCGTGATGATCGACGAATCCGTCGTCAGCGCAATGGCCGCCAACGCGGGACGTTCGCGCTCGAAGCCGCCGATCAGTTCGGCAGCGAAGTATTGCGCGTCGGCAGCGGACCCGCCGTTGCCGCACGCCAGAATCTTGTTACCGTTTGCAAGCGCGGCAAACATCGTGTCGACGGCCGCCGCGATCGGCATCGACAAAGCGTCCAGTGCTGCGAGTGTGACTGCCGCGCTATCGCGGAAGTGTTGTTGAATGCGTTCGACTGACATCGACTCTCTATCGTGTACTGCTTGCGCTGCCCGCCTGGCAGCGCAGGTTCAATTGGACGTGTTGCCCTTCCCCGCGCGATGGTCCGCAGCCGCTCCGATCGGCGCGTCATGCGAGCCCGCTTAGCGGTTCCGTTCTGCAGCGCCTGCGTGCAAAGCGTTCGGCGCGCATTCACACACCACGCGCCGCCCTTTTCGCGTCCGCAAGTTTATCGTACTCACGCGGCGAAACCGCCTGCTCAACAGTCGTCCGCACGAAAAGCGTCGCGCAGCCACACCAGACGTCCGCGCTCGAACGCGATCACGTCGAAGCGGCACGCGGGCATCGCGCCATGATGCGCCAACAAAAAGTGCTGCGCGGCGCGCACGATACGCTGCTGCTTCTGCCACACGACACTCGCCGCCGCGCCGCCATATCCGCCGTGCGCTCGCGCGCGCACTTCGACGAACACGAGCGCGCCGTCCGGCTCGCGCATCACGAGATCGATCTCGCCGCCGCGACACACGACGTTACGCGCGACAAGCCGCAAACGCTGCCGCTGAAGAAACGTCAACGCGTGTGCTTCGAACGCTGCCCCGACGTTTTTGGACCGTGCGCCATCGGAAAAGTTGTGCGAGCGCCGCGCGGCATCGCGTGCGTGATCTCGTGCGCGCTCGGCTGCGTGGCACAATGTCGGCCTCGTTTCGTCTGTCTGCGTCTTCCGTGTCATGACTCCTCTTTCCGAACTCGCGCAGGGACAGCAGTACCCCGCTTCCGCGCTTTACGTCGTGGCCACGCCGATCGGCAACATCGCCGACATCACGTTGCGCGCGCTGCATGTGCTCGGCCTCGTGGATCGCATCGCCGCCGAAGACACACGCAACACAGGACAACTGCTGTCGCGCTACGGCATCTCGAAGCCGCTCGTCGCCGTGCATCAGCACAACGAACGCGAGTCCGCGCAGCGCATCGTCGAGTATCTGCAGGCGGGCGAGCGCGTCGCATACGTCTCCGATGCGGGCACGCCGGGCATCTCAGACCCGGGCGCAAAACTCGTCGATGCCGTGCGCGAAGCCGGCTTCCCGGTCGTGCCGCTGCCGGGCGCAAGCGCGCTCGCCACGGCGCTCAGCGTCGCGGGCGACTGGGTGTCGACGTTTTCTTTCGTCGGCTTCCTGCCGCCCAAAGCGAAACAGCGCGCAGGCGCACTCGCGCCGCTCACGAAGCATCCGTACGCGATGGTGTTCTACGAGGCGCCGCATCGCATCGTCGAAACCGTGCAGGCGCTCGCCGACGCGTTCGGCGGCGAGCGGCGTCTGTTGATTGGCCGTGAGTTGACGAAATTACACGAGGCGTTGCATAGATGCACCCTGGCCGAAGGGCCTAAGTGGCTCGCCGAAGATGCCAACCGGCAACGCGGCGAATTCGTGCTGGTCGTCGAAGGCGCGCCTGTCGATGCCGAAGGCGAACACGATCACGACGCGCTGCTCGGCATGCTGCTGGAGGAGTTGTCGGTGAGCAGCGCGACGAAGATCGCGGCAGCGCTCACGGGCGCTTCGCGCAACGCCCTGTACACGCGCGCGCTGGCCCTGAAAAAGGACGAGTGAAAACAAAAAGGGCTGCATAACGCAGCCCTTTCTTCCGAGGACATCGCATGTCCGCGGCCAACCTTCAAAGACGATCTTACTTCTCGTTCGAATCGCTCTGATTCGACGCCAGAATTTCCTTCATCTCGGCCTTCGCCTCACGCTGCGTCAGACCTTCGATCTTCACGCGTGCCGTACCGATATACGCAAGATGCAAAATTTTCGCAGCCGCGTAAGAAAGATCGATCACCCGACCGCGCGCGTACGGACCGCGGTCGTTGATCTTCACGACGACGGTATCGTTCGTCGCCGGATTGGTCACGCGCACGTACGAGCCGAGCGGAAGCGTACGGTGTGCAGCCGTCAGCGCATGCATGTCGAAGCGCTCGCCGTTGGCGGTCTTGCGTCCGTGGAAGCCGCGTCCATACCACGACGCGCGGCCCAGCTGATGGAAATCACCGATATTCGGGCCGTCGGTCAACGGCTCTGCGTCAGCGAGCTTGCCCTTCTGGTCTGCCGCATCAGGCGGATTGTTCAGGCCAGAGCCATACGACTGCGGGGCGACCGCAGTGTGCGCATCCTTGGTCGTTGCGGACACACCGCTGACCTGGGTGCTCGCGCCCGGAGGCACCGCGCAACCGGCGAGTGCCAAAAAGGCAAAAACGCTCCCAACACGTCGGGGTAGCCGAGTTTTCATAAGACAATTTGTTACCAATGCGAGCCGCATCACGCGAAAAACAGCGTTTATGCATGCGACTCAGGCGGCAATGAGCGAGCGCGCACCGCGCAACGCTGGCGCAGGACGACGGAAGCCCGGACGCGGCACACTCAGCCGCTACCGCACGGTTAGTTTTCACGTCTGACTGAACTGTCCCCGCAGTTTTGGCCAGACCCCACAAGCCGCCATCGAACGTGAAACACGCTCATGCACCGGAAACTCACGGCGCTCAGGAAGGCGGCGTAGGCCCCATCCAGCGTTACGGCAGCGAGGCCGTAGCAGGTGCGTGGCACCTGGCTAGACAGGACGTGCGCATCGAAAAAGCGATCGATGCTGGATTTGTCATCGGATTCACCCGACGACACTTGCTTGATGGTGAAGCAGCAGCGCCCGTTCCTGTTTCATAGGACGAATTGCTTTTTCACCCAAAAGACAGTGCGGTTTCCCACACCCATTACGTGCATTATAGCAAAAACACAATTCTGTGTTGCCCGGCTGTCCATCCGCTCGATGAATTCTCACTATTACTGCAAGAATGCGCATGCGCCAGTCGGCTTTCTGGCCGATGGCACGTGACCCGGCGGCCGGTACAATCGAGCTTTCCAAGCTTTGCGCGCCCGCCATGAAAGTCACACTAATGCCCGTCACGCCGTTCCAGCAGAACAGTTCCCTGCTCGTTTGCGAGAACACCAGGCGCGCGGCCATCGTCGATCCGGGCGGTGATCTCGACATCATCAAGGGCGAGGTGGAGCGCCAGAACGTATCGATCGAAAAGGTCCTGCTGACGCACGGCCACATCGATCATTGCGCCGGCGCGAAGACGCTCGCGGAGCACTACGGCGTGCCGATCGAAGGTCCGCATGTCGATGAGCGCTTCTGGCTCGACAAGCTGCCCGAACAGAGCGTGCGCTTTGGCTTCCCTGCGGCTGAGGCATTCGAGCCGACGCGCTGGCTCGACGACAACGACACCGTGACGTTCGGCGACGAAACACTCGAGGTCTATCACTGCCCCGGCCACACGCCCGGTCACGTGATCTTCTTCAGCCGCGTGCATCGGCTCGCGCTGGTCGGTGACGTGCTGTTCGCCGGCTCGATTGGTCGCACGGACTTTCCGCGCGGCAACCACGGCGACCTGATCCGCTCGATCCGCGCCAAGCTCTGGCCGCTCGGCGACGACGTCACGTTCGTTCCCGGCCACGGCCCCACCTCGACGTTCGGCGACGAACGCCGCACGAATCCGTATGTCGCAGACGGAGTCGGCGCATGAGCGCAGAAATCTATGTGAGCACCGACGTCGAAGCGGACGGCCCGATTCCCGGTCCGCATTCGATGCTGAGTTTTGCGTCGGCCGCCTACACGGCTGACAAGCAGCTGATCGGCACGTTCTCGGCGAATCTGGAACTGCTCGAAGGCGCGGCGCCGCATCCCGTGCAGGAGGCGTGGTGGAAGACGCAGCCCGAAGCGTGGGCGGCGTGCCGCAAGGACTTGCAGCAGCCGGCGGCGGCGCTCGTCGCGTATGTCGAATGGGTCGAGGCGTTGCCGGGCAAGCCCGTTTTCGTCGCGATGCCCGCGGGCTTCGATTTCACGTTCATGTTCTGGTACATGATGCGCTTTACGGGTCGCTGCCCGTTCTCGTGGTCGGCGCTCGACATCAAAACGCTCGCGTTCGCGATGACGGGGCTGCCGTATCGCAAGTGCATCAAGCCGCGTTTCCCCAAGCACTGGTTCGACGATCATCCGCACACGCACGTCGCGCTCGACGACGCCATCGAGCAAGGCGCGCTCTTCTGCAATATGCTCGCGGAGCTGCGGGCAAGCCAGAGCGCCGTTGCAGCCGGCGCTGACGGGGACGACTCAGGACAAAAACCCGCCGAGTAAGCGCCAAATTAGGGAATCTCCCTCAGCACGGGCGGTTTGCATTGCGTTTCGTTTCCGCGACCTCTACCATTGACGAAAAGGCGACGCGACAACGGAGGCGCAGTTGACACTCGATACGTTCTCTCAAAAAATCCTGCGTCTTTTGCAGCTGGACGCGCGCCGTTCGGTGCAGGAAATCTCCGATCAGGTCGGACTGTCCAGCACGCCGTGCTGGCGACGCATCAAGGACATGGAGCAATCGGGCATCATCCAGCGCTACACGGCGTTGCTCGATCGCGAAAAACTCGGCCTGCATGTGTGCGCGCTCGCCCATATTCACCTGACACGGCACACGGAAGGCGGCGTCGAGCAGTTCGAACGGGAAATCGCCACCTGCCCAGAAGTGACCGAGTGCTACAGCACGACCGGTGAATCGGACTACATCCTCAAGATCGTTGCGCCCGATATCAAGGCGTACGACGCCTTCCTCCACGACCGCATTTTCAAGATTCCCGCCGTCGCGCAGGTGCGCACGAGCGTCGTGCTGCGCGAGATCAAGTTCGATACGCAGCTGCCGCTTTAACCGGCTCGCTCAGACGCCGGGAATCGCTCAGCCGTCGCCGCGCGGCTCGCGCACCAGCTCCGCGCCAGCCGTCGACACATCCACTGCATGTGTCACGTTCAAGCGGCGCGCGCCCAGCTTGCGTTTGAGCGCGTCCACATCGACCCGCGCGAGTTGATGCACTTCGCTTTCCAGCGCGTCGAGCCTCGACGGTTGCAACGTCACCTCGACGTCGAGCCCCGTGCTCAGATAATGGAGATTCACGCTGGCCGCCTTGAGTCCTTGCGCGGCAAGCGCCGATTCCACTTCAGCTGCGATCTTCGCGCGCGGCGGCAGGTTGACGGGCGGCCGCGCAATCGCATCGTTTTCCGGATCGACGTGAATCAGCGCGTCGAGCACGCGGTTGTCCGACAGCACGCGCGCACGCGCCGTCTCGGCAATGTAGTGACCTTCGGAAACGGAGATCATCGGATCTACGAGAATGTGTGCGTCGACGAGCGCGAAGTCGCCCATCTTCCGCGTGCGCAGTTCGTGGACATCGCGCACGCCGGGCGTCGATAAAATCCGCGCGCGCAGATCGGCGGTATCGGATTCGTCGAGCGCGCGATCGGACAAATCCTGAAGCGCGTCCCAACCGAACGTCCAGCCCATGCGCGCGACCATGAAGCCGACGACGGCCGCCGCAACCGGATCGAGCAGCCGCACGCCGGCAATGCTCCCGACGATACCCAACGCAACCACCAGCGACGACGCCGCATCCGAGCGCGCATGCCACGCGTTCGCGATCAACATCGCCGAACGCACGCGCTGTGCCTCGCGCAGCATGTAGCGAAACAGCGCTTCCTTCGACAGCAGCACGACGACCGCAACCACGAGCGCGCTCAAATGAACGGCGGGGATGTTGTCCAGATCGGTGAGCCGCTCGCCGGCGCGCCACAACATGCCGCCGCCAACCGCGATCAGCAAGCCACCCAGAAATAGCGACGCGACGGTTTCGTAACGGCTATGTCCGTAGTTGTGATCGGCGTCCGGTTCGGCTCCGCTATGGCGATTGGCGACCAGCACGACAAAATCGGAAATGAGATCGGCGAGCGAATGCACGCCGTCCGCGACGAGCGCCTGGGAATGCGCAATCACGCCCACGACAATCTGCACCGACATCAACACCGTATTGAGTCCGATGCTGACGTAAGTGGTTTTGCGGGCTACGCGCCGTTTCTCCGCGGATTGGGCGGTCGAGTTGGAAGGCATCTGAAGGCAAAGGGTTTGGTTACTATTTATTCTACCCGCCGCTTTGTGAAACTGCTGTTAAGCAAACAAAAAATACCTTTTAAATCATGCGCTTATCATAACGCGACTCATTTGCATCGAAGCACGCACCGCACCGCCCATCGTTCTTCCTAAGAATTGAAAAGAAGCGGCTCAATAAAAAACCGCGCTTCCAAATGGAGCGCGGTTTCTCTTAAATCTATTGCTTGCGGTGCAAGCATTAAGTCATATTATTTCTCGATGAGAAATTTTTCGCGATCTTGACCGGCAATCCAGCGCGGCGGCTTACCGCGGCCCGACCAGGTGCTCCCGCTTGCGGGGTCACGATATTTAGGCGCGACGCCGGCGCGGGGACGACCCGCTGCCTTTACGGCTTTCGCACGTCCGCCAGCGCCGAGTTCAGCCAGCGTAATACCGTAATCAGACATTTTCTGCTTGATCTCGTTTAACACTTCCGCATACTCGCGCGCTTTCGCCTCTTCGATCTGTTTCTCGAGCTTTTCGCGCTGCGCGAGTAGTTCCCTGTAGGAGGACATAGTTTCCTTGTGGTTCGATAAATGGACGGACGGTCTATGCCGATTAGTCCGGAAAGTGATCATGCCTCGGAATTTGCTGGCGAGATTAACACAAAATAGAAACTTCGGAAAAGACACCGGCGAAAATTAATTAATCTCAATTTCATAAACTTTCAAGAGACTGGCAATCAACCGGGCTCAGAAGCCCAATTATTCTCCCGCTGAATAACGCTCATCTGACGAGTAAATTCATATTTAACTGGCAAAGCATGAAAAGCAATGGTTAATTTATTCCGAAACATTTCATGCCATGCGAGTTTTAACCGGCAAAATGTAAAACGCCGGCCCGATTCCGCGGTAAAAAACGCCGCGTATTACCCGTCACGCATTAGCGTGCCGCGCGATGCAATCTTCAAGGGCAGCGTGCAAGCATTCCGCATCGGGCGCAGGCGTGTCGAACACCACGCGGCTGCGGGCGCCCGAAATATTCAGATCCGCGCCATACCGGTCTATGCCCATCAATTGCACTTGCGCTGGCCGTCGCGGATGACGTTCGAAGAATTCGACGAGCGCCTTTTCCTCGTCGAATGAAACCGGATCGAGCGGATCGAGTTCTGCCTGCGTCAACCATCCCATCGCGCCGAACCCGCCTATGTAACGCATCCGCTCGACCGACATCACCCAGAACGAGAAATCCCCCAGCACCAGATAGCGCTCGGCTTCCGGGTGATAGCGCAGATACCGCTGGGTCACGGGCGGCGTCGGCTCGACATGCTCGAACGTGCCGACCAGCGTGACGCGCTGCCCGTTGAGCACGTCGCCGTCCGGCGCGTGGACGATCAGGAAGCCGGCGCGCGGATCGGAGTGCAGGTTACGCGTGTGCTCGGCAAGCCGGCTTACGAGTATCGTCGGGCGATGATGCGAATCCGGCGCAAACGGCAGCACCGTCGGATACGGAAACCCTTGCGGCTGGCGCGCATGCGTGGCGAGCGTGCCGATGGCGGCCTGATGCAACAGATGCAGCGGAGCGTGAGCGGGAATGTTCAAGTGCGCGTCCTCGTCGGGTGATTGATGCGCCGCGCGACGACGTTAAACGCGACGCGCCTGGAAAGGAGATATTAGTTCAGGGACTTGCCCGCATGAGCCATCATGCTTCGTTAGAATGTGGAAGCGCTTTCATCGCGCTTTCTTGCTGCGCTTCCTCTTCATCTTCGTTTTCAATCGCCGAGCTTTCCGTGTCCGATCGTCCGTCCGAGTCCGCATCCTTGCCCGCCGCGCATCGCAATCTGTCGGCGAGCGCGCGCAACCGCGCCCGTTACGCGACGATGGCGCTCTTCTTCATCGCGGGGATGATGTATGCGTCCTGGGGCGTCCACGTGCCGACCGTCCGCGACCGGTTCCAGCTGAATCCGGCCATGCTGTCGCTCGCGCTGTTCGCGGTGGCAGGCGGCTCGATCGGCGCGATGGTGACGAATGCCCCGTGGATCGCGCGCGTCGGCACGCGGCGCGCGTGTCTTGCGGGCGGGCTCGTGATGTCGGCGGCCGGCGCACTGATTCTCGTCGTGCCGTACTACTGGATGCTGCTCGTCTTGCTCGCGCTCTTCGGCGCGGGCATGGCGACGCTCGACGTCGCGATGAACGCGGAAGCCAGCACCGTCGAAGAGACGCTCGGCCGGCCGATCATGTCGGCGCTGCACGGTATGTTCAGCGTCGGCGGGATGGCGGGCGCGGCTGTCGGCGGCGCGGCGCTCGCGCACGGCATGGCGCCTGCCGTGCATCTGCTGCTCGCCTCGCTGATCAGCGCGGCCGTGTTGCTGGCCGCGTGCCCATCCGTCCTGCCGCACGTTCCGCATTCCGAGCATCCGGACGCGCACACGCCGCGCGGCAACCGCTGGCGCTCGCCCGCGTTGTGGGCGCTCGGCGCCATCGCGCTGATCGCGTTGATCGCGGAAGGCGCGATGTACGACTGGGCGACCGTCTATATGCGCGATGTCGTCGCGTCGACGCCAGCCGTCGCGAGCGCGGCCTACGCGGCGTTCTCGGGCGGCATGGCGGCCGCGCGTTTTGCCGGTGACGCGGTGCGCGCGCGATTCGGCGCGCCGCAACTGATTGCCGCGAGCGCATCGCTGGCTTGCGCGGGCATGATCGGCGCGCTGCTGCTGCCGCATCCCATCGCGGCGCTGACGGGCTTCACGCTGATGGGCCTCGGTCTTGCCAACATGATGCCCGTGCTGTTCGCGGCAGCCGCGCGGGTGAAAGGCATACACGCGGCCGAGGGCCTCGCGCACGTGGCCGGGCTCGCCTACTTCGGCCTGCTGCTCGGGCCGGTGATCATCGGCGGCGTGGCGCAGGTGACGAATCTTCCGATCGGCCTGTCTGTCGTCGCGCTGTGCGCGGCGCTCGTCGCGTTCCTCGGGCCCAAGGTTTTGCGCCGGCTCGGCATCTGAACGTGTTCCTTTAACACTTTGGTCACGACGCTCGCGTTACGTTACGCGAGCCGCATATGTCCGCACGTTCCGCGACACGTCATCCTCCAGCGAATCTCCGTCCTTTCGACACGCTGCGCCGAAGCGCTTGATTCTGCTTGGGTTTCGCGCGACGCGTGGCCACGCGATCGCAACGGCATAACCTTTGCGATTCTCTCCCGTACGGAACTAACCAACACGTTCGACGGGATAGCCCAATACATCGCACAGAAACTAACGACGGCAACCGATGCGTCAGGGACGACGGCGGACCAGAGCATCGGTCCGCCGTTTTTTTATCGCGGCAGCGCTCAAAGTTCGCGATACGTGCTGTACGTGCTGCCGAAATCATTACGCTCGATAAAGTTTGTGTAGGTCATCGTGGCGGAAACGTCGAGCGCTTCGACGTAGTGCCACCATCCGATCGGCAGAAACAGCAGTTCGCCGGGTTCGAGCGTGCACTCGATCACCTGCGCATGTTCGAAAGACGGAAACCGCCCGACATCGATCGCGCCGCCGTCGAGCCGCGAATAGCAATGCTGATGGTTGTACATGTGGGCGGTGTCGGTGAACGGCACGAGCAGAACACGCTTGCGGCCGATCACCTGTGCCATCAGATTGTTGGTCAGGTCGTGATGAAACGGCGTCTTCGTACCGGCCGGACCGAACCAGAAATAACCAGCGTCGGCGGGCGCCGCATCCAGATACTCGCCGATCGCGGGCGCATCGGCCCAAAGCGTCGCGAGCGCCGCGCGGTTGCGCGACGCGTTGTTCGCCGTCATGTAGAAGTCATTCGTCACGCCCGCGCTTTCGACGAGATCGACGTAATCGCCAAAGCGCATCGTGCGCTTCAACGCCGGCTGATTGATCTCGTAGCTCGCATCCGCATCACGCCCAAACTGCACTTCGACTTCGGCAAGGCCGCAGCGCGCGCGAAAGTAATCGAAATTCCACAGCTTGCGCGCCGGCCACGAGTCGAACATGCCCGTGATGATCACAGGCCGGTTCTGAAAATAGAACTGCTCATAAAACGCATCGCGCGACAGGCGCACGCGGCGCTCGACACACGCCGCACCCGAACGCATGCGATTCAGCTCACCGTACACGGAAAGCATCCATTCGCGCTTACGCAAACGATTGCGCAAGCGAGAACCCGCTTGAAAATAAGGGCTTTGCAACATGCTATCGATCTCGCATAGCGCGTGTTCGCGTTCGAACCCATGCTCGACGAGCACGGCATGCACGGCCTCCGGCGAGGCTTCGAGCAACAGGTTCTCGGCAATCCAGCGCCGCCATTCGTCATCGATCATCCGTGTCACGACCGCGTCCCCCGCGTGTTGTAGCCGATACGACAATATCGCCCGCACCGCATCCGGTGCGCAAAAAGAAATGCGCAGACAGGCACGCGCAAAAGAAGCAGGCAAAACAAAAGGCACGCGGGTCGAAACCCGCGTGCCTCCTAAGCCCTTTCGGGCTGGCTTGCGCAGGGCGGAACGCGGCGAACCGCGTTTCCGCCAACTACGCCAAGCGCTCTTACATCTTCACGACGTCGAGCAGCGTCTTCTTGCCCGACTTGTAGTTGTACAGCGAGATCACGCCGTGCTTCAGGTCGCCCTTCGCGTCGAACGTGGTTTCGCCGATCACACCCTTGTAGTCGGTGTTCGGCATCACTGCCAGGATCTTCGCCGGATCGGTCGAGCCAGCGCGCTTCATTGCGTCGACGATGATGTACACAGCGTCATACGTGAACGGAGCGTAGATCTGGATCGGCTGGCCGAAACGCTTCTGATACTTTGCCTGGAACGCTGCGCCGCCTTCCATCTTCTCGAGCGCCATACCGGCTTCCGAGCAGACGATGTTGTCGGTTGCGTCGCCAGCCAGGTCAGACAGCTTGTCGGTACACACGCCGTCGCCAGCCAGCACCTTCGCGCGCAGGCCGAGCTGCTTGGCTTGCTTTGCGAACGGGCCGCCCGTGGCGTCCATGCCGCCGTACATGATCGCGTCCGGGTTTTCGCCCTTGATCTTCGTCAGAATCGCGCGGAAGTCGACAGCCTTGTCGTTCGTCGCATCATGCGACATCACGTTCAGGCCCAGCGACTTCGCCATCTTCTCGAATTCGTTGGCGAGACCCTGGCCGTATGCCGTCGAGTCGTCGACGATCGCGACGCTCTTCACCTTCATGCCCTTCGCTGCGTAGTTCGCCAGTGCCGGACCTTGCTGCGCGTCCGTCGCGACGACGCGGTACGTCGTCTTGAAGCCCTGTTGCGTGTACGCCGGGTTCGTTGCCGACGGCGAGATCTGCACGATGCCTGCATCGCTATAGATCTTCGAAGCCGGGATCGACGTGCCCGAGTTCAAGTGGCCAACCACTGCGACGACCTTGTCGTCGACCAGCTTCTGCGCAACCTGCGTAGCCGTACGCGGGTCAGCTGCGTCGTCCTGTGCATCCAGTTGCAGCGTGATCTTCTGGCCGCCGATCGTCAGACCCTTGGCATTGATCTCTTCAACTGCGAGACGTGCGCCATTTTCGTTGTCCTTGCCCAGGTGAGCGATGCCACCCGTCAAAGGCGCAACGTGGCCAATCTTGACAGTTTCGTCGGCCATAGCCGTCGTCGCCAACGTTGCAAACAGCATCGCCGCAGCGCTGATCGGCAACAGCTTTTGGATTTTGATGTTCATGTAAGTCTCCGATTTCGGTCCCGAAAAACAACGGTATCGCCCTTGTGCCCCGCTTCCTTCACGTGTCGCTCAATTCCCGTGGACGACTCCGCCGGATGCATCGTTCATGCACTTGGCAAGCACGCGTTCCAGCCTGTTTGTGGCAGGTGGCGCCCCGCGCTTGCGCGCAAGTGTAGGCTATCAAATTAATTTGTGGGGGTTTTTTGAGGAAGTGGGATCACTACCAATAGCGTTTATCCCACTTAGTCATGAAAGGCAGGCGGGACGTGGCCGGAAAGCGACGGCTGGCGCGGGTTTCGGGGAAACGAGGGAGGCTTCTATAGTGCGGGTCTAAAGCTTTGCCGGGATCGTCCGTTAATGCGCCGGATATGCGTCGAACGCGTCATCACGGGTAAACACAGTGGTGATAGCGCGCCGTTGAGATCGTGCTCAAACACGCTTAAGCGATGTGCTCTATATAGCGTGCGAGTGCCGTTTTTTTGGCCGCTGCAACCGGGCCGCGCAGCCCGCCGAAACGGGGAGTCGTTTCAATCCGCTTACGAGAAGGCCGCCGCACGGGCCTCTCGCTGCAATTGCCTTCTTTTGATGGCACACTGAGCGCCCGCTGCGGGCGAGACGCCCGCAAACGATTGCCCGCCCGATAGCGGCTTCACCGTTTATGCAAGGAGAAACAACGTGAGCGTGACTTCCCGATGGATCGACATTCAAACCGGCAATGATTCGTTTGGCGCGTACATGTCGACGCCGAAAAGCGGCAAGGGTCCGGCCGTCATCATCATCCAGGAAATCTTCGGCGTGAACGGCCACATTCGCGACGTCGTCGATCAATATGCGCAGGACGGCTATGTCGCGATCGCACCGGATATTTTCTGGCGCACGCAGCCGCGCGTCGAACTCACCTACGCCGGCGCGGATCGCGACAAGGGCATCGAAATCCTGCAGAAAACGAACGTCGATCTCGCCGTCGCGGACATCGGCGCCACGGCTGCCGCGCTGCGCGCGATGCCGGAAGTGACGGGCAAGATCGCGGGCATCGGCTACTGCTTCGGCGGCCGTCTCGCGTATCTGGCCGCGGCTGAAGGGCTGCTCGATATCGCCGTGTCGTACTACGGCGGCGGCATCCAGAACCAGCTCGACAAGGCAGCGCAAATCAAGGTGCCGATGCAGTTCCACTACGGCGAACTGGACCACGGCATTCCGCTGTCGGCAGTCGGTGAAGTGAAGGAGCGCTTCGCGGGCCGCGACGAAGTCGAGCTGTATATCTACCCGAATGCCGATCACGGCTTCAACTGCACCGAGCGCGCGAGCTATCACCAGCATTCGGCGGCGCTCGCGCATGGCCGCACGCTGACTTTCCTCGGCACCCACGCGTAAGTTACGCTAGAGGCGCGACGTGGCTGCGTCGTGCCCCGCGCTTCCATTCAGGGCACGACGCCCCGCGCGTGCCGTCATCACCATTCCTGTCCGCGGGGGTCGTCGTCGTGCAATCCGATTATCTCGATCATGACGCGATCGGCCTCGCCGATCTCGTGCGCAAGCGCAAGGTGAGCGCGCGCGAATTGCTGGAAACAGCAATCGCGCGCGCCGAAGCCGCCAATCCCGCGATCAACGCGATCGTTCTGAAGGACTATGACGCCGCTCGTCAGCGCGCGTCGCGAGAGCATGCGAACGGCGAGGATGACGTGATTGGCGACGGAGCGCTCGCCGGCGTCCCGTATCTGGTCAAGGATCTCGGGTTGCCCGTCAAAGGGCTGCGCATGTCGATGGGCAGCCGCCACTACCGCCACTTCGTTCCCGACGAAGACGCGCCGCTCGTCACGGCCACGCGCGCCGCCGGACTCAACATCTTCGGTAAGACGAGCACGTCGGAAATGGGCCAGATGCCTTATACGGAGCCCGAACTGTTTGGGCCGTGCCGCAACCCGTGGAGTCTCGACCACACGCCGGGCGGCTCCAGCGGCGGCTCGGCTGCCGCCGTCGCGGCGGGCATCGTGCCGCTCGCGCATGCGTCGGACGGTGGCGGCTCGATCCGCATTCCCGCGTCGTGCTGCGGCCTGTTCGGGCTCAAGCCGTCGCGCGGACGGCAGCCGTCGAACGCGGCGCCCGCGCCCGGCGACCTCGGCATCGATCACGCCGTCTCGCGCAGCGTGCGCGACAGCGCACTGCTGCTCGATCTCACTTCAGGCAACGCCGACCGTCCGATGGGTGCACCCGGCACCTTCCTCGCCGCCGCCAGCGAACCGTGCAAGCCGCTACACATCGCGTTCGTCACGGACCCGATGCTCGCGCCCGCGCTATCCGCCGACGCCCGCGCCGCGCTCGACGACGCCGCACAACTCGCCGCGTCGCTCGGGCATCACATCGAACCCGTATCGCTTGGCATCGACTTCGCGAGCCTGCGCGAAGCGTTTTTGATGATCTGGTCGGTGAGCGCCGAAAATCTCGTGCTGCGGGCCGATCAGATCACGGGGCGCAAGCCCAATCGTGAGGAATTCGAAATCGCCACGTGGACGATGGGACATATCGGCCGAAAATTCGGCGAGCGCGAATTGCCTGCCGCGCTGGAGGCGCAGCGTCAGGTGAGCGCGAAGCTCGCGGATCTGATGACGCGCTACGACGTGATCCTGTGCGCGACGCTCGCTTCTGCGCCGATCAAGATCGGTGAAATGCAGCCCACCGCCGTCGAGAAAATGCAGATGCGCGCCGTCACCACCGTTCCCGTCGAGCCGCTGATGCGCAAGCTGCTGACGGAAGTGTCGAACAAGGCGTTCGCGTGGGCGGGCTGCACGGAGTTGTTCAATCTGACGGGACAACCGGCGATGTCGGTGCCGCTCTACTGGAACGCGCGCGGACTGCCCATCGGCGTGCAGTTCGCCACGCGCGACGGCGGCGAAGCGATGTTGCTGCGGCTCGCCGCGCAACTGGAAACGGCGCGTCCGTGGTTCGGTAGGCGGCCGCCGCTGATGCCCGCGCGAAGCTAGCGCCGCTCCAGCGCATCGACGGGCTTGCGCATCGCGTCGAGATCGGCGTGACGTTTTGCCGGCATGCACGCAACGGCGATCATAGAAAGCGTGATCCCGAACATCACGTAGTACGTCGGCGCGAGCGGCGAGCCCGTCGTCTTGATCAGCCACGTGACGATGAACTGGCCAAAGCCGCCGAACAACATCACCGCGAAGTTGTACGCGAGCGAAAGGCCGGTCGAGCGCACGTTCGCCGGAAAGAGTTCGGCCATCAGTGCGCCGAACGGTCCGTAATAGCCGGATAGCGTGATCGACAGCACAGCCTGCACGAGAATCAGCTTCGACACGCTCGGCGCCTCTTCGAGCCACGCGAAGAGCGGATAGATCACCACCAGCGTGAGACCCAGCGACCACAGCGACAAACCCTTGCGCCCGATGCGATCGGACCACGCCCCCGTCAGCGGCGACAACACCATGAGCAGCAGATTGCCGACGATCACGGCCGTGAACGAATCCGAATAAGGCAGCTTCAGTTGCTTGACCGCGAAGGTCGGCAGATAGCTGATCAGTACGTAGATCGTGACCGTCAATGCGATCACCGAGCCCAGACCGCACAGCACGTCGCGGGTATGGTGCGCGAAAAGCTCCCCGAGCGTCGCGCGGCGCGCGGTCTGCTTGGCGTGCAGAAATGCTTCGGAATCCGCGAGATTGCGGCGAATGTAGAAACCGATCGGTCCGATCACGAGACCGATGATGAACGGCACGCGCCAGCCCCATGACTTGAGCGCTTCCGGCGACAGGCCGCGCGTCACCAGCGCGCCGACGATCGCGCCTAGCAG
The DNA here is from genome assembly GCF_002902965.1 of Paraburkholderia hospita. Classification (GTDB taxonomy): domain Bacteria; phylum Pseudomonadota; class Gammaproteobacteria; order Burkholderiales; family Burkholderiaceae; genus Paraburkholderia; species Paraburkholderia hospita. Next base: position 125,767 of record NZ_CP026105.1, on the reverse strand, counting down.
CAGCGCGGCCGCCTGGCTCGCCATCTGCCAGCTGCCGTATAGACCGCGTTTCGAGAACGGCGCCGCTTCGATCAGCAGCGCGGTCGAGCTGCCGAACTCACCGCCCGCGGAGAAGCCCTGAAGCAGACGCCCGACCACGATGATGATCGGCGCGCCGATGCCAATCGCCGAATACGGCGGTGCGATGGCGAGTAGCAGAATGCCGAGCGTCATCAATGCGATGACCAGCGAGAGCGCCGCCTTGCGTCCTGCGCGATCGGCGTACAGGCCGAGCACGATACCGCCGATGGGCCGCATGAAGAACGCGACGCCGAAGCTCGCCGTGGTGAGAAGAATCGACGCGTAGTCGCTGCTGGAAGGAAAGAAGAGTTCGGCGATGACGACGGTGAGAAAACCGAAGACGGTGAAGTCATACCACTCGAGTGCATTACCGATGACGGCCGCTGTGACCGCACGGGTATTAAGGCTCCTCGCTGCTTGTGACATCGATGTCTCCGCCCTTCGTCGAGGCGTCAGGGTGCGTAGGTTTGAAGTGATTCGAATGGGCCGTCGTGAAGGCCGCGCGCGCAAGCCATGCGAGTGTAAAAGAGCACGACATCGGATTTCAAGCATCTTTCATACGACAAAGAGCGCGACGCCGCGTTGCACGGCGCGCGCTCTCTCCGTTACTGCGAGGCGCACGCGCGGCGATGCTGCATTGCATCGTCCGACACGCGCCTATGCCGACTGGATTTCGCTGTATCAGGCCTTCTTGTTATATGCGCTGCACCAACCCTTGCTTGCGACCTGCTTGCCCGCGAACATCGGGCAGCCCGCGTAGGCATCGGTGGCTTTGCCCTGATAGAAACTGCAATTGCCGCAGTCCTGGCCTGCTGCGTACTTCGCGTATTTGGCCTTGTCGACTTTGGACGCGTCTTCCTTGTAGCCGAGCGCCTGCGCGGTCGGATCGGATTCCGCGACCTTCGGGGCATCGGCGAACGCCTGGCGCGACAGCGCGAGCGTCGATGCCACACCGATACTCGTGATCAGAAACGTACGACGTGAACTTTTCATGGGGAGTCACTCCATTGGTATTGTGGGGGTCTACGCCGTTCTAATGACAGCGGTCCCCAAGCATATCAATGAAGCCGACGCGCGTGATGCGTCAAATCCCCGTCATAAGCGAATCGTTAGTGCGTGTGCGCCTGCGCATTCAGGCGCGTCCACTGACTTCGCACACGCGCTGCGCAATTGCCAGCGATGCCGTCAAACCCGGCGACTCGATACCGAACAGATTCACCAGACCACGCACGCCATGCGCGGCGGGACCTTGAATCAGGAAATCGGCGGCCGGCTCGCCGGGACCCGACAGCTTCGGTCGAATGCCCGCGTACGCCGGTTGCAGCGCATGATCGGGCAGCGCCGGCCAATACGCGCGGATCGCAGCATAGAACGATTCGGCCCGTTGCGGATCGACGTCATAGTTGATCGTATCGACCCATTCGACGTCTGGGCCGAAACGCGCCTGGCCGCCGAGATCGATCGTCAGATGAACGCCAAGTCCTGCTTCGTTCGGCATCGGATAGATCAGGCGGTTGAACGGCGCGCGCCCCGAGATGCTGAAGTAGTTGCCGCGCGCGAGATAGAGCGGCGGCACATGGCGCGCGTCGAGCCCGCGAATCTTGCGCGCGATCGCGTTTGCATGCAGTCCCGCGCTGTTGATGACGCACGCGGTGCCGATCGTCGTCGGCGAGTTGCCGCCTACCTTTACGATGAAGCGTCCGTTGATCGCTTCGATCGCTTCGACGGGCGCATGGAACGCGCAGACGGCGCCGTCGCGTTCCGCGTCGCCTTGCAGCGCGAGCATCAGTTGATGGCTGTCGACAATACCCGTCTGCGGCGAGAACACGGCTTCGACACATTGCAGCGCCGGTTCGAGCGCCTGCGCTTCCTCGCCGCTGATACGCATCAGATCGAGCACGCCGTTTTCCTTGCCGCGCGCCATGATGCTTTCGAGCTGGGGAATCTGGTTGCGCGCAGTCGCGACGAGCAATTTGCCGCAGCGCTGGTGCGGCACGCCGCGTTCGGCGCAGTAGTCGTACAGCATCTCGCGGCCACGCACGCACAGTGCCGCCTTGAGCGAACCACGCGGATAGTAGATGCCCGCGTGTATCACTTCGCTGTTGCGGGAACTCGTGCCGACGCCGATGGCTTCCGCCGCTTCCAGCACGATCACTTCACGTCCGCGCGCAGCCAGCGCGCGCGCGACGGCAAGACCGACGACACCAGCGCCGATCACCACACATTCGATCTGATCCATGTCCGTTGGACGCGGCTCGATGCGCCGCGTTCTACCTCGTCATCCACCAGGATTTCGATAGCGTGCGGTGTCGTCAAAACCGTGACCGCGTGCTGTCGAACGCTTCACATGCACAATGCGAAATGACGCGACGCGCTACAGACACAAATGCCCGCAGCCTTGTGCGGCTGCGGGCATCAATATGTGGGAACGCGTCGAGCGTTTGAGTCAGTGTACGCCCACGACGCTCATTCCAGGTGAATTTGGCGGACCCGTTCCGCCTGAGCCACAACAGGCTTGATCAATCCTGCGCAGTTGTGCGTTTGAACAGATGGCGCAGGTCGACGTGTGCGATGGGCACCGTGTAACCGCCCGTTGCAAATTGCTGAGGATAAGCAGGTGCGTTCGGATTCAGGCTGAGTTCACCGTTCGCGCGGGCTTGCACCAGATCGGCCTTCACCTCGGCGCGCGTCTTCGGTCCATTGACGCTGGACGGCGATTGCGTCGGAGCCGGGCTGTAGCCGCTTGCGAAAGCGGGCGCGGCGACGACTGCGGAAATCAGCAAAGCGGCAAGCGAAAGCTTTTTCATGATCGGTTCCTGAGGTGAAGTCCAGTTCGAACGAAACGCTGTTTGCATTTCAGTGAGCGGAGTCTAGTCCTCGCCTATCGGATTGCCGACCCTCATTAGCGGAATTGACTGTTGCTTGAATATGTTCAAATCAAGGGCGAATTGCCCTGCCTAAGCTATGGAATAGTTGCAACATTGGAACAATGAACAGGCCGCGCGGGCACGGCCTGTTCGCATAAATGACGTGAATGACGCTAGAAACCGATCGGTTTGCGGCGCGAATTGTAGTCAAGGCGAATGTCGTCGGCGCCGATATGGTCGCGACTCGCGATGCGCGCCGAGCCGAAACCGTTCAGGATCGCGCGCCGCATTTCACGCGGCGACGCATGCGCCAGCGCGTCGAGCGCCGCGCCGCCGAGTTGCGCCGGAAACCGCTGGCCCCAGCCGTGCGCCGAGCGGATTTCGTTGTAGATCGACTGCGCGATGCGCCGTGAGCCGTCGCGGTCCGGCGGCGGAATCTCGTAGACGTTCATCCGGTTCAGGATCGGCTCAGGAATCGCGCGTTCGTCATTCGCAGTCGCGATCCAGATCACATGGCCCGCGTTGATCGGAATCTCCGCGAACTCGTCGATAAACGTCTGCGCGGTATCGTGTTCGAGCAGCGCGTACAGCGCGCCGAGCGGGTCGTATTGCGAGTCGCCCGTTGCCTTGTCGATTTCGTCGACGGCGATCACGGGGTTTGCATAGCTGCCATGCACGAGCGCATCGAACACCTTGCCCGGCTTCGCGTTTTTCCATTGCGACGACGCGCCCGACAGAATCCAGCCCGCCGTCAACGAACTCATCGCGACATAGTGATACGCGGTGCCGAGCATCCGCGACAGTTGCTTCGCGAAATGCGTCTTGCCGATGCCGGGATCGCCGAGCAGCAGGATCGGCATCAGTTCGAGGCGGTCGTCCGTTTCGAGGCACAGCGCGACCTGCTTGCGGATGTCGTCGAGCGGCTCGGTGAAGTTGGGCAGCGAGCCAATCAGATCGTCGATGGACGGCATCCGGTTCGGCTTCACGCAAAAGCGCAGGTTGCCGACCTTCAGCATCTTTTCGTATGTGGAACGCAGTGCGTCGCTGGCGCCTTCGCTGAGTTCGTTCAGCGCCGTCTCGACCTGATCGAGGTCATAGACCTTGCTGAACGATGCAACTGCGATTTCCTGTTTCACCATGGCCGTTGTCATCGCTTCACCCCGTCGTGCTTGCACGGCAGCGTCCCCGACGCCGCTTCAATTTCAGTGTAACGACGCCGAAATGGCATGCAAGCCAGCAGTCATGCGGGTCTGCTGCTAACCGCACATGTCGGGCGAGGCAATTGCTTGAATCGTCACATCCGCGCCCCTATCTGCAATGCAATGTAACCGCCGCGCGCTGAACCTTGGTTCCAGATCGGGTGTCAGAAAACCGTTATCCCGATAAAGCGTAAGATGGTCGGCGGTCGCAGAAAGAACGCGCGGATGCCGCACGCTTTAGCGAAACGCAGCGATTCCGGAGACTCTTTGTTCATGTGGAAAACCAGCCTCGTTGCCGCCGTGTTCGGCACCACGTTGATGGCGCAGGGCACGATGGCCCAGACGCAGCCGCGCAGCGCGCCGTCCGTCGTCAAGTGGGAACTGCAGGTGATGCGCGACGGTCAGCAGATCGATTCGTTCGACGGCAACACGACCGTCGGCCAGGCGCGCACGGATACGCATCATCACGTGGTGCAAAACAGCGTCGGTTGCAAGGACGTGCCGGCGGGCAGCATCGATCTCGCGCGCACGCTGACCATTTCGCCGACCCAGGCGGATGCGAGCGGCGTCACGTTCCTGATCGACACGCAGGAAACGCTCGAAGAACCGTCCACGCGTACCACGAGCACCGGCTGCAAGCTGCCGCCGCAGCCGCGTCAGGTGAGCGCGAGCCATCCGGGGCTGAAAGTGCCACCCGGCGACTGGACGTCATGGACGATCGTCGACAAGGACCCGAATCTCGTATATCGATTGCGTGCAAGCGTCGCAAACAACCCGTGAACTTAACGAAAGACGTGGATAACGCGGCATGCGAAACCCCGAAGAACTGATACGCGAAAACCTCGACAGGAAAGATTTCATCGCCGTGAGCTGGAACCTGCACAAGGGCCGCTCGCCACTCGGCTTCCAGGCATGGCAGGCGATGCAGCGCTGGGTGCAATCCGTTCATGCCGACGCGTATTTCCTGCAGGAAGCGATGGCGCGGCGGATGCCCGGCCCAGTGCTGGCCAGCTCGTTTGGCGCGCGCCTGGGCGACGTCGACGACGACGTATGGCATTGCCAGGCGACCGAAATCGCCGACTCGTTGCAGTTGCAGATCGCCCTAGGACCGAACGTATTCAAACCGTCGTGGCGGCATGGCAATGCGATCCTGTCGCCGCATCCGCTCGATCTCGGCGGACGCTGGGACATTTCCGCGCACCGCTTCGAGCGGCGCGGCCTGCTCGTCGCGCGCGCGACGTTCGGCGGTCACGCGGTGACGCTGCTGTGCGCGCATCTCGCGCTCACGCGCCAGGCGCGGCTACGTCAGATGAACTGGATTGCGCACTGGATTTCGAAGGAAGCGCCCGACGGTCCGCTCGTGCTCGCCGGCGACTTCAATGACTGGCGCAACGATTCCGTGCCGCTCTTTCGTGAGCATGGCCTCGAAGAAGTCGCGACGCTGCTCGGTGAGCCGGGACGCACGTTTCCGGCGTTCTCGCCTGCGCTTGCGCTCGACAAGATGTTCGTCCGCGGAATGAAGCCAGTCGAATGGATCCAGCCGGCGCAAGAAACGGCGTGGCTATCGGATCACCTGCCGTATATGGCGCGACTGCGCGTCGACTGAACGCGCGTTGACGTCAGTCGCGCTGCGGTTTCCAGTTGAGCCCGGCGCTGATCGCTTCGCCGGGCTGGAGCACGCGGTAGCCTGAACGCTCGCGTGCGCCATCGTCTTCGTTAGCGTTGAAGCAGTCGGTCGTATTCGTGACGGGCTCGACGCACAACTGCACATCGTTCGCGGGCGCGAACACCACCAGATGATCGAACGGCGCATCGGCGGTCATCGTCACGCTGCGCGCTTCGTCCGGCCATGCAATCGTCGCGCTGCGCGTCCAGCCGCTGAAGTTGTTGTCGAGATCGAACGCGTCGGCGCTCATGCCGCGCATGAGCGCATCGACGGCGCCATGCGGGCCGAGATGCGTCGGCAACACATGCGCGTCGGCGTGCCACATTTCATCCACATGCGCGGTAATCACCGTGTTCGACGTGCGCGGATAGTACGGGTGATGGCCCATGCCGAACGGCATCGTGCCTTCCGACAGGTTCTGCGCGGCGAGCGTCACGTGTAACGCATCGCCCAGCAATTCGATACGCTGGCTCGCGCGATAGTGAAACGGCCAATCGCCGCGCTTTTCGCTATCAGGCACATGCTCGAAATGCAGTTCGACGGATGAAGCCGTGCGCGCGCCGACGCGCCACGGCCTGCGCCACGCGTGGCCATGAAGCGCATGTGCATAGCCGTTTCCGTCGCCGCCGAGATCGATCGTGTGTCCGTCGAACTCGAAGCGCGCGTCGCGGATGCGGTTGCAATACGGAAAGAGCGGGAAGCTCGCCATCCGCAGCGGATCGCAAGCGGCGAGCGCCACGCGCGTCGCCGGACGCAACCAGTGCAGCACGCGCTGCGACGTGTGCTCCCGCACCACGTCGAAATAAGCGGCAATCGATCCGCCGACCTCCGGCGCGACCACGAGCGTCGTATCGCCGCTGGACAACACGACGAGCGACGGGTCGTCGATACGCAGATCGGTGGCGGGATCAGCTGCGGACGGATGGATGGAAGCTTCGCGCATAGTCGTTTGAATGGGCGTGGGCGGTTGCGACGTCGTCGGGCGCGCGTTCGATGCCATGCGCCGAAGCGGCCCGCGCGAGCGAGAATCGCACGGCTGAATTCTCCGGTCAATATTATTAGTAATAATACCGACAAAAGTCCGCCGCCAGAGGCCATCGTGGCCCAGTAAAAAAGCGGGGTTTGCGTGTGTTGTCCAGCGCATATTATTAGTGGTACCGTCAGTGCAACGATGCCTGCGGCATTCACCGTCAACGAGCCGCCGTTGCGCGGCCAGATCAATGAAAAAATCGACTCAGCGCCGCCCGACGATGACCGATATCGCCAAGCTCACCGGCGTGTCGCAATCGACTGTTTCTCTCGTCCTGAACAACGCGACCGGCGCCAAATTTTCCGAAGCGACCCGCAACAAGGTGCTGAAAACTGCGCAGGATCTCGGCTATCGCCTCACCCCGCGTGAACCGCTGCCGCCGTCGTCCGGCGAGCGCAATCTGATCATCTATCTCGCCGACGAAATCTCGACCAGTCCGCACCCCGTCGTAAACATCGACGGCGCGCGCGATGCCGCCTACGCGAACGGCAAGCTGCTCGCCGTCTACTCGACGCACGGCAACGCCGACATCGAGCAGCAGGTGCTCGACGCGGCTCTCGCGAGCCCGACCGTGTTCGGCGTGGTCTACGCGACCGTCTACACCCGCAAGGTGACGCTGCCCGCCGCACTCGCGCGCGTGCCAACCGTGCTGCTGAACTGCTACACGAGCGAGGGCGGCCAGTCGTCGATCGTTCCCGCTGAAGTCGCGGGCGGCCACGTCGCAACCGAATACCTGCTGCGCGCGGGACACCGGCGGATCGGCTACATCAACGGCGAACACTGGCAGGACGCGGCGAAAGACCGCCTGAAGGGCTACCGCACCGCGCTCGCCACCGCCGACCTGCCGTTCGCGCCCGAGATGGTCCGCGACGGCGACTGGAGTTCGGGCACGGGCTTCGAGCACACGCTGTCGCTGATGCGCGAGCCTAATCCGCCGACCGCGATCTTCTGCGCGAACGACCTGATGGCGCTCGGCGCGATCGAGGCGCTCAAGCAGCTCGGCTACCGCGTGCCCGACGACGTCTCGGTGCTCGGTTACGACGATCAGGAAATCGCGCGCCACACGCATCCGCCGCTGTCGACCGTCGTGCTGCCGAACTACGAACTGGGGCGCTGGGCCGTCGATACGCTGCTTCAGGAAGTGCACAACCAGGCAGCGGGCGCGCCCGTGCGTCACCGGATGGTGAAACTCGACGGGCCGTTGATCGAACGTGGGTCAGTCAGGGAAATTACCGAGGCAAAACGCGCTGTAATTAATATTATTAGTGATTGACCAATAATAATTCGCGATGGAATAATCGGCACGTCCGGTCACCACCGACGTGCCGGCGGCAGTTGAAGCACAAAAGCAAAACACACCAACTGGTACTGGAGGAAGACATGGCGTCGCACAATCGGGATTCGCGCGGGCAACGGCTTCAGCCGCTTGCCGCAGCATTGCTGGCAATCACCTTGGGATTTGGCATGGCATCGGCGCAGGCTGACGATCTGCCGAAAATCCCCACCAAGAAACCGCTGAAAGTGGGCTTCGCGCAGACGGAGAGCAACAACCCGTGGCGTCTCGCCGAAACCCAGAGCTTCAAGGACATCGCCGCCAAGTGTGGCTGGCAGATGGTGATGACGGATGCCAACGGGTCCAACTCGAAGCAGGTCTCCGACATCCAGAGCATGATCGCGCAGCACGTCGATCTGCTCGTGTTCCCGCCGCGTGAAGAGAAGCCGCTCGCGCCCGTCGTGTTGCAGGCGAAGAAGGCGGGTATTCCCGTGATTCTCGTCGACCGCAACGTCGATCAATCGGTGGCGAAAGCGGGCCGCGACTACATCACGTTCATCGGTTCGGACTTCATCGACCAGGGCCACCGCGCAGCCGACTGGCTCATCAAGGCGACGGGCGGCAAGGCGAAGATCATCGAACTCGAAGGCACGACGGGCGCTTCCGCCGCGAACGACCGCAAGAAGAGCTTTGACGAAGTGATCGCGAAGAATCCGGGCATGTCGATCATCGCGTCGCAAAGCGGCGACTTCGCGCGCGACAAGGGCCGTCAGGTGATGGAAACGCTGCTGCAGGCGCATCCTGATGTCACGGCCGTCTACGCGCACAACGACGAAATGGCGCTCGGCGCGATCGCCGCGATCAAGGCGGCAGGCAAGCAGCCGGGCAAGGATATCCAGATCGTCACGATCGACGGCACGAAGGGCGGCCTCGATGCGATTGCTGCCGGCGAGCTTGGCGCGAGCGTGCAGTCGAGCCCGTTCTTTGGCCCTCTCGCATGCGACGTCGCGCAGAAGTTCGCGAAGGGCGAGAAGGTGCCGACGTGGGTCAAGGTGTCGGACCGCTTCTACGACAAGGGCAACGTGCAGGAAAGCATGCAGTACGGCTATTGAGCGTTCGTTGATGTAACCCGGCCGGCGCGTCTCGGTTTTCACGCAGCGAGGCGCGCGCAGCACGGCCGACGATCTGGGCTTCATCGGGCATTCGTGCCCGGCTGACGGGAAGGTTCGAGGCGACGTGTCCGTGGCGCGCGCGTTCGCGTTCCACGGGACGTCGCTTCGCTTTGTCGGGCGTACCATCGACTTCGCGAACTGACCGACAGTATGTAATTCTCGCGCCGGCCGTTGCGATAGCCACGGGCCGCGCTGCATCGCAAGCGATGCAGCATGGGACCAGCATAAGGCGCTAAAGCGCCAACGCTGGTCGACCGCGCTGCATGGGACCAGCGTAAGCGCTAAAGCGCTAACGCTGGTCGACCGCGTTGCATGGGACCAGCGTAAGCGCTAAAGCGCTAACGCTGGTCGACAAAGGAGACACACGTGACGCAATCCCACGCGCCTTCCGACGCGGCCCCCGGCGCTCATCCGCCGCCGCCGTCCTCACGCGCGACCCTGCTCGACATGCAGGGCATCGACATTTCGTTCGGCGGCGTGCCCGCGTTGCGCGGCGCGAATCTCAGCGTCGCCGCGGGCGAAGTGCACGCGTTGATCGGCCAGAACGGCGCGGGCAAATCGACGATGATCAAGATCCTCACGGGCGCCTATCGGCGCTCGGGTGGCAGCGTGCGCTTCGAGGGCCGCGAGATCGATTTCCGCACACCGAAGGAAGCGCGCGAAGCAGGCATCAGCACGATCTACCAGGAGATCAACCTGGTGCCGTTCCGCTCGGTGGCCGAGAACATTTTTCTGGGCCGCGAGCCGTGCCGCTTCGGTCTGATCGACTGGCGCGAAGTGCAGCGGCGCGCGTCCGCGCTGCTCGAATCGTTTGGCTTGCAGATCGACGTGAAGAAGCCCGCAGGCAGCTATTCGACGGCGATTCAGCAGATGGTTGCGCTCGCGCGCGCCGTGTCGTCGGACGCGAAGATGGTCATCATGGACGAATCGACTTCATCGCTCGACGAGCGCGAAGTCGAACTGCTGTTTACCGTCGTGCGCAAGCTGCGCGACGACGGTCGCGCGGTGATCTTCGTGTCGCATCGGCTCGACGAACTGTATGCGCTGTGCGACCGCGTGACGGTGATGCGCGACGGCCAGACCGTCGCGCAAAGCGCAATGAAGGATATCGACAAGCGCCAGCTCGTCACGACGATGCTCGGCCGCACGCTCGCCGCCGTCGTGCAGGATGACAGCGCCGCGCGCGAGGCGAATCTCGCGCGACGCGGCAGCGTGGCTATCTCGGCGCGCAATCTGTCCGCGCATCCAAAGGTGAGCGACGTGTCGCTCGACGTGCACGCGGGCGAAGCCGTCGGCCTCGCGGGCCTGCTCGGCTCGGGCCGCACGGAAACGATGCGCCTGCTGTTCGGCGCCGACCCGGCCGAGCGCGGCACGTTGTCGATCAACGGCAAGGACGTCGCGCTGAAGTCGCCGCAGGAAGCGATCGCGCGCGGACTCGCGTATCTCACGGAAGACCGCAAGGCCGAAGGCATCGTGCCGGACCTGTCGGTGCGCGACAACCTCACCCTCGTCTGCCTGCGCACGCTGTCGAAGCACGGCATCGTCGATGTGAAGCAGCAGCAGGCGATCGTCGATCGCTTTATTGCGTCGCTCGGCATCAAGCTGCGCTCGCCCGATCAGCCGATCCGCGAATTATCGGGCGGCAATCAGCAGAAGGTGCTGCTCGCGCGCTGGCTCGCCGCGCAGCCATCGCTGCTGTTGCTCGACGAGCCGACACGCGGCATCGATGTCGGTGCAAAGGCGGATGTCGCGAAGATCGTGCGCGAGCTGCGCGACGAAGGCATGGCGGTGCTGCTATCCGCTTCCGAACTCGAAGAACTGACGGCCGTGGCCGATCGCGCCGTGGTGATCCGCGACGGCCGCACGGTCGCCGAACTGGATGGCGCGCAAATGAGCGAATCCGCGATCATGGACGCGATTGCCTATGGCAGCGCGGGCACCTCGCAACTGGTGGAAGCGGCGCAGTCCGCGCATATCGACGATGCACTGGAGGGCGACCGTCATGGCTCATGAGTCGCTGCGCAACGACGGCGCGCCGCTCGCTTCGGCGAAACCCGCGCCCGATGCGTCGACGGTGAAGAAGAAGCGCCGCATCACGATCCAGCGCGAGATCGTCGTGCTGCTGGCGATGCTCGTCTTCAACCTGCTTTTCACGCAGCATTTCTGGTCGCTGCAAACCTTCAACGTCAATCTGACGCAGGTCGTGACGATCGTGATCGTCGGGATCGGCATGACGCTGGTCGTCGCGACGGGCGGCATTGATTTGTCGGTGGGCGCGTCGATGGCGATTGCGGGCGCGCTCGCGCCGATGCTGTTCATGCACATTGCCGGGCCACTCGGCATCGCGCTCGCGTTCGTGCTGCCCGTTCTCGCCGCCGCCGTGTGCGGCGTGTTCAACGGCTTTCTCGTGACGAGGCTCGCCGTCCAGCCGATTGTCGCGACGCTCGTGCTGTTCATCGCCGGGCGCGGCATCGCGCAGGTCGTCACCGACGGCAGCCTGCAGGCGTTCAACAACCCCGCGTTCCAGTGGATCGCGCTCGGCAAGGTGGCGGGCGTTCCGTTCCAGGTGCTGCTGATGTTCGCGCTTGTCGCGTTCTTCGCGTGGGTCGTGAAGAAGACGCTGTTCGGCCAGTATCTCCTCGTCACGGGCGGCAACGAAAAGTCCGCGTATTTGAGCGGCGTGCCGACCGCGCGCGTGAAGATGCTCGCATACACGCTGTGCGCGGCGCTATCCGGCCTCGCGGGGCTGATTTCGATTTCGGTGAATTCATCATCGGATGCGAACGTCGTCGGGCTCGGCATCGAACTCGATGCGATTGCGGCCGTCGCCGTCGGCGGCACGGCGTTGACGGGCGGCAAGGCGTATATCGGCGGGACGCTGATCGGCGCGCTGATCATCCAGTTGCTGCGCTACACGCTGCTTGCTCACGGCATTCCCGATGCCGCCGCGCTCGTCGTCAAGGCGGGCATCATCATCGCGGCTGTATACGTGCAGCGGCGTTCGCGCTAAACGCTTTGCAAAAGACGATCCGATGAAAAAGAACCTGCCCATCCTGATCGCGCTCGGCGCGCTGATCGTGCTCGGACTCGTGCGCTACGAGCATTTCGCGTCCGAGTACAACATCACTTCCTTCTGGCGCTACAACTCGATGTTCGCGCTGATCTCCGTCGGCATGGCGTTCGTCATCATCACGGGCGGCATCGATCTGTCGGTCGGCACGGTCGCGGCGATGTCGAGTGTCGTGGCGGCGCTGGCGAGTCCGTACGGCGGCTGGGTCGCCGTGTTCGCGGGCGCGGGCGCGGGCCTGCTGGTCGGTGTGCTCAACGGCATCATCATCACGCGGCTGAAAATCCTGCCGTTCATCACGACGCTCGCGACGAGCCTTGGCGCGCACGGCCTCGGGCTGCTACTCGGCAGAAACGACGCCGTGTCGATTTCGTCCGATACGAACTTCGCGAACTTCGGTCAGGGCGATCTGTTCGGCCTGCCGATTCCCGGCCTCGTCGCGCTCGTCGCCGCCGTCGCGGGCTGGCTCGCGCTGCGCAGCACGCGCTTCGGCCGGCATTCGCTGGCGATCGGCGGCAGCGAGGAAGCGGCGCGTCTGATGGGGCTGAACGTGAACCGCACGCTGGTCGCCGTGTATGCCGTGAGCGGATTGCTGGCGGGGTTGGCGGGCGTGATCCTCGCCGCGCAGTTCGGCGCGGGGCAGCCGAACGAAGGCGTCGGCTGGGAGTTGTTTGCTATTTCGGCCGTGGTGCTCGGCGGCACGCTGCTGACGGGCGGCGAAGGCTCGATCGCGATGACGATCGCGGGCGTGCTGCTGCTCGGGCTCGTCTTCAATCTGCTGAACTTCGAGAACGGGCTTGGGTTCATCAGTCTGTCGGCGTACTGGCAGTCGGTGATACGTGGCGTGTTCCTGCTGCTGGTGATCGTGCTGCAGGCGCGCGTGCTCAAGCAGCGCGGGCACAAGCGCACGGAGACGGGCGCGGGTGCGGGGCAAACGGCGGGTTGAGCGTGCGTCGCGCCATTGCCTGACTGGCGGTTGAACCGGGGCGAGCCGGAGTAAGATCGCGTTTTCGCCCTCTTCCCGCTCAACGCGCCGCCGCCCAGCGCGGCAAATCGTCGCCATGCATCATTACCTGCCGATCCTGCTGCAAATCGCCCTCGTCTATCTGATCGCGCTGGTCAGTCCCGGTCCCAACTTCTTCATGATCACGCAACTGTCGCTGGCCGGACGGCGCGGGCTGGGCGCGGCGTCGGCGCTGGGCGTCGGCACAGGATCGACAATCTGGGCCTCGCTCGCGATGCTCGGCTTCGCGACCGTGCTGCAACGCATCGACTGGCTGTACAACGGCATTCGCATCGCGGGCGCGATCTATCTGGTGTGGTTCGGCATCAAGCTCGTGCGCTCGAGCACGAAACGCGGCGAGGCCATCGTCGTGAACGTCGAAACGCCGCCCGCCAACGACCGCGGCGCGCATTTCCGCGCATGGCGCACGGGCATGCTCACGTGTCTGACGAACCCGAAATCCTGCGCGTTCTGGACCAGTATCTTCGCGACACTGTTTCCGGCGCACCCGCCGCTGTGGTTCTACGGCGTGGCGCTCGCGATGATCGGGATGATGTCGGTGGGCTGGTACGGCAGCGTCGCGCTGATGTTCGCGACGGAGCGCACGCAACGCGGCTATCGACGCCTGCGCCGGCCGATCGACGGCGTGTGCGGCGCGCTGCTCGTCGGCCTGGGCGCCAAACTCGCCGCCGAAAGCTGAGCGCGGACGCCGTCTCCGGCGAAGTTTTCCAGCTTCGCGAGAAGGGTCAATGCTGCAGCGCGCGATAGGTTTCCGGTATTATCCCGAAATAGCGCTTACCAGCGCCTGTTTTCGTTGAACGGCTGCCATCACCCGATGATTGACGGGCGAAAGCCGGTCAAGCGGCAACGGCCCGACGCCCGTCGCGAACGGGCAAGACCCAACGGGCGACACCCGTACGGGGTCCCCGTTCGGGTCGACCGGGCACAGACCCAGCGCCGCACACCCCAGCAGTACACCCATGCCGCGCCGCAGTTAGCCGTTCCGGCGAAACCGGACGACAGCCGCGCCGGCGCTTGATAACCAGCTTGACAGACCACATTCACCGCCCAACCCGCTGCGGCAATGCCCGGCGCGGAACGCGGTAAAATAGCGGATTGCGCATCATTCCCGGGTCGCTTCCGGCGCGGGACGGTGCATTGCCTTTGCCGTGCCGGCCCCGCTTTTATGTGGCCGACCTTGATTTCGCACCATCGAAGAAGCCATGAGCAACCTGAATCCACAAACCGTCCTGAGCGTCCACCACTGGACCGATACGCTTTTCAGCTTCACCTGCACGCGCGATGCGTCGTTCCGCTTCGAAAATGGCCAGTTCACGATGGTCGGCCTCGAAGTCGACGGCAAGCCGCTGATCCGTGCGTACAGCATGGCTAGCGCCAACTACGAAGAGAACCTCGAATTCCTGAGCATCAAGGTGCAGGACGGCCCGCTGACGTCGCGCCTCCAGCATCTGAAGGTTGGCGACCAGGTCCTGATCGGCAAGAAGCCGACGGGCACGCTGATGGCCGACAACCTGCTGCCCGGCAAGACGCTGTGGCTGCTGTCCACTGGCACGGGCCTCGCGCCCTTCATGTCGATCATCAAGGACCCGGACGTCTATGACCGCTACGAGCGCGTCGTGCTGACGCACACGTGCCGTTTCGTCGACGAACTGGCATACAAGGAATACATCACGGACCACCTGCCGGCGCACGAGCACATCGGCGAGTTGATCCAGGAAAAGCTGGTGTATTACCCGACCGTCACGCGCGAGCAGTTCGCGAACCGCGGCCGCATCACGGACCTGATCGAAACGAAGAAACTCTTCGACGATCTCGACCTGCCGCACTTCTCGCTCGAAAACGACCGCGTGATGCTCTGCGGCAGCCCGCACATGCTGCGCGACACGCGTGAACTGCTCGACAGCCTGGGCTTCCAGGAAGGCAGCAACAACAATCCTGGCCACTACGTCGTCGAAAAGGCGTTCGTCGGCTAAGACTCGCCACACAAACGCTGGTGCCGCGTCCACGACGCGCGCGCGAGCCGCAGCACCCGAAAACCGGAGCCTTCGCGCTCCGGTTTTTCTTTTGGCGCGCCGGGCTGCGTAGAACGGTTGGCGGATCATGGCTAAGCGTGCACATATTCAGTCAGACATCAGGTTACAAAGTCGATGGTTAACGAATAACCTTCCATGTAGGAATTTGTCCGACATAAGCTGTGGCGTTTACTTCGACTATTGCGTGAACTTTGCGCTGCAAGCCAAGATGGACGGGCATTTTTTCTTTTTTTGAGATATGATCGCAGCGCAGCAGCATTTGACAGACTATTAACAATACTGTCTTTTATTTGTTACAGAATGTAAATTTCGTTACGTCCCGACGTAGCGTTTTTCCGTCGAGATAGTTCCTGCGACGGACATATCTGGGGGTCAGGGTTCGCATGCGTTCTTCCGTCTATATGCTGCCGATGCGTCGCTGTGGCGCCGGCCGATCCGTTTCGTGAGCGGGACCATGGATTCGTCGATCGTGGTGCCGATGCATGTGCACGGCGCGGCTGGCCGCGCGAGCGATGCCACGCGCGCATCCAATGCGTCTGCCCGCCGCCGTTCCAGCAAAGCCGCGATGGCAAATGGCGCCACTGCGGACGCCGCAGCGCGAATGGCATCCAGCGACGAACTCGCGCGTCTGCAGGCGCGGGTACGCGAGCTGGCATCCGAGCTGACGCGCACGCAGGAAGCCACGCGCCGCCATGTCGCGCAGGAACTGCACGACAGCCTTGGCGCCGAACTGACGGCCGCGCGCTTCGCGCTCGCGGGCGTCGAGACCTGGCTGCCCGCCGATGCCCCGCCCCAATGCACCACCGCCCTCGCCACCGCGCAGCGCTCGCTCGACGCCGTTACTGAAGCGGCGCAACAGGCTGTCGGCGATCTGCACTCACCGACGCTCGACAAGGGCATCGTCTGCGCGCTGTCGCACTGGACCAACAGCTTCGCCGCGCGCACCGGCCTGCGCATGAGCTTCGTGTGCGCCGCCGACGCCCGCCTCACGCGCCTGTCCGCCGATGCATCGCTGGCTGTGTTCCGCGTCGCCCAAGAGGCGCTGAACAACGTCGCCAAGCACGCGCGCGCATCGGGCGCCGACATGCGCATCGAAACCACCGCGCAGCATCTGAGCATCGTCGTCAGCGACGACGGCGTCGGCATTCCTGCGCACGCGGGACAGGACGAGCGCCAGTTCGGGCTGGCGGGCATGCGCGCGCGCTGCAACGCGTTCGACGGCGAATTGCGCGTCGCTGCATCCGTCGGTCAGGCGCGCGGCACGACCGTGCAAGCGCGCTTCGAGTGGAAAGCCTTAATGGGCAATGCGCCGCGCGCGCGACGCACCGCGATCCGCTTGTGAACCGCTTGTGGCCCGCTTGTAACCTGCTGTTTGTGAACACTGACTTCCCGTTATGAGCCTGCGCATTCTGATTGCCGAGGACCACGCCATCGTTCGACAGGGCGTGCGGCAGCTGCTGCTCGACCGCGGCGTCGCCGACGACGTCGCCGAGGCGCAGACGGGTACCGAGGTGCTCATGGAAGCGTCGAAGCATGTGTACGACGTGATCCTGCTCGACATCTCGCTGCCGGACATGAACGGCGTCGAGGTGCTCAAGCGTTTGAAGCGCAAGCTGCCGCGCGTTCCCGTGCTGATGTTTTCGATGTATCGCGAGGACCAGTACGCGGTGCGTGCGCTGAAGGCCGGCGCGGCCGGCTATCTGTCGAAGACCGTCGACGCCACGCAGATGATCGCCGCGATCCAGCAGGTCGCAGCGGGCCGCAAGTACGTGAGCCCGGCGATGGCGGAAGCGCTCGCCGATTACGTTTCGTTCGACGGCGAGCAGTTGCCGCACGAGAAGCTCTCCGATCGCGAGTACCAGACGCTGTGCATGCTCGCGTCGGGCAAGCGGCTGACGGATATCGCGAACGCGCTGTCGCTGTCGGTGAAGACGGTGAGCGTCTACCGCACGCGGCTGCTCGAGAAAATGAAGCTGCGCAACAACGCCGAGCTGACCTTCTACGTGATGAGCAATCGCCTCGTCGACCTGAATCCGGTGATGGCGGCCTGAGGCTTGAGGCCGCCAGGCGCGCTCACGGCGCACTCCATTTGTGCACCATGAAGGGCTATCCGGCCCGATTCCGCTAAAATTGCGGGTTTTCCCGACATTGGGCGCGCCCACACGCGTGCTTCACAGGAGACCCCGCCAAATGTCCCTCTTTCGCAAAAAGAACGTCGAGCACATGATCGCCGGCGCGCAGGCTGCCGGCCTGAAGAAAGCGCTCGGCGCGCTCGATCTCACCTTTCTCGGCGTCGGCGCCATCATCGGCACCGGCATCTTCGTGCTGACGGGTACGGGCGCGGTGCAAGCCGGCCCGGCGCTGATGCTGGCGTTCCTGATCGCCGCCGTCGCGTGCGGCTTCGCGGCGCTCGCATATGCGGAATTCGCCTCGACGATCCCCGTCGCCGGTTCGATCTACACGTATTCGTACGCGACGCTCGGCGAACTGGCCGCGTGGATCATCGGCTGGGATTTGATGCTCGAGTATGGGCTTGCCACTTCGGCGGTGTCGGTCGGCTGGTCGGGTTATCTGCAATCGCTGCTGTCGGGCTTCGGCGTTGCGCTGCCCGTCGCGCTGACGGCCGCGCCCGGCGCGTTGCCTGGCCACGAGACACTGTTCAACTTGCCCGCGTTTCTCGTGATGATGGCGATTACGACGCTGCTTTCTGTCGGCGTGCGCGAATCGACGCGCGTGAACAATCTGATGGTTGCGATCAAGGTGACCGTGGTGTTGCTGGTGATTGCCGTCGGTGTGTTTCATGTGAAGCCGGAGAACTGGCATCCGTTTATGCCGAACGGCATCGGCGGGGTGTTCGGCGCGGCGGCTGTGATGTTCTTTGCGTTTATTGGCTTTGATTCGGTGTCGTCAGCGGCCGAAGAGGTCAAGGATCCGAAGCGCGATCTGCCGATTGGGATCATTGCGTCGCTCGGCGTTTGTGCGGTGCTGTATGTCGCGGTGGCCGCCGTCGTGACGGGGATCGTGCCGTCGGCACAGTTCGCGAATATTTCGCATCCGGTTTCGTATGCGTTGCAGGTTGCTGGGCAGAACTGGGTTGCCGGTTTTATCGATCTCGGTGCGGTGCTTGGCATGTTGACCGTGATTCTTGTGATGGCCTACGGCCAGACGCGGGTGATCTTTGCGATGTCGCGCGATGGGTTGTTGCCTGCGGCGCTGTCGAAGGTGCATCCGCGGTTTGCTACGCCGTTTGTTACTACGTGGATTGTTGGGATCGTGTTTGGGCTGATTGGCGCGCTCGTGCCTTTGAATGTGCTCGCTGAGCTGATCAATATCGGCACGTTGGCGGCGTTTTCGATGGTGTCCATCGCTGTGCTCGTGCTGCGGCGCACGCATCCTGATTTGCCAAGGGCTTTCCGCTGCCCTGGCGTGCCGGTTGTGCCTGTGCTTGCTGTTGCTTCCTGTCTGTTTTTGATGCTGAATCTCAGCAAGGTTACGTGGATTGCGTTTGTGATTTGGCTTCTGGT
Organism: Paraburkholderia hospita; assembly: GCF_002902965.1. Classification (GTDB taxonomy): domain Bacteria; phylum Pseudomonadota; class Gammaproteobacteria; order Burkholderiales; family Burkholderiaceae; genus Paraburkholderia; species Paraburkholderia hospita. The sequence continues at coordinate 106,852 of NZ_CP026105.1, read as the reverse complement.
TGGGATGGTTGTTTATTTTGGGTACTCGCGGAGGCATTCCAAACTCGCACACGGCGGGCGTTAAAGTTTTTTTCGCGGCGCGGCTGGGTTTTGTTTGGTTCGCTGCGCCTTTCGCGGGCATCCGCGATTTGCCTTCGTGCTTCATGCGTCGCCCCTGTGCGGGGCGGCACCTACTTTTCTTTGCCGCCGCAAAGAAAAGTAGGCAAAAGAAAGCGGCTAACACCGCTAATTCTTCTTCCTGCCTGAGGGCCCTCAACGGTTCTTACGCTTCACACGGCAATCACGTGACCCACGTTCGTTGCCAGCGCTCTAAATGAGCGCCTCACCCGCTTCACTTACCCGCGCTGCAGCATGCCGCGCCAGATATTCCACCGCCGCCCAGGTGGCAAACTGTGCGTAGGCCCTAGGTGCTCCCCACGCCTCACTTCGGACCAATAGCGCACGCGTTCCACCCTGCAAGAGCGCTAACCTGTACGCCGCGACAACCTACACACAGTTTGCCACCTGGGCGGCAGTAGTCGTTCGCTGGCGCGAGCCCATGTACGGGTGTTTGAAGTGGGTGAGGCGTTTAAACGATGCGTTGGCAACGAACCTGTGCAAGCGCGCTACCGTGCGAAGCGTGGGGACGTTGGGGGCCCGTGGGCAAACGTCAAGCGCTGGCGGTGTTAGCCGCTTTCTTTTGCCTACTTTTCTTTGCGGCGGCAAAGAAAAGTAGGTGCCGCCCCGCACAGGGGCAACGCGTGAACGGCAAACACCATAGCGCGGATGCCAGCGCAAAGACAAACACACCGAACTGGCAGCGCAGCAGAAAACGAAAGCCAAAACCAAACCAAAAACCGCCGGAGGCACAGTTCCCCAATAGCCGCCTCCCGCTTTTTGTGTTTTACTTTTCGTCACAAACAACAAAAACAAAGCAAAAAAGCACCCCAACCGTACCGGACCCTCCAGCAGGCAGGCGGTAGCAAGTGAACAACGGGCCCGAGCCGGTCTCACCCCACCCGGGGCTCAATACAAGAGCGTCCCCTAGGAGACAGTTCATGGCGATCAGCATCAGTCTGACGGTGAACGGTTCACCCGTTACCGCGAACGTCGAGCCGCACACCCTGCTTGTCCAGTTTCTACGAGAACAATTGCGGCTGACAGGAACGCACGTCGGCTGCGATACCGCGCAATGCGGCGCGTGCACGGTTCATCTGAACGGCCGCGCGATCAAATCCTGCAACATGCTCGCCGTGCAGGCAGAAGACCAGGAAATCACCACGATCGAAGGGCTGTCGAAAAACGGCGAACTGCATCCGATGCAGGCCGCTTTCCGCGAATGCCACGGCCTGCAGTGCGGCTTCTGCACGCCAGGCATGGTGATGAGCGCGACCGCGCTGGTTGCGACTAATCCGAACCTCACGGAAGACGAAGTGCGCCGTCAGCTCGACGGCAACCTGTGCCGCTGTACGGGCTACCACAACATCGTCAAGGCCGTCGTTCAGGGCGCTGCCGGCATGCAAGCCGACGCGTCTTCGAAAGCCGCCACGACCGCCTGAGGAGCCCTCCATGAACGCACCCGATTCGCACCGCATGGTGGGCATGCCCGTCAGGCGCAAGGAAGACTATCGCTTCCTCACCGGCAACGGCCAGTACACCGACGACATCGTCCTGCCCGGTCAGACCTACGCCGTATTCCTGCGCTCGCCCCACGCGCACGCACGCATCACACGTATCGACACCACCGCCGCGAAGCAGTCGCCCGGCGTCGTCGCGATTTTTACCGGCGCGGATCTCACCGCTGAAAACGTCGGCGGGTTGCCGTGCGGCTGGTTGATCCACAGCATCGACGGCAAACCGATGCACGAGCCGCCGCATCCCGTGATTGCGCATACGAAAGTGCGCCACGTCGGCGACCAGGTCGCGCTCGTGATCGCCGATTCGGTGAAAGCCGCAAAAGATGCCGCCGAACTGATCGAAGTCGATTACGCCGAACTGCCCGCCGTGATCGACACCACGCACGCGTCCGATGCCGGCCAGCCCGCCGTCCACGACGAAGTGCCCGACAACACCTGCTACACGTGGGGCCACGGCGACAAGGCGGCCACGGATGCCGCGTTCGCCAAGGCGCATCACGTGACGACGCTCGATATCGTCAACAACCGCCTCATCCCGAACGCGATCGAGCCGCGCGCCGTCAACGCCAGCTACGCGCCGCAGGACGACAGCTACACCGTGTATGTGGCGAATCAGAATCCGCACGTCGAACGGCTGTTGATGGCGGCATTCGTGCTGTCGCTGCCGGAATCGAAAGTGCGCGTGATCGCGCCCGATGTCGGCGGCGGCTTCGGCTCGAAGATTTTCCTGTACGCGGAAGACGTCGCGCTGACGTGGGCGTCGAAGAAAATTCGCCGTCCGGTGAAGTGGACGGCCGAACGTTCCGAGGCGTTTCTATCGGACGCACACGGCCGCGATCACGTGACGAAAGCCGAACTGGCGATGGACGCCGACGGCAAGTTCCTCGCGATGCGCGTGCACACGATCGCGAACATGGGCGCGTATCTGTCGACCTTCGCCTCCAGCGTGCCGACCATCCTGTACGCGACGCTGCTCGCCGGCCAGTACGCAACACCCGCGATCTACGCCGAAGTGAAAGCGGTCTTCACGAACACGGTGCCTGTCGATGCATATCGCGGCGCCGGCCGTCCCGAGGCGACGTACGTAGTCGAGCGCCTCGTCGAAACGGCGGCTCGCGACATGAACATAGACCCCGCTGAAATCCGCCGCCGCAACTTCATCCGCTCGTTCCCGTACGCGACGCCCGTCGGCCTCACGTACGACACGGGCGACTACGAACCGTGTCTGGACCGCGCGATGGAACTCGCGGACGTCAAAGGCTTCGCCGCCCGCAGGCAGGAATCGGAGAAGAACGGCAAGCGTCGCGGACTCGGCTACTCGTGCTACATCGAAGCGTGCGGTCTCGCGCCGTCGAACATCGCGGGCGCGCTCGGCGCGCGCGCGGGACTGTTCGAAGCGGGCGAAGTGCGCGTGCATCCGACGGGCTCCGTCACCGTCTTCACCGGCTCGCACAGTCACGGCCAGGGCCACGAGACCACGTTCGCGCAGGTCGTGTCCGACCGCCTAGGCGTGCCGATCGACAACATCGATATCGTGCACGGCGACACCGGGCGGATTCCGTTCGGCATGGGCACGTATGGCTCGCGTTCGATCGCAGTCGGCGGCTCGGCCATCATGAAGGCGCTCGACAAGATCGAATCGAAAGCGAAGAAGATCGCGGCGCATCTGCTCGAAGCATCGGCGGATGACATCGAGTTCAAGGACGGCACGTTCCGCGTCGCCGGCACCGACCGCACGAAAACCTTCGCCGACGTGTCGCTCGCCGCCTACGTGCCGCACAACTATCCGCTCGACAAGCTCGAGCCGGGTCTCGACGAAAGCGCGTTCTACGATCCGACCAACTTCACTTATCCGGCGGGCGCGTATATCTGCGAAGTCGAAGTGGACGTCGATACGGGCGAGACGCGCATCCAGCGCTTCACGGCCGTCGACGACTTCGGCAACGTGATCAATCCGATGATCGTCGAAGGACAGGTGCACGGTGGTCTTGGCCAGGGTATCGGCCAGGCAATGCTGGAGCGCTGCGTGTACGACAAGGACACCGGCCAGCTGCTGTCCGGTTCGTACATGGACTATGCGATGCCGCACGCGTCCGATCTGCCGTCGTTCACCGTCGAAACCGCGAAAGGCACGCCGTGCACGCACAATCCGCTCGGCGTGAAGGGCTGCGGCGAAGCGGGCGCGATCGGCTCGCCGCCTGCCGTGATCAACGCGATCATCGACGCGCTCGCGCCGCTCGGCGTCACGGACCTGCAGATGCCGGCCACGCCGCATCGCGTGTGGTCCGCGATTCACGCTGCACAAAACTCACGTCCCTGAGCGGAGGCCGACATGTATTCATTCGACTATCAACGTGCAGCCGATCCGAAGAGCGCCGTGTCCGGCCTGAGCGCCGACAGCGAGGCAAAGTATCTGGCGGGCGGACAAAGCCTGTTGCCGACGATGCGCCTGCGTCTCGCGCAGCCATCGAAGCTGATCGACATCACGCGCATTCCGCAGTTGAAGGAGATTCGCGTCGAGCCGACCAAAGTGACGGTCGGCGCGGCCGTCTGCCATGCGGACGTGGCGAGTCACGCGGATGTGCAGCGCGTGTTGCCGGTGCTCGCGTTTCTCGCGGGGCATATCGGCGACCGGCAAGTGCGCTCGCTCGGCACGATCGGCGGATCGATCGCGAACAACGATCCCGCGGCGGATTATCCTGCCGCCGTGCTCGGCCTCGATGGAACGGTCGTCACCGACCGGCGACGCATTTCAGCGACGGATTTCTTCGTCGGTATGTATGAAACCGCGTTGCAGCCCGACGAACTGATCGTCGCCGTCGAGTTTCCGGTGCCGGAGAAAGCCGCGTACGAGAAGTTCAGGAATCCGGCGTCGCACTTTGCGTTGACGGGCGTGTTCGTCGCGAAGACGGCCAACGGTGTGCGCGTCGCGATCACGGGCGCGGCGTCGTCGGTGTTTCGCGCGACAGACATGGAGAACGCGCTCGCCGCGAACTTCACGGAAGCTGCCGCGCGCGGCGTGACGATCGCACCGGACGACCTCAACACCGACATGCACGCGAGCGCCGAATATCGCGCTCACCTGATACCCGTGCTGACGGCGCGCGCGGTGCGAGCCGCAAACGGCTAGCGGACGCGGCGTGCGGCGCGTTTGAGCACCCGAGGCCCGGCGCGTCCGGGCCATTTCGTTTATCGGGTTTGTCCAGCTTCTTCAGTGTTCGAGCGATGCAAGCCGAAGTGCCAGGGAGGACCATGCAGCCCGCTTCAATCGACGACACCCTCGCCCAGCTCGGCACGCAAGGCTACTTCGCGAGCCGCGAGCTGGCGACCGCGCTCTTTCTCGCGCTGCGCATGGAACGGCCGCTGTTCGTCGAAGGCGAGCCGGGTGTCGGCAAGACGGAATTGGCCAAGGCAGCGGCGGGCATGCTTGGCACGTCGATGCTGCGGCTGCAATGCTATGAAGGGCTCGATACGGCGAGCGCGCTGTACGAGTGGGACTATCCGCGGCAGATCATGGCGCTGCGGCTCGCCGAAGCGGCCGGCGAGAAGCCCGACAGCAGCACGCTGTATCGCAGCGAATTCCTGTTGAAGCGCCCGCTGCTGCAGGCACTCATGCCAGATGAGCATCATCCCGGCGCGCGGCGCGTGCTGCTGATCGATGAGATCGACCGCGCCGACGAGCCGTTCGAGGCGTTCCTGCTCGAACTGCTGTCGGATTTTCAGGTGTCCATTCCCGAATACGGCACGGTGCGCGCCGAGCATCCACCACTCGTCGTGATGACGTCGAATCGCACGCGCGAAGTGCACGACGCGTTGAAGCGCCGCTGTTTGTATCAGTGGATCGGTTACCCCGACCGCGAACGCGAGCTGGCGATCGTCGCGGCGCGCGCGCCCGAGACGGGCGAAGCGCTGCAACGCCGTGCCGTCGATTTCGTGCATCGGCTGCGCGGCATGGATCTGTTCAAGGCGCCGGGTATCGCGGAGACGATCGACTGGTGCCGCGCGCTCGCTGCGCTCACCGTCACCGAACTCGATCCGCAATCGGTCCACGACACGCTCGGCGTGCTGCTCAAGTATCAGGACGACCTCGCGCGATTCGACGCCGAACAGATTCGCCAATGTCTTGCGGCGGCGGAGTAGCGTCGATGATGCCCGTCAGCGATCCCAACACCGCGACGCTCGCACGCAACGTCGTGCACTTCGTGCGGTTGTTGCGCGGCGCGGGCTTGCCGATGTCGCCCGCACAGGCCGTCGATGCGCTAGAAGCATTGCGCTGGATCGATCTCGACCGGCGCGACGACGTGCGCGCGGCGCTCGCCGCGTTGCTGTTGTGCGCGCCCGACGAGCGCGACCTCTTCAACGCCGCGTTCGATCTCTTCTGGCGCGATCCCGATTGGGAAGGCAAGCTGCGCGCGCTGCTTCTGCCGAAGGTGACGAGCGGCATCCCGCCGCCGAAGCGCAACAACCGGCTCGCCGACGCGCTCGCCGTGCATCACGCGAAGCAGCGCAAGCAAACCGAGCAAGCCGCCGACAAGGACCGCCACCAACTGCACGCGCACGTGACGTTCAGCGCCGAAGAGCGTCTGCGTCATCGCGATTTCGACACGCTTACCGCAGACGAATGGCGCACGCTGCGTCACCTGATTCGCGCGCAGCGCCTGCCGCTCGCGATGGAGCCGACGCGCCGGCTGAAAGCGGCGTCGCGCGGCACGCATGCGGATCTGCGCGCGAGCGCGCGACATGCCGTGCGCGCGGGCGGCGACTGGACCGTGTGGAAGTATCGCGCGGTGGTCGCGCGCAAGCCGCCGCTCGTGCTGCTGCTCGATATTTCCGGGTCGATGAGCAGCTATTCGCGTGCCGTGCTGTACTTCTGCCATGCGCTGCTGCAATCGCGCGAACGCCTGCAGGTGTTTCTGTTCGGCACGCGCCTCACCAATGCGACGCGTGCGCTAAAAGAACGCGATCCCGATGTCGCGATTGCTGCGCTCGCGGATCAGGTGGTCGACTGGTCGGGCGGCACCCGCATCGGCGCGGCGCTCGCCGAATTCAACCGCCGTTGGGCACGCCGAGTGCTGACAGGCAGGGCGACCGTGCTGCTCGTCACCGATGGCCTCGATCACGAAGCCATCGACGTGCTCGAAACCGAAATGGCCCGCCTGCGCCGCTTCGCGCATCGCATCGTGTGGCTCAATCCGTTGTTGCGTTACCGCGAGTTCTCGCCGAAGGCGCGCGGCGTACAGGCGATGCTGCCGTTCGTCGATGCGCACAAGCCAGTTCACAATCTCGACAGCCTGGCTGCGTTCGGCCGCGATCTCGCGCAATTGACGCGCGTGTCCCGCGATGCCGCGCGCGCCGCGATATCTGAAGGAGCGACGTCATGGAGCTGACCGAAACCTACACGCTACTCGTGCCGCAGCAGCGCGCATGGGAAGCGCTCAACGACATGGAGATTTTGCGCGCGTCGATTCCCGGCTGCGACAGCATCGAACCGGACGGCGAGAACGCGTACGCCGTCGCGTTGAGCGCGGCCGTCGGACCGGTGAAGGCGCGCTTCAAGGGCCGCATGGAACTCACCAATATCGACGCGCCTCACACGTATACGATCGTGTTCGAAGGCCAGGGCGGCGCGGCTGGCTTCGGTAAAGGGCAAACGCATGTGACGCTCGAACCCGACGGCGACGAAGCGACGACGCTCACCTACACGGCGACTGCGCAAGTCGGCGGCAAGCTCGCGCAGATCGGCTCGCGGCTCGTCGACGGCGCGGCGCGCAAGCTCGCGGGTGAGTTTTTCAGGCGCTTCGGCGAGCAATTGACGGGCGGCAGTGGCGATGTGCAGGCAGAATCGGGGGTTTCAGGCGACACTGCTAGTCCTGTCGATGACGGCGAAGCCGCCGCCGACGGCAGTGGCGAAGAACCGAAGAGGAAGAAATCATGGACAGCGTGGATCTCGAAGTCCTGAAGTCCAGCGCGCGCTGGCTCGAACAGGGACATCGCGCGCTACTCGTGACGGTCGTGAAGACGTGGGGCTCGTCGCCGCGTCCCGAGGGCGCGATGCTCGTCGTGCGCGAAGATGGCGCGGTGGTGGGTTCGGTGTCGGGCGGCTGTATCGAAGACGATCTGATCGATCGCGTGCGTCAGCGCGGAATCGAGCAGACGAAGCCTGAAGCGGTGAAGTACGGCATTTCAGCCGAAGAGGCGCATCGCTTCGGTTTGCCGTGCGGCGGGACCATTCAGCTTGTGCTGGAGCCTTTGACGGAGGCGAGCGGCATCGCTGAACTGTGCGATGCCGTTGAAGACGGACGGCTCGTCGCGCGCACGCTCGATATGGAAACGGGTGTCGCGCGTTTGGGTCCCGCGCAAGCAACGGATGGCGTGGACTTCAACGACACGCGTCTGCTGACGATACATGGCCCGCGTTATCGGATGCTGGTGATCGGGGCTGGGCAACTGTCGCGTTATCTGTGCAATATCGCGGTCGGGCTCGACTATCAAGTGACAGTGTGCGATCCGCGCGAAGAGTACACGGATGAATGGGACGTGCCGGGCACCAAGGTCGTTCGTACGATGCCCGACGATACCGTGCTCGATATGAAGCTCGATGAGCGCTGCGCCGTGATCGCGCTCACACATGATCCGAAGCTCGATGATCTTGCGCTGATGGAAGCGTTGAAAACGCCTGCGTTTTACGTCGGCGCGTTGGGCTCGCGGCGCAATAACGCGGCGCGGCGCGAAAGGCTCAAGGAGTTCGATCTCACCGAGACGGAACTCGCGCGGCTGCATGGGCCGGTTGGGATTTATATCGGCAGCAGAACGCCGCCTGAGATCGCTGTGTCGATTCTTGCCGAAGTGACGGCGGCCAAGAATGGCGTGTCGCTGCCGACGCTGCTGCAGGTCGAAGGCGCCAAGGCGGCGCGTGAGATTGCGGCTAGTGGGGGAGCGGCTTGTAGTATTCCGGAGTAGCTTTTCTTATGCATTCGAACGCGATCTTAGGCACGGTTCGCGTTCGGATTCCCCGATTCTGTTGACCAACGTGTTTTGAGATATCGCTCACGGCTTGACGATATGTTTGCTAACCGATAGATTTATCGCCGTTCAAAATAATTAGCATAACGACGCTTTAAAAATCCCAGTAAAACAAAATATCAGGAGGAAATCCGTTGGCAAGAAATTTCGAGGAGCTGCGCGCGATGATGTCGCCTGAGTCGCGAGCGCGCTCTGAAGCGCTAGCTCAGAAACTCAGAGCCGAAATGCCGCAGCATAACGTGAGGTACGCGTGCAGTTTGTCCCGTGTGGCGCTGGCAAAACGGCTTAAGGTCGGACGGGGTGGCGTCGCTGTGCTCGAACAGCAGACGGACATCTACATTTCGGCGTTGCGCGACAGTATTCAGGCTTTGGGCGGCAAGCTGGAGATCACCGCCCGGTTTGAAGAAGGCGATGTGAATATCGCCAGCTTCGCGCAAATCAGAGAGCCCGATTACGACGACTGACGGGGCACCATAGAAATCACATCAACCCACAAACCACCGCCGCCACGATCGACCCGCCGATCAGCACGACACCCACGGTCCGCCGCTTATTGAGTTCCGTCCACAGCAGCACGCCCGTCAGCGACAGCAGAATCAGACTGCCCGCGATCGTATCGATCAACAGCATCCAACCGACGCTCAACCCAACGCCCTTATGCAGGTTGTTCATCGTGCCGAGAAACGAGTTTTGCGTGCGCTTCACCGACACGAAGCCGTTGCCCACCCAATACTCGGCCTGCACGTTCTGCCCCGGAGCGGCGATCGCAAGCTGCCAGAACTCCGGCTGCACGGCGCTTTGATCGCCCCACGCGACGGGGTGCGCGGGCTCGCGGCGCGCCCTGCCCGGCTTGCCGTCGATATGCAGTTCGTCCTTCAGCCAGTGCGCCATGTCGCCGGGCGACTTGAAGCCCTTCTGCGGCAACGCGATCTGCAACTGCTCGACCTGCGGCTCGCCTGACGACACCTTCAGCGGTCCCGCGCGGTGATTCAACAGAAAGCCCGTCACGCCGAACAGCAGCCCGAGCACGGCGCCCCATAGCCCCACCCAGCCATGCACCTTGCGCAGCCACTTGATGAAGTTCGCGCGCCGCGAGCGCTGACGCCGCGCGGCCAGCTCGTCCGCGTCCAGCTGCTGGACGGCAGCAGGCATCACGCCCGCGCGGGCAGCAGGCTTCAGTTCGATCGATTCGGGCGCGTTCATCGTGTTCCTGGCAAGACGGGTCGTGCGTCACCGGCGTGCGGCAACGTTGGAATGGAAACTGGAAATGTCGTTCCGGAGCGGAAAGACGGATGCCCGAAGCGCGCTTGCCACGTGACAGATGGCAGCTATGGCATTCCGGGCAAAAGCAGAATGGTCATCGAAGAGCTGGCTGGCTGATTCGTCTCAGCAAGTTCCTTGCATGGAACCAGAGTAGAAAGATGGCGATTAGCTGGCGACGCCCTTCAGATGAGAATAACTATCATTACACAGAATGTAATTTCTTTCAATCCCGAAGGCTTAGGCCGGCTTCCGGAAAATGTTGCCGTTGTGTGCGGTTTGCCCGCTTGACACAAACGTCGTGTGATTTTGAAGTGTGAGGTGCGACAGAACTAGACCAATTCCTTCGGACGCCTGATTCCCCATGCGCCTTTTCACGATCTTCCGTATCGCGATGGCTGCTTGCGCCTTTTGCACAGGCGCGGCCCGCGCTGCCGACCAGGCGGCTAACAACGCAGGCCTGACCACACTGAACGCCGCAACGGCCGCGCCCATCGAGCCATACACGAACGAACGCGAAACACAGACCTTCACGGTAAACGCCGACGGCTCCTATACGAAGATCGACGAAATGACGCTGCGCGTGAATAACGAGGCGGGCGTCGCGCGTGTCGCGCAGTACTACATCTGGTTCAACCGCAACATGGCGAGCGTCGACATTCTGGAGGCGTACACGACATCCGCCGACGGCACGCGCCACGACGTGCGCCCCGAGCAGATTCGCGACGTGCAGGAAGCGCGTTCATTCGATGCGCCGATGTTTCAGGACATCCTCGAAAAGGTGATCGTGTTTCCCGCCGTCGAGCCGGGTGCGCGCGTGCACCTGACGTATCGGAAGACGCAGATGCAGCCGATCGTGCCGGGTCATTTCAGCGACTTCACACCGCCCGATCTAGCGCCGACTCACAACTTCCGCCTCGTCTACGATCTGCCCGCCGACAAGCCGCTTTACGCCGACGCGCGCGGCTTCACCGCACTGCCGCCGTCGACGAAGAACGACCGCACGCGCTATGAGTTCCGCTACGACAAGGCGCATTTCGCGCGGCTAGAATATGGATCGATTGCGTACGTGAGCTATGGCGACCGGCTGATGGTCTCGACGTTTCCCGACTACGCCGCGTTCGCCGCCAAGTATCGCGAATCGGCCGTCGATGCCAGCGGCAGCGATCCGGCAATCGTCGGACTGGCCCGCTCGCTCACCGCCGGCGATCAGACGCCGCGTGCAAAAGCCAGGACGCTCTACGACTGGGTGCGCAAGAACGTGCGCTATGTCGCCGTCAACATCGGACGCGGCGCGGTCGTGCCGCATCGCGCGACGGAAATCCTCGCGCTGCGTTATGGCGACTGCAAGGACCACGTCGCGCTGTATGGCGCGCTGCTCGACGCCATCGGCATCCGCAACGAGCCCGCGCTGATCAGCAGCGGCACGATCTACACGCTGCCCGACGTGCCCGGCTACGGCGTGCTGAATCACGTGATCACGTGGCTGCCCGAGCTTCAGCTATACGCCGATTCGACCGCGCCGAACGTCGAGTTCGGCTATCTGCCGTCCACCGACATGAACCGCCCCGTCGTGCTCGTCAACGCAGGCGTGCTGTCGCGCACACCGTCGACGGCCACGATGTCGCGCACCACCGATCTGTCGATCAACGTCGCGCACGATGGCTCCGCGACCTTCGTCTACCGGCTGGAATCCGTGGGTTGGGCGGCAGAACAGGGACGCGCGCTACTGCGCATGCAAACGCCTGCGCAGCGCGAAGAGTCGCTCCAGGCGGAACTGCGCTTCGTGAACCTCTCGGGCACAGCAACGCTATCGACCAGCAACCTCAACGCAACAGACGGCCCACTGTCGCTCACGATGAAAGGCAAACTCGAAGACTTCGTCGTGCCTGGCACGGCGGCATCGATTCCGGCGCTGACGAGCTTCGTCGGCGGATTTCAGTCGGACGCGCGCTACTGGCTCGGCGAACGGCAGCGCACGCAGCCTTTCGTGTGTCGCAATGTCGAGTTGCACGAGCGCACGCAGATTGCACTGCCTGCAAATTTTCGCGTGCTCGATGTGCCGGAAGCAATGGCCGCGCGAGACCGCTTCATCGACTATCGCTCGACCTATTCGTACGACGCGATCGCAAATGTCATCACCGTGACGCGCGACGGGACCACACGTTTTGGCAGCGAGGTCTGCTCGCCGGAAGATTTCACGCAGATGCGCGCGGGCATCGAAACGATCGGCCGCGACGTGCGCGCGCAAGTGATCGTGCGCTCGACAGTTGCGGATGCGGCACGCGGCGCTTCATCGATGCAATCGACACCGTCACGCGTGATCGCCGGATCCCCAGCCCGCGCTCAATCCGCCGACTGACGAGCGCGACACACGCTCAAGCATCACACCGGCCAGAGCGGCCCTTCCTGCATCGCGCCGACCTGCTCGCGCAGCTCGAGAATGCGGTCTTCCCAATAGCGTTGCGAGTTGAACCACGGAAACGCGGCGGGAAATGCCGGATCGTCCCAACGACGCGCGAGCCACGCCGAGTAGTGAATCAGCCTCAAGGTCCGCAACGCTTCGATCAGATGCAGTTCGCGCTGATCGAAGTCGCAGAAGTCCTCATAGCCCGCAAGCAGATCCGTCAACGCGCGCGACGCCTCGTTGCGTTCGCCCGGCAGCAGCAGCCACAGATCCTGAATGGCGGGGCCCATGCGGCTGTCGTCGAAATCGACGAAATGCGGGCCTGCGTCGGTCCACAGCACATTGCTCGGATGACAGTCGCCGTGCATGCGCAACTGGCGCACGTCGCCTGCACGTTCGAAAGCCTGCTCGACGCCTTCCAATGCCATGTTCACAACCGCTTCCCACGCAACCCGCACGTCAGCGGGCACGAAGTCTTGAGAGAGCAGATAGTCGCGGGGCTCGTAGCCGAAGGTGTGGATGTCGAGCGTCGGGCGCGCCGCGTAGTTCACCGTCTGACCAACCGCATGAATGCGCCCGATAAACCGGCCAAGCCATTCGAGCGTGTCCTTGCGGTCGAGATCGGGCGCGCGGCCGCCGCGCCGCTCGAAGATGGAAAAGCGAAAGCCGTCGAATGTGTGCAGCGTGCGGCCATCGAGCGTGCGCGCCGGCACGGCCGGAATCTCTCGCTCGCACAGCTCCGCGACAAAGGCGTGCTCTTCGAGAATCGCTTCGTCGGTCCAGCGCTCCGGCCGATAGAACTTCACGACGACAGGCGGCCCGTCTTCGACGCCAACCTGATACACGCGATTCTCGTAGCTGTTGAGCGGCAGCATGCGCCCGTCCGTGCGCACGCCTACCGTGTCGAGCGCGCTATCTAGCGCGTCCAGCACGACTTCCGGCGTGAGGCGGGCGAAGGGAACGGCGTGGCCGTCCTGCGGGGTGGGAATCTCGGGAGTGTCTTCGTTCATGCCCGCATTGTGCGCCGTGCCGCGCGCAAAAACGAGCGCCAGTGTCACTCGCGATGCGTCGGCCGCTCAGCGGCGCCGCATCTCGTCAATCACGACAGCAGGCAAGAAGACCGCGATCAATGTATCTGCGCGCCAGCGGGGCGGACGAATTCGCCCGTGTCGATCAGATCCTCGAGGAAAAAGGGTTCCGTGTTCAGTATCTTCGACGTTCCCGGCTCGCCGGCGTACCACGCCACCATCGCCATGTCGCCAAGAATGCGCATCACGATCCCGCGTGCACCTTGTGGCACGGCGATATGCACGGATCGAACAATAGAACCGACTTGCATGATGTTTCCCCGTTCTCCCAATTGCCGGCTTGTTTGGGACTGTGCCGGTCAACGTGATGATAAAAGCGCCGCAACATCCGGATGGTTGCGTACGCACCTGAATCCTAAAAACCAGGGGCTAGGATCGACTCGCATTCCATCCGGCACACATGCGCCGGGCGAACCCCTGAACCCGATTGTTGCCCTTCCGGGCATTTTGGCAAAGTAAAAAGTAAGGCCTCGTGAGGCATCCGTTCCGTCAATTCGACTTACGAAACCCTAACTGTAACGACCCGTAACAGGCTCATCATAAACCGGACCGCACGGTAGTCTCAAAAATGTCGATGTAAGCTACGATACGCGTTATATTCCTGTCGCGCACGGCCGGCCGGGCCGCCGTCGCGCAATGCTCGCTGCCGCCAGAAGCAGCGGCTCCCGCCCTCACCGGACCGCCCTGTTCATGTGGATCGTTCGTCTCGCGCTGCGGCGCCCCTATACGTTTGTCGTGCTCGCGCTGCTGCTGCTGATCATCGGCCCACTGACGATCCTGCGCACGCCTACCGACATCTTCCCGAACATCGACATTCCCGTGCTGTCGGTGATCTGGACGTACAACGGCCTGCCTGCCGACGAGATGGAAAAGCGCATCGTGCTGAACTACGAGCGCGGGCTGTCCGTCGCGGTGAACGATATCGAGCACGTCGAATCGACTTCGCTCAACGGTATCGCCGTCGTCAAGATCTTCTTTCAGCCGCACGCGAACATCAACGAAGCGCTCGCACAAGTCACGGCACTGTCGCAAACGCAGCTTCGCTCGCTGCCGCCCGGCATCACGCCGCCGAACATACTGCGCTACAACGCATCCACCGTGCCTATCCTGCGGCTGTCGCTGTCGTCGCCGTCGCTCACCGAACAGGAACTGTTCGACTACGGTAATAACTTCCTGAAGACTCAGCTCGCGACCGTGCCGGGCGCGTCGGCGCCGCTGCCGTACGGCGGCAAGCAGCGCCAGATCATGGTCGATATCGATTCGCGCAAGCTGCAGGAGCGCAATCTGTCGCCGATGGATGTGGTGAATTCGATCACCGCACAGAACCTGATCGTGCCGACAGGCACCGCGAAAATCGGCTCGACGGAATATTCGGTGCAGTTGAATGCGAGCCCCGATTCGCTCGCAGGCCTGAACAACATTCCCATCAAATCGGGGCCGAACGGCACCGTCTATATTCGCGACGTCGCGCATGTGCGCGACGGTTATCAGCCGCAGACCAACATCGTGCGCGTGGACGGTCAGCGCGCATCGCTCTTGACCATCAACAAGAGCGGCAACACATCCACTCTGGAAATCGTCGATCGCATCAAGACCATGATGCCGGCGCTGCGCAATCTCGTGCCCGAGTCGCTGAACATCGATCCCGTCGCGGATCAGTCGCTGTTCGTGCGCGCATCGGTGCAAGGCGTGCTGCGCGAAGCGCTGATCGCCGCGTGCCTGACGGGCCTGATGATTCTGCTGTTCCTCGGCAACTGGCGCGCAACGCTGATCATCGCCGTGTCGATCCCGCTGTCGATGATCACGTCGATCATCGCGCTGTCCACGCTCGGCGAAACGATCAACATCATGACCTTGGGCGGGCTGGCGCTCGCCGTCGGTATTCTCGTCGACGACGCGACGGTCGCGATCGAGAACATCAGTCACCAGCTCGAACAGGGCAAGAATCTCGAACAGGCAATTCTCGACGGCGCGCATCAGATAGCGATTCCAACGCTGGTTTCTACGCTGTCGATCTGTATCGTGTTTGTGCCGATGTTCCTGCTGACGGGCGTCGCGCACTATCTGTTCATCCCGCTCGCGGAAGCCGTCGTGTTCGCGATGCTCGCGTCGTACTTCTTCTCGCGAACGCTGGTGCCGACGCTCGCGAAGTATCTGCTGCGCCATCACCATCGTCCCGCCGACTTCCATCATTCGCATGAGACGCGCAACCCGTTCATGCGCGTGCACCTCGCGTTCGAGCGCGGCTTTGCGAATCTGCGCGGGCGTTATCGTGAGTTTCTCGTGGCACGCGTCGCGCGGCCCGGCCTCTTCGTGTCGGGCTTTCTCGCGTGCTGTCTGCTGTCGCTGCTGCTGATGCCGTTCCTTGGCCGCGACTTCTTTCCTGCCGTCGATGCCGGCACGATCGCGCTGCATCTGCGCGCGAAGACGGGCATGCGTGTCGAGGAAACGGCCGTCGTCACCGATCGCGTCGATGCGCGCATCCGCGAATTGATCCCGCGCGACGAGCTGCATTCGATCATCGACAACATCGGCTTGCCCGTATCGGGTATCAACCTGTCGTACAGCGCGACGGGCACAATCGGCACGTCGGATGCCGACATCCTGATCAGTCTGAACGCGGATCACAAGCCGACGGCCGAGTACGTGCGCCTGTTGCGCCGCACGCTGACCGACGAATTCCCTGGCGTGCAGTTCGCGTTCCTGCCCGCGGATATCGTCAGCCAGACGCTGAACTTCGGCATGCCGTCGCCGATCGACATTCAGATTGTAGGGCGCGACGTGCAGGGCAATCGCGCGTTCGCCGCGATGCTGCTCGACAAAATGCGCGCGATACCGGGCTTTGCCGACGCACGCATCCAGCAGCCGTCCGACCTGCCGCGCATCTTCGTCGACGTCGACCGCACGCGCGCGCAACAGGCGGGCTTCACGCAGCGCGACGTCGCGAGCAATCTGCTGATCACGCTGTCGGGCAGCCAGCAGACCACGCCGACGTTCTGGCTCAATCCGCGCAATGGCGTCAGTTACAACGTCATCACAGAGGCGCCGCAATACACGATCGATTCGCTGCAATCGCTCGCGAACATTCCGCTGAATGCGAACGGCCACACGAACATTCTCGGTGCGCTGTCGACGATGCGGCGCGAAGCCGGCAACGCCGTGCTCACGCATTACAACGCGCAAACCACGATCGATATCTACGGCACCGCCGACGGCCGCGATCTCGGCGCCGTCTCCGACGACATCCAGAAGATCATCGCCGACACCAAGGCACAATTACCGAAAGGCTCGTCGATCGAACTCCGCGGCCAGGTGCAGACGATGAACGACTCGTTCTCGGGCCTCTTCACCGGCCTCGTGTTCGCGATCGTGCTGGTGTATCTGCTGATCGTCGTGAATTTCCAGTCGTGGCTCGATCCGTTCATCATCATCACCGGACTGCCGGGCGCGCTGGCGGGCATCGTGTGGATGCTGTTTCTCACGCATACCACGCTGTCCATTCCGGCGTTGACGGGTGCGATCATGTGTATCGGCATCGCGACGGCGAACTCGATTCTCGTGATCAGCTTTGCGCGCGAGCAGTTGCTCGAACATGGCGACGCGACGCGCGCCGCCATCGAAGCGGGCTTCACGCGCTTTCGTCCCGTGCTGATGACGGCCCTCGCGATGGTGATCGGCATGGTGCCGATGGCGATCGGCCTCGGCGAAGGCGGCGAGCAGAATGCGCCGCTCGGGCGCGCGGTGATCGGCGGCTTGACCATCGGCACGATTGCGACGCTGGTGTTCGTGCCCGTAGTGTTTTCGATGATCTATCGACGGCTGTCGGAGCGACGCGCACGCGCCGCCGCGCATGTCGTCCAGAAGCCGCAATAAGGTGGCCGACGTGGCCACGGTCATAACAACGATGCGCAAGCACAGTATCTGGAGTTCTGATGGAAGGGAATCGTCCTGATGAGTCCGCGCCGCACGGGGAAGGCCCGCGCAGCTCATCGAACCGTTCGCGCTGGATCGTAATCGGCGCGGCGATCGTTGTGCTGGCGCTCGCTGCGCAGGGCATCTGGTCGCGTCACGACGCGCATGCCGCGCTGGAGCGCGACGCGCAGCATTCCGCGCAACTGAGCGTCGAAGTGGTGAAGCCGCAGAAATCCGCGGCGGCGCTCGATCTCGTGCTGCCCGGTAACGTGCAGGCGTTTCTCGATACGCCGATCTACGCGCGCACCAACGGCTATGTGAAGAAGTGGTACGCGGATATCGGCGCGCGCGTGAAGGCGGGGCAACTGCTCGCCGAAATCGACACGCCCGAAGTCGACGACCAGTTGAAGGCGGCGAGCGCCGATCTGGCCAACGCACAAGCGACCTACACGCTCGCGAAAAGTACCGCCGACCGCTGGTCGGAGATGCTTAGAAGCAATTCCGTCTCGAAGCAGGAAACCGACGAAAAAGTCGGCGACATGCTCGCGAAGAAAGGCACGCTCGACGCGGCGCGCTTCAATGTCGCGCGGCTCGAAAAGATGCAGTCGTTCCAGAAGGTCTACGCACCGTTCGACGGCATCGTGACCGCGCGCAACGTCGACGTTGGCGCGTTGATCGACGCCGGCAGCTCGGGCGGCCCGGCGAAGGAACTGTTCCATCTCGCTCAGGCCGACCGGCTACGCGTCTACGTGAACGTGCCGCAGGCTTACGCGCAGGAAGTGAAGGCTCAGCAGAGCGCGTTTCTGACGCTCACCGAAACGCCAGCGAAGCACTACCCCGGCACGGTCGCGCGCACGTCGGGCGCCGTCGATCAACAGCAGCGCACGATGCTCGTCGAAGTCGACGTCGACAACCGCAACGGCGATCTGCTGCCGGGCGCTTATGCGCAAGTGCACTTCGCGCTGAAGTCGCAGGCCGCCGCGCCGTACACGCTACCGGGTAACGCGTTCCTGTTCCGTCCGGACGGCGTGAAAGTCGCGACCGTCGATGCTCAGCAGCGCGTGAAGCTCGTCAAGGTCGCGCTCGGCACTGACTACGGCACGCGCGTCGCCATCGCCTCCGGGCTGACGGGCGACGAGCAGGTGATTCTGAATCCGCAGGATTCGATCGTCGATGGCGCGGCGGTGCGTATCGTGCATCCGAAAGCGGGCGGCGCAGCAGGTGCGTCCGGTGCTTCGGGCGCCTCTAGCGGCTCGTCTTCGTCGCAAAGCGAGCAGACTGCAAAGGCACAAGAGTGAGCACGTATCGCATGCGTCTTCGTTCGGTGGCTTTCGCGCTGGTGGGCGCGAGTCTCCTTGCCGCGTGCACGGTCGGCCCCGACTACAAGCGGCCCGCGGCAACAACGGCCGCTACCTACAAGGAACTCGAAGGCACAGGCTGGAAAACAGCCGAGCCCGCCGACGCGCGTATCCGCAGCGCCTGGTGGGAGGTCTACAACGATTCCGCGCTGAACGCACTCGAACAACAGGTCGCCAGCGCAAACCAGAACGTGCAGGCCGCGCAGGCGCGTTTCCGCGCGGCGCGCGCGCAGGTCGAGCAGTTCCGCTCGCAGTTCTTCCCCGTCGTCACCGCGAATGGCGGCTACTCGCGCGCGCGGTCGTCGGAGAACGTGAAGTTCAAATCGACGGCAGGCAAGACGCTCAACGACTGGATCGTCGGTGCCGACGCGACGTGGGAACCCGACTTGTGGGGGCGCGTGTCGCGCAGCGTCGAAGGTGCGCGCGCGAACGCGCAGGCAAGCGCCGCCGATGCGCAAAGCGCGCTGCTGTCGATGCAGGCCGAACTCGCGACGGACTATTTCGAACTGCGCGGCATCGACCGCGAACAGCAACTGCTCGACGATACGATCGCTGCCTACAAGGAAGCCGTCGAACTCACGCAGAACCGCTACAAAGGCGGCATCGCCACCGACGCCGACGTCGCGCAGGCGCAGACGCAGTTGCGCACGACGCAGGCGCAGGCGATCGATCTCGGCGTGCAGCGCGCGCAACTCGAACACGCGATCGCGATCCTCATCGGCCAGACGCCGTCGACGTTCTCGCTGCCCGTCGCACCGCTCGTCGCCGTGCCCGCCGTCGCACCCGTCGGCGTGCCGTCGACGCTGCTCGAGCGGCGGCCCGACATCGCCGCCGCTGAGCGGCAGATGGTCGATCTGAATGCGCAGATCGGCGTCGCGACGGCAGCGTATTTTCCGAATCTGATTCTGTCGGTGACGGGTGGGCTGGAGGCGACCAATTTCAGTGATTGGCTGCTTGCGCCGGCCCGCTTCTGGTCGCTCGGGCCGACGCTCGCCGGCACGCTGCTCGACTTCGGCGGACGCGCCGCGAAAAAAGCCGAAGCGCAGGCGAATTACGACGAAGGCATCGCGCAGTATCGACAGACAGTGCTGACGGCGTTCGGCCAGGTCGAAGACAACATCGCGGCCTTGCGCGTGCTCGAACAGGAAGCGCAAGCGCAGGACGACGCCGTCTCGGCCGCGCAGCGCTCGCTCGCGATCGTGTCGAACCGCTACAAGAACGGTGCGATCACGTATCTCGACGTGGTGGTCGCGCAAACGACGGCGCTCACCAACGAGCGCGAAGCGGTCTCGATCGCGCGCCGCCGGATGGCCGCGAGCGTCGCGCTGATCAAGGCACTTGGGGGCGGCTGGGAGGCGACGTCGCTGCCCACCGACGAACAGCTCACGCATCCCGATGCCACCGATCAGCCCGCGAGCGCGCCCGGCGCGACGCGCGGCTAACACGGCTCGCGTTCCTTTACTGTTGCCGGATTCGACGACGTGGTACGCGCAATCGGCGTATCGTTGACCCTTCGCGCTGATTACACACGTTTATCGCGCGAGTCTCTGCGTCGTTTCAATCGTTTCCGGGAGTTTTGTTGTGACCGCATCGTCGGACCCGAGTCGGCCCGCTGATTCATCGTCTTTCGCTTCATCCTCTTCTGCTTCCTCCACCGGCGCGCCGTATCTCGAGCGCGGCACGCGCGCCTACTGGCGCGCCAGTCTCGCGCTGCTGTTCGCCGGCTACGCGACGTTCTCACTGCTCTATTGCGTGCAGCCGCTGTTGCCCGCGTTCTCCGCTTCATTCGATGTCAGCCCCGCGCAAAGCAGCCTGTCGTTGTCGCTGACGACGGCGGCGCTCGCGCTCGCCGTTCTCGTCGCGGGCTTCGTGTCGGAGGGATGGAGCCGCCATCGGCTGATGACGGCTTCGCTCACCGCTTCTTCGCTGCTGACGCTCGCGGTCGCGTTCACGCCGCAATGGCACGCACTGTTGTTGCTGCGTGCGCTCGAAGGGCTGGCGCTCGGCGGCGTGCCCGCCGTCGCGATGGCCTATCTCGCAGAGGAAGTGCATCCCGACGGCCTCGGCCTCGCGATGGGCCTGTACGTGGGTGGCACGGCGATCGGCGGGATGGCGGGGCGTGTGATTACGGGCGTCGTCGCGGATCTGTTCTCGTGGCGCGTCGCGATCGGCACGATCGGCGTACTCGGCATTCTGTCGATGCTCGCGTTCCGCTCGCTGCTGCCGCCGTCGCGCCACTTCGTCCCGCGCCGCGGACTCGGCTTCTCGCATCACCGCACGGCGCTCGTGAAGCATCTAGGACGACCCGGTTTGCCGCTGCTGTTTCTGATGGGCTTCGTGCTGATGGGCAGCTTCGTGACGCTCTACAACTACATCGGCTACCGCCTGCTCGCGCCGCCGTTCGGGTTGAGTCAGACGGCTATCGGCGGGATCTTCGTCGTGTATCTGACGGGCGTCGTCGCGTCGCCGTGGTCGGGTCGCATGGCCGACACGTTCGGGCGCGGGCGCGTGCTGATCGGCAGCATCGTCATCATGCTGTGCGGTTTGCTGTTGACGGTCACGCAGTCGCTTGCGCTGATCGCGTGCGGGATCGCCTGCGTGACGTTCGGCTTCTTCGCAGGACACGCGGTCGCAAGCGGCTGGGTCGGCCGGATCGCGAAGGAAGCGAAAGGACAGGCGGCCGCGCTGTATCTGCTCGCGTATTACCTCGGATCGAGCATCGTCGGCTCGTATGGCGGGCGCGTGTGGGCGACTTATGCGTGGACGGGGGTTGCCGCGCTCGTCGGCGGATTGCTGGTGGTCGGCATACTGGCGTCGGCGCGGCTGCGCGCTCGCGAGCGCGTCGACATGGCGTAGACGTTACATGGCGTTCATCCAACGAACGCCGCGCCCGCTCGCGTTTCCACCGATAAAGCGCATATTCGGAAAGGTAGGCGTAAGCGGGCGTTTGCACAGCGCGGGATTTCGAGCGTCGCCATGCACATGGCGCAAAGCCTTGTCCCGCCTGGCTGTGCGCCGCGAGGGACAGAAGCCCGCGTGCGCTCCAGCCCACCAAACGCATCGATACCGTCTCCTATACTGGTAGTCAGGCGCGCCGCATGCAGTCGCGTCAGACGAGTACACAAAGGAGACAGGCATGCACTACTTCACGATCGGTGATTTCATTCTGGTCATTCCGATGGCGCTGGCCGGGGCGCTGTTCCTTGGCGCGCTGCCCTGCAAAACCGAGTTCAGGCACAACACGCTGCGCGTTCTTGGCGCGCTGCTGGGTGTGGTGTTTGCGGTCGTGCTGGTGGAGGGGCTGCCTGCGCTGGTGTAGCGGTTTGCTTTTGTTTTTTATTCTTGCATTTGCGCTGGCATCCGGAGGGCGGTGTTTTGCTGCGCAAGCTGTCTGGTTTGCAGGTGTTTTGCGCTGGCAACCGGAGGGCGGTGTTTGCCGCGCAAGCTGTCTGGCTTGCATGTGTTTTGCGCTGGCATCCGCGAGTTGTTATCCAGGTTCACGCGTCGCCCCTGTGCGGGGCGGCACCTACTTTTCTTTGCCGCCGCAAAGAAAAGTAGGCAAAAGAAAGCGGCTCACACCGCTAGCCCATCTTCCTATCCACGTGCCCCCAACGTCCCCACGCTTCACACGGCAGCGCCCTTGTTCGCGTGCGTTGCCAACGCTTCAAATCAACGCCTCACCCGCTTCGAATACCCGTGCACGGGCAAGCGGCAGCGAATGGTTTGTGCCGCCCAGGTGGCAAACTTTGTGTAGGTTGTCGCGTCGTAGGCGTGAGCGCTCTTACAGGGTGGAGTGCATGCGCCATCCGTCCGAAGTGAGGCGCGTGGAGCACAGGGGGCCGACACACAGTTTGCCACCTGGGCGGCGGTGGACTATCTGGCACGGCATGCTGCGACGCGGGGGCGTGAAGCGGGTGAGGAGTATAGAGAGAACGTTGGCAACGCACGCGAACCGATACGCTGCCGTGTGAAGGACGGGGCCGTTGGGGGCCCGTGGATAAGAGCACGGGCTGGCGGTGTGAGCCGCTTTCTTTTGCCTACTTTTCTTTGCGGCGGCAAAGAAAAGTAGGTGCCGCCCCGCACAGGGGCGACGCGTGAAGCACGCTAACAAATCGCGGATGCCAGCGCAAAACACCTGCAAACCAGACAGCTTGCGCAGCAAAACACCGCCCTCCGAATGCCAGCGAAAGCAAAAACCCTTCAGACATGCTGATCCGTCGACGGCTTCTCCCACAGGTTCACGCTGCCTTCCGTCGCATAGTGATCGATCTCGGCAAGCTCTTCCGCCGTGAACGACAGGTTCTTCAGCGCCGCAACGTTCTCGCGAACCTGCTCGGGCTTGCTCGCGCCGATCAGCGCCGACGTCACGCGCGGATCGCGCAGCGTCCATGCAAGCGCCATCTGCGCGAGGCTCTGACCGCGACGCTGCGCGATGTCGTTGAGCTTGCGTACGCGCTCGATGTTCTGCTCGCTCAGATGTTCCTGCTTCAGCGAGCCGCCGCCCGCCTTGTTGACGCGCGCATCCTGCGGCACGCCGTTCAGGTACTTGCCCGTCAGCACGCCTTGCGCGAGCGGCGTGAAAGCGATCGCGCCCGAGCCGGTTTCTTCCAGCGCGTCGAGCAGTTCCTCTTCGATCCAGCGGTTCAGCATGTTGTACGCCGGCTGATGGATCAGCAGCGGCACCTTGTATTCAGCGAGCAGCTTCGCCATTTCGCGCGTCTTCTGCGCGGAGTACGACGAAATGCCGATGTACAACGCCTTGCCCTGCTGCACGGCGCTCGCGAGCGCACCCGCCGTTTCTTCGAGCGGCGTGTCGACGTCGAAGCGGTGCGAATAGAAAATGTCGACGTAGTCGAGACCCATGCGCTGCAGGCTCTGGTCGAGGCTCGCGAGGATGTACTTGCGCGAGCCGCCGCCCTGGCCGTACGGGCCGGGCCACATGTCCCAGCCGGCCTTCGACGAAATCAGCAGTTCGTCGCGATACGGCTTGAAATCGTCCTTGAAGATGCGGCCGAAGTTGGTTTCCGCGCTGCCGTACGGAGGGCCGTAGTTGTTCGCGAGGTCGAAGTGCGTGATGCCGAGATCGAACGACGTGCGCAGGATGTCACGTTGCGTCGAGATCGGCGTGGTGTCGCCGAAGTTGTGCCACAGGCCGAGCGACAGCGCCGGCAGTTTGAGACCTGACTTGCCGCTAACGCGGTACTGCATGTCCGAATAGCGTGCTGAAGCTGCTTCGTAAGCCATCGATGGTGTCCTTGTCGAGAACAGGAGTGGAGTCTGCGATGCGGCGCGCGCATCGCGTGAATAATGCGTGTTTGTTGTGATTGGTGATGCTTTGTAGCGAAGCGCCGCCTTGCAGATGCCATACACGGATATCCGCGATCTGATACCGGTATCACACCGGCGCGCAATCATGCAGCAGCGGCCCAACACGCTATGTTAGCCAATCGCCGCGCTCGCTGCAGACGCCCACATTGCGGGAAGCGAACATGGACTCGGCGCCGCCCATCACCTAGACTTTCGGCCACTGTAATTCAACGATGAGGAGTGTTCATGACCAAAGCGATCTCGCTCGCATTGATCGCCGGCGGCGTGGTGCTGCTGTACTTCGGCGGCCAGTCGTTTCATTCGTTCAGCAACGACGTGTCGCGCGTGTTCACCGGCTCGCCGACCAACAAGACCATCTTCCTGATCGCAGGCGGCATCGTCGCGACGCTCGCCGGATTAATCGGGCTCGCGTCGTCAAAGCGCTAAAACGCTGAATGCTCAGAACGCCACTTCGGGCTTGGACGCGGAGCGTGTGCCTGGCAGCGGCACGTTGCTCGCGCCGTGATAGGTGAAGACCAGCGAGAACTTCACCTGATCGGACAGATTCTTGCCTGCCGAATGCAGCGTATTGCAGTGGAAGAAAACGACGTCGCCCGCCTTCAATGCGGGCGACACCGCTTTCTGGATCAATGCGTCGTTCTCGGGCAGATCGGAGCGGAAAAACTTCGCGTCGTCGAAACGCTCCGACGTGAATGCCGCCGAGTGCGAGCCGGGCACGAACCAGAGCGCGCCGTTATCGACGGTTTCGTCGCCGAGTGCCAGCCACACCGACACCAGATCGTCCCGCTCGAACGACCAGTAACGCACATCGCGATGCCAGCCCGTCAGGCTGCCGTACGCGGGATGCTTGGTCATCATGCAGTTGTGATGCGCGCGCGACAGGCGCGGCTCTTCGCCGAAATACAGTTCCATCCAGCCGCGAAGCTCAGGCGCCGTCGCCCAGGCGGCAAAGTGCGGATGACGCGCGTACGCGTCCAGCAGTCGCCGCACCGTATGACCGCCCGGCGCGTGCTTCGACTCCGGCGCGCCCGGATAGCGCAGGTCCGCTTCGAATTCGACGGGATCGGCGGCTTCCTGCAACTGCTGGCGCGCGATCTGTTTCATCTCAGCGCAGCGCTCGGGCGTGATGAGACCCGGGACGATGATGTAACCCTGATCCCGCAGCACCTGGATCTGCTCTTTCTTCGAATGGACTGACATGGACGTTCCGTTCAGCTAGCGTTCGTTCGACAACGGCTTCTCATTGTAAAACGGGCACGATCGTACCGGCGCCAGTCATGCGTTTCTCTTGCGCCCGACGTGCGATCGGGACGGGCGACGCTGCACGCCGGATGGGCAGCCGTGCACGTTCGTCGAGCGCAAAGGGCGCGATCGTGGGGGCTTCGTCCTCGTAAAAACCCTGATCCCTCCGGACTTTCGACGGTCACGAATCACGTGTAGCCTGTCGTGCATGTCGATTGCAACACACGCTATCCCGCCATCGGCACGGCCATTCGCAGCCGCTGCTGATTCACTCCGTCTTTCCTCAGGCTATTGCGTCCCACTCGCTGGCATGGATGGTGCTGCATTTGCCGCACCTTTCGTCGCGTGTCACGTCGCCTGATTCCTAAAGCCATGCACAGCCCATTGAGCACTCGCATCACCCACGCGTTCAACGCCGCACGTCCCGCACGCCGCCATGTGGCGCGCGCGCTGCGTCACCATACCGCGCGCACACGCGCGCTCGCCGAGCAACTGCGCGACGCGAAACCCGTCGATAACGTGCGAGTCTGGTTCCGCACCTTCTTCAGCGCACTGAGCATGCAAGGCGCGTCGCGGCGTTTCTCGCTGCGTACTTTGCTGCGCAACCCGGCGCCCGTGCGGATGCTCGGCGTGTCGCCGCGTGCCGCCAAGCCCGCGAGCGCGCCGCATCCGACGAGCCGCCGTCCGCGCCGTCTGTCGGTGACGAGCGAAGGCTGGTTCGCGTTTGCGCGCTAAGCGCGCGCCCGTTCGTTTTCGCGTTCGCATGCAATAGATGCGCCGCTGCGGCCATTAGTGCGTCGTGGCGCGTGTGACCTGCGCACGCGGCTCGCACGAAACCGCCACACCAAAACAAAACGCCCTGCATGCGCTTCTCAGCGCATGCAGGGCGTTTTCGCTTCCTGCCATCTGAACGAACAACGCCGCGCGACAATCAGCCGCGCGGCGTATTCACAGCTTCACTCAGGCGAGAGCGGCAACCGGCTCCGTGCCGGCGGCTTCTGCCAGCAAGAGTGCCTTGTCGGTCGCTTCCCACGAGAATTCCGGCTCTTCGCGGCCAAAGTGGCCGTAAGCTGCCGTCTTTTCGTAGATCGGGCGCAGCAGGTCGAGCATCTGGACAATGCCCTTCGGACGCAGGTCGAAGTGTTCCTGAACCAGACGCGTGATCGTCGCATCCGACACGCGGCCCGTGCCGAACGTGTTGACCATCACGGACGTAGGCTGTGCCACGCCGATTGCATACGACACCTGGATCAGCGCGCGCGAGGCGAGGCCCGCCGCGACGATGTTCTTCGCGACATAGCGGCCAGCGTACGCAGCCGAGCGGTCGACCTTCGACGGATCCTTGCCCGAGAACGCGCCGCCGCCGTGCGGAGCCGCGCCGCCGTACGTGTCGACGATGATCTTGCGGCCCGTCAGACCGCAGTCGCCTTGCGGGCCGCCGATCACGAACCGGCCGGTCGGGTTCACGAGGAACTTGATGTCGCCCTTGATCAGCTCAGCAGGCAGCGTCGGCTTGATGATCTCTTCGATCACGGCTTCGCGCAGTTGCGCCAGTTCCATTTCCGGTGCGTGCTGCGTAGACAGAACGACGGTGTCGATCGAATGCGGCTTGCCGTCGACGTAGCGAACGGTAACCTGCGACTTCGCGTCCGGGCGCAGCCAGGGCAGACGGCCGTCGCGGCGCAGATTCGCCTGACGCTCGACGAGGCGGTGCGACAGGTAGATCGGCAGCGGCATCAGTTCGGGCGTTTCGTCGCATGCGTAGCCGAACATCAGGCCCTGGTCGCCAGCACCCTGATCGAGGTTGTTGTCGTGCGCGCGGTCGACGCCTTGCGCGATGTCCGGCGATTGCTTGTCGTACGCGACGAGCACCGCGCAGCCGCGGTAGTCGATGCCGTAGTCGGTGTTGTCGTAGCCGATGCGCTTGATCGTATCGCGCGCGACCTGGATGTAATCGACGTTGGCAGTCGTGGTGATTTCACCCGCCAGCACGACGAGACCCGTGTTGCACAGCGTTTCCGCGGCAACGCGCGAGTATTTGTCCTGGGCGAGGATCGCGTCGAGGATGGCGTCCGAGATCTGGTCGGCGACCTTGTCCGGATGGCCTTCGGAGACGGATTCAGAAGTAAAGAGGTAGTCGTTAGCCACGTTACAGGCTCCCTTGTTGGTTACGGTTGAGTTTCACGTAGCCTGCTTCGAGCCTGAAGCGGCGACGCTTTAGCGGATTTCCTAACCGTCGGTCGGCTATCTGAAAGATAAACGCCCGTCGGCTTCGCCCCGCAAGTTGTCTATTAACTCGGCGAAGCCCTTATTATAGCGACTTCTTTCTTTTGTCACAGAGTGTCTGCGCGTGCGGTATATCGACCCTTTTGTTGCTTTTCTTTACCCAGCGTGGTTTCGCGCACAAATCGGAGCTGCCGCATGCTGAGCCGTCTGGGTGTCAACCTGGCCATTGGTCTGCTCAAACTGTTCGCTTTGCTGCCGTATGGCTTCGTCGCGCGTCTGGGCGACGGCCTCGGCTGGCTGCTCTACCAGATTCCGAGCCGCCGCCGCCGCATCGTCCATATCAACCTGAAACTGTGCTTCCCCGAGTGGAGCGACGAACGCCGTGAGGAAGTCGCGCAAAAGCACTTCCGGCACGCGATCCGCAGCTATCTGGAGCGCAGCATGCAATGGTTCGGCTCGGCGAAGAAGCTCGAGAAACTGATCCAGGTCGACAGCGAAATCGATCTCACCGATCCCGATCTGCCGCCCACGCTGCTTCTGGGTTTCCATTTCGTCGGCATCGAAGCCGGTTCGATTTTTCTGAACTATTCGCTCAAGCGCACGTGCGGTTCGTTGTATCAGCCGATGTCGAACCCGCAGCTCGAAGAAGTCGCGAAAGCACAGCGCGGCCGTTTCGATGCCGAA
This sequence comes from Paraburkholderia hospita, assembly GCF_002902965.1. Lineage (GTDB taxonomy): Bacteria > Pseudomonadota > Gammaproteobacteria > Burkholderiales > Burkholderiaceae > Paraburkholderia > Paraburkholderia hospita. Next base: position 78,708 of record NZ_CP026105.1, on the reverse strand, counting down.
ATGGCCAGCCGCGCGGACAGCGCGCGCATCGTGCTGCGCTGGCTGCGCGAGCGCAAACCGGTGATGCTGGGCGCCGACATGGACTACGGCATGCGCAACTCGACTTTCGTGCCGTTCTTCGGCGTGCCGACGTGTACGTTGACGGCCGTCGGGCGTCTCGCGAAAGTCGGACGCGCGCAGGTCGTGCCGTTCATCGGCGAAGTGCTGCCGAACTACAAGGGTTATCGGCTGAAGGTGTTCAAGCCGTGGGACAACTATCCGACGGGCGACGACGACGCCGACGCCCGCCGCATGAACGAGTTTCTCGAAGAGCAGATTCCGCGCATTCCCGAGCAGTATTACTGGGTGCACAAGCGCTTCAAGACGCGCCCGCCCGGCGATCCGAGTTTTTACTGAAGCGCGGCGGCGCACAGTGGGCGAGAGGTCCGGCCAGTCACTTACAATAGCGGCATGAAACTGAAATTCACCAAGATGCACGGCGCGGGCAACGATTTCGTCGTGCTCGACGGCTACACGCAACCGCTCAATCTGACGGAAGCGCAGGTGCGCGCGCTCGCGAACCGGCATTTCGGCGTCGGCGCGGACCAGTTGCTGGTGGTCGAGAAGCCGACCGTCGAAGGCGTCGATTTCAGATACCGCATCTTCAATTGCGACGGCGGCGAGGTCGAGCACTGCGGCAACGGCGCGCGCTGCTTCGTCAAGTTCGTGCGCGATACGCGCCTCACGGACAAGCAGAGCGTGCGTGTGCAGGTCCAGAAAGGCGTGATCACGCTGACCATGCAGGCAAACGGCGAAGTCGTCGTCGACATGGGCGCGCCCGTGTTCGAGCCGGCTCAGGTGCCGTTCGACGCAAGCGGACTCGATGCGCGCGGCGAAGGCAACGACGCGCTCTATCCGCTCGACGTCAACGGCGCGACGCGCTGGGTGTCGGTCGTATCGATGGGCAATCCGCACGCCGTGCAGATCGTGGACGACGTCGAGGCCTTCCCTGTGCTGATCGACGGTCCCGTGATCGAAAACCATCCGCGCTTCCCCCAGCGGGTCAACGCGGGCTTCATGCAGATCGTCAGCCGCAGCGAGATCAAGCTGCGCGTCTACGAGCGCGGCGCGGGTGAAACGCTCGCCTGCGGCACGGGCGCGTGTGCGGCCGTCGCGGCAGGCATCCGCCGCGGTTTGCTCGACGCACCCGTCAAGGTACACACGCATGGCGGCACACTGACCATCACGTGGGACGGCAAGCCCGAATCCGCGCTGATGATGGCAGGCCCGGCCGCTACGGTGTTCGAAGGCGAAATAGAGCTGGCCGACTGAATGCATCAACGCCGCGCGGAGGCTGGACCGCGTGGCGCGGCAGCAAGACAGCAACGAAGCGCGCAACCATTAAGCTGAAACCATGAACGAACGCGAAGTCGCCGACTACCTGCTAGCCAACCCCGAATTCTTCGCCGAGCACGCGGAACTGCTTGCGTCCGTGCGGCTCGCCAATCCGCACGGCAAGGCTGCCGTGTCGCTGCAGGAACGTCAGATGGACATGCTGCGCGAGAAGAACAAGCATCTCGAGCGGCGTCTCGCCGAACTGCTGCGTTACGGACACGAAAACGACAGCATCGCGTCGAAATTCGGCCGCTGGACGACGCGCGTGATGGCCGAACGCGATCCGGGCGCGCTGCCGCGCACGATCGCCATGGGCCTGCGCGACGTGTTCGACGTGCCGCAAGCGGCGCTGCGCGTGTGGGAAGTGTCCGAGCCGTACTCGCAGGCGGAATTCACGCGTCACGTCGGTGAGGAAGTGCGCATCTTCGCAAACAGCCTCGCCACGCCGTACTGCGGCTCGAATACGGGCTTCGAGGCGGCGCAATGGCTGACACCCGCCGTGTCGGCCGTGGTCGGCGACGCCGCGGCCCCGGGCGACGGCGTGTCCGTGAACGGCACCGAATCGATCGCCCTGATCGCGCTGCGCGACCCGGAAGCGTCCAATGACGCCGCCGCGTTCGGGCTGCTGGTGATGGGCTCGCCCGATTCGCGCCGCTTTCACGACGGCATGGCCACTGATTTCCTCACGCAGATCGGCGCGCTCGCGAGCGCCGCGCTGAGCCGTCTGCTGCCGCGCTGAGCGTCCGCCACGTGACATCCGCCGACCCGATCGCCACCTATCTGTCGAGCCTCGAGCATGAGCGGCGGTTGTCGGCGCATACCTTGCGCGCCTACGCGCACGAACTTGATGAGCTGAAAAAGCTCGCGAACGGACGGCCGCTCGAAAGCCTCACCGCTACCGATATCCGCGGCGCCGTTTCGCGCGCGCATGCGGGCGGGCTGTCGGCGCGCTCGATCGGGCATCGGCTGTCGGCGTGGCGCGCGTTCTACCGCTGGCTCGCCGGACGCATCGAGTTGCCCGCGAACCCGGTCGCGACGGTACGCGCACCCAAACGCGCGAAGACGCTGCCCAAAGCGCTCTCCGTCGATGACGCACACAGGTTGATGGAAGCCCCCGCGACGGCCACAGCCGAAGGCGCGCGCGATCACGCGATGCTCGAACTCTTCTACTCGTCGGGCTTGCGTCTGTCGGAGCTGGTCAACCTCGACGTGCATTTCTTCGACGCCGACGGCTATCGCTCGACGGGCTGGCTGAAGCTCGACGAAGCGGAAGTCGAAGTGCTCGGCAAAGGCAACCGGCGGCGCACGGTGCCCGTCGGCAGCAAGGCGCTCGATGCACTGCGCGCGTGGCTCGCCGTGCGCGGCGAACTGCTGAAGCTCGATCCGCATCCGCTGTTCGTGTCGGCGCGTGGGAACCGGATGTCGCCGAATGTCGTGCGCGATCGCGTGAAGCGCATGGCGCTCACGGCGGGCATTCCCGCCAATGTTCATCCGCACGTGCTGCGCCATTCGTTCGCGACGCACGTGCTGCAATCGAGCGGGGATCTGCGCGCCGTGCAGGAACTGCTCGGCCACGCGAGCATCGCCGCGACCCAGGTCTATACCGGCCTCGATTTCCAGCACCTCGCGCGTATCTACGATCAGGCGCACCCGCGCGCCAAAAAACGCGACTGACGCTGCCCGACTTTAGGTCACGCAGCCAGTCATATCTGCTTTGCCGCTTCCGGCGGCATATTGTTCTGCCGAATCCTCACGAAGTCATGAATACCGTTACGCTGAAACCGTCGAAAGAGAAATCGCTGCTGCGCCGCCATCCGTGGGTCTACGCGAATGCGATCGATCGCGTCGACGGCAAGCCCGCCGCCGGCGCCACTGTGCTGGTGCGCGCACACGACGGCCGTTTTCTCGCGCGCGCCGCGTACAGCCCGCATTCGCAGATCCGCGCGCGCGTCTGGAGCTTCGACGAAAGCGAACCCGTCGATCACGCGTTCTTCAAGCGCCGCGTGCAGAGCGCGCTCGCGCACCGTCAGTCGATGGTGCACAACACGGGCGCGACGCGGTTGATCTTCGGCGAGGCGGACGGCTTGCCGGGGCTGATCGTCGACTACTACATCCAGGATGATGAAACGAAGCGTGGCCAGATCGTCTGTCAGTTCATGGCAGCGGGCGTCGAAGCGTGGAAGGACGCGATCGTGCAGGCGCTGATCGGCGCGACGGGCTGCCCGAACGTCTATGAGCGTTCGGACGTGTCGATCCGCGAAAAGGAAGGGCTCGAACAGACAGTCGGCGTGCTCGCCGGAGACGCGCCGCCCGAAACGCTGATCGCCAGCGAGAACGGCGTGCGCTATCACGTCGATGTGCGCAACGGCCACAAGACGGGTTTCTACGTCGATCAGCGCGACAACCGTGCGCTGGTGCAGGAACTGTCGAACGACCGCGACGTGCTGAACTGCTTCTGCTACACCGGCGGCTTCTCGCTGGCGGCGCTCAAGGGCGGCGCGAAGCGCGTGGTATCGATCGATTCGTCTGGCGAGGCGCTAGCATTGGCGCAAGCAAACGTCACGGCGAACGGCTTCGACGCCGAACGCGCCACCTGGCTCGACGCCGACGCGTTCAAGACGCTGCGCCGCCTGTACGACGACGGCGAGCGCTTCGACCTGATCGTGCTCGATCCGCCGAAATTCGCGCCGTCGCGCGAGCACGTGGACCGCGCCGCGCGCGCGTACAAAGACATCAACCTCACCGGCCTCAAGCTGCTGCGGCCGGGCGGCCTGCTGTTCACCTATTCGTGCTCGGGCGCGATCGATGCCGAGCTGTTCCAGAAGATCGTCGCCGGCGCGGCGGCCGATGCGCGCGTTGATGCGCGCATTCTCAAGCGCCTCGGCGCGGGCGTCGATCATCCGCTGCTGACGGCATTCCCGGAAGGCGAATATCTGAAAGGCCTATTGTTGCAAATCGCCTGATCGCCCATAGTTAAGGCCTTATTTCCCTGGCGTTGACGGGGCTTTGGCCGTGCAGCAGCGGCACCCCGGCACTTATGCTTCAATATTCAGCTGAATTCATGCGGTTCGGGCCCTGCGCGCGGCGCGCGGTTCGCACCCCAGTTTGACGAACACAAGGCGACTTCACATGGCGAACAACATGATTCCCGTCACTATCCTGACCGGCTTCCTCGGCAGCGGCAAAACCACGCTGCTCAAGCGCATCCTGAACGAGAAGCACGGCATGAAGATCGCCGTGATCGAAAACGAGTTCGGCGAAGAAAACATCGACAACGACATCCTCGTGCAGGACACGGGTGAGCAGATCATCCAGATGAGCAACGGCTGCATCTGCTGCACGATTCGCGGCGACCTCGCGCGCGTGCTCGGCGATCTCGCCGCGCAGAAGCAGGAAGGCAAGGTGAACTTCGACCGCGTCGTGATCGAAACGACAGGCCTGGCCAACCCTGGCCCGGTCGCGCAGACCTTCTTCATGGATAACCAGATCGCCGACGAATTCCTGCTCGACGCGATCATCACGCTCGTCGACGCGAAGCATGCCGACCATCAGCTCGACGAGCACGAAGTCGTGCAGCGCCAGGTCGGTTTCGCGGACCGTCTGTTCATCACCAAGTCCGATCTCGTCAACGAAAAGGTGGTTGGCGATCTGCGCCACCGCCTGCTGCACATGAACCCGCGCGCGCAAATCCGCGTCGTGAACTTCGGTGAAGCGGACATCAAGGAAATCTTCGACCTGCGCGGCTTCAACCTGAACTCGAAGCTCGAAATCGACCCGGACTTCCTCGCCGAGGACGACCGCGATCACGCGCATCACGACCATGACCACGATCATGATCATGACCACGCGAACTGCGATCACGATCACGGCAAGTGCGATCACGAAGGCCACGATCACGGCCATCATCACCATCACGCGCATCACGACGACAAGATCAAGTCGTTCGTTTTCCGCAGCGATCGCCCGTTCGATCCGAACAAGCTCGAAGACTTCCTCGGCGGCATTCTGCAGATTTATGGCGAGCGCCTGCTGCGCTACAAGGGCGTGCTGTACATGAAGGGCGTCGATCGCAAGGTCGTCTTCCAGGGCGTGCATCAGATGATGGGCAGCGACCTCGCGGCCAAGTGGCAACCCATCGAGAAAAAGACCAACAAGATGGTGTTCATCGGCATCGACCTGCCGCAAGACCTGATCACCGACGGTCTTGAAGCCTGCCTCGTCTGATTCGTTCTTGCCGACCAGAGTTGGCGCTTTAGCGCCTTACTCTGGTCCCACGCAGCTATGCTGCGCGCTGGGATGGACGCCTTTTAGCGTTCGTCCCAGCTGCCATCTGTTCGCTTCCCAACGCGAAAAGGACCTCAAAAGCGCAAGCACGGCAATTTAAAAGCCCGTTTGCGGTCAAAGCACGTGAAAACCCTGTTACGAGAATACGTGTACGACCATCGCTTTTTAGTGAACAGCGCGTTATATTTTCACGATAAGTGGAGTTTGCGGCAGGGATTTCCCCCGCTTGCGGTTTCGTATTGTGATTCAGTTACAATACGGCCCCACTGGAGAAAGAGAACGATTTGCCCGGTGTAAAGCGCGTAGTCGCTTCGCAGCCGTGCCGGGCCGAAAAACGGCGCCGGAAAATCTAATCCGGGGACATCGCCGATATGCCGGCCGGCCACACTCCGGCTTATAACGCGCTGCCGGGAAGCATTGCCTCAGGAGCATTGGAAGAATCGGTTTCCAGAGGAGTTCGGCCCCGCATCGGCGCTTCGGCGTCACGACAGCCCACCGTCCGTGTTCGCCGGCGCTCATTTGAGCGTCATCGAGGCGCCTTTTGCGGGCAACACGAAAGTGCGGGCATGATTTGCCTCACATTGACGAAGCAAGCCAGATGACCACGAAACGACTCTTGACCGAAGCCGAAATCCTGAAGATGAGCGACAAGGATTACATGAATGAGGATCAGCTCGCTTTCTTCAAGAACCGGCTCGAGCAGCTGCAGGCGGACATTCTCCGCAATGCCGGCCAGACCACCGAGAACCTCCGCGAAACCGTGATCGTGCCGGACCCGGCCGACCGCGCGACGATCGAGGAAGAGCATGCGCTCGAACTGCGCACGCGCGACCGCGAACGCAAGCTGCTGAAGAAGGTGCAGCAATCGATCGCGCGGATCGAATCGGGCGATTACGGCTGGTGCGAAGAAACGGGTGAGCCGATCGGCATTCCCCGCCTGCTCGCGCGTCCGACCGCCACCCTGTCGCTCGAAGCACAGGAACGCCGCGAACTGCGCCAGAAGCTGTTCGGCGACTGATCGACGGGCGGCGCGGTTTTCGGGGTCCGCGCCCCAGACACGCTTCGTCAGAGGCGCACGGTGAACCGTGCGCCTCTTTTTTCTTTTCAGGCCGCGCTTTTATCGGGCCGCTCGCCGGCTTGCACGGGCTAATCGGTAAATGCGCACTGCATAATCTGAAGCGCGGACGGCCCGTCAGTACCTTTTACCGCTGCTGAAACCTCGACAGCATTTCCCAGTCACCACACACTCTCTGTCTTTTCTCGCGCCCGTTCGACTCCGGCTCTTGATATGGCAGCGTCCGCCCTAAAATAAATCCGACATGCGTTGCACGCGCGCGCGGCACCCAGCATCGCGCGCCGGCCGCTCTCGGATTCCGTGGTGGCGCATCGACGCCTCCGCGTCCTCGCTAGTTTTGCAAAAGGAACGCATATGGAGCAATTTCACGGCACGACGATCGTCTCCGTGCGCCGCGGCGACAAGGTCGCGCTCGGCGGCGACGGCCAGGTCACGCTGGGCAACATCGTCATGAAGGGCGGCGCGAAGAAGGTCCGCCGCATCTATAACGGCAAGGTGCTGGTCGGGTTCGCCGGCGGCACGGCCGACGCGTTCTCGCTGCTCGACCGTTTCGAGGCCAAGCTCGAAAAGCATCAGGGCAATCTCACACGCTCCGCCGTCGAACTGGCGAAAGACTGGCGCACCGACCGCATGCTGCGCCGTCTGGAAGCCATGCTGATCGCGGCCGACGCGACCACCACGCTGGTCATCACCGGCAACGGCGATGTGCTCGACCCGGAAGGCGGGATCTGTGCGATCGGCTCGGGCGGCGCGTACGCGCAGGCCGCCGCGAAGGCGCTTGCCGACAATACGGATCTTTCGCCGCGCGAGATCGTCGAAAAGTCGCTAGAGATCGCCGGCGACATGTGTATCTACACGAACCACAACCGCGTCATCGAGACAATCGAGTAAGGACACACGATGAGCACCATGACTCCCGCCGAGATCGTCTCGGAACTCGACAAGCACATCATCGGCCAGCATCGCGCGAAAAAAGCCGTCGCGGTTGCGTTGCGCAACCGCTGGCGCCGCCAGCAGGTCGCCGACCCGCTGCGCCAGGAAATCACGCCGAAGAACATCCTGATGATCGGGCCGACGGGCGTCGGCAAGACGGAAATTGCGCGGCGCCTCGCCAAGCTCGCCGACGCGCCGTTCATCAAGATCGAAGCGACCAAGTTCACCGAAGTCGGTTATGTCGGCCGTGACGTCGACAGCATCGTGCGCGACCTGATCGAAATCTCGGTCAAGCAGACACGCGAAACCGAAATGCGCAAGGTCCGCACAAAAGCCGAGGATCTCGCTGAAGACCGCATCCTCGATACGCTTCTGCCGGGCGCGCGCACGGTCGGCTTCGGCTCGGGCGTAGAGTCGGGCGGCGACGAATCGAACGCGACGCGTCAGACGTTCCGCAAGCGCCTGCGCGAAGGCCTGCTCGACGACAAGGAAATCGAGCTCGACATCGAGATGCCGCAAACCACGATGGACATCATGGGGCCGCCGGGCATGGAAGACATGACCGAGCAGATCCGCTCGATGTTCGCGAACCTGGGCGGCGGCAAGAAGACGCGCCGCAAGGTGAAGGTGAAGGAAGCGCTGAAGCTCCTCACCGACGAAGAAGCCGCGAAGATGCTCAACGACGAAGAGGTCAAGGCGAAGGCCGTGCAGAACGTCGAGCAGAACGGCATCGTGTTCCTCGATGAAATCGACAAGATCGCGTCGCGCAGCGAAGCCGGCGGCGGCGAGGTCTCGCGTCAGGGCGTGCAGCGCGATCTGCTGCCGCTCGTCGAAGGCACGACGATCAACACGAAGTACGGGATGGTGAAGACCGATCACATCCTGTTCATCGCAAGCGGGGCATTCCATCTGGCGAAGCCGAGCGATCTGATTCCGGAACTGCAAGGGCGCTTTCCGATTCGCGTCGAACTGGATTCGCTGTCGGTGAAGGACTTCGAAGCGATTCTCGACGCCACCGACGCCAGCCTCGTCAAGCAATACCAGGCGCTGCTCGAAACGGAAGACGTCCACCTCGAGTTCGCCGACGACGGCATCCGCCGTCTTGCGGAAATCGCTTACTCGGTGAACGAGAAGACGGAAAACATCGGCGCGCGTCGTCTTTATACGGTGATCGAAAAGCTGCTTGAGGAAGTCTCGTTCTCGGCGGGCAATCATGCCGGCAAGAACGTGATGATCGACGCAACGTATGTCGATCGGGCGTTGAACGAGGTGGCGCAAGACGAGGACCTGTCGCGCTACGTGCTGTAACGCGCGTCGTTACGCTGGCGAACGGGCCAAACGAAAGGGCGGCGCTCCGCAAGGAGCGCCGCCCTTTTTTCACCCTCGTCCGCGAGAAACTACGGCAAGGTCACTGCTTGACCGGCCGCTTCGCGAGCTTGCGCTGCAACGTGCGGCGGTGCATGTTCAGCGCGCGCGCCGTCGCCGAAATGTTGCCGCCGTTTTCCGCGAGCACGCGCTGGATGTGCTCCCACTCCAGCCGCGCGACCGACAGCGGCGTCGGATTCTCGATCGCCTCTTCGGCCTGCAACGCGCTCGCTTCCGTTTGCAGCGCGGAGAGGATCGTTTCGACGTTCGCGGGCTTCGCGAGATAGTTGTCCGCGCCGTCCTTCACCGCCTGAACGGCCGTCGCGATGCTCGCATAGCCCGTCAGCACCAGCATCCGCGCGTTCGGTTGCAGGTCGCGCAGCGGCGCGACGAGATTCAGCCCGGAGTCGTTGCCCAGATGCAGATCGACTGTGATCTGCCCGAACTTTTGCTGATTTGCGAGGCGAATCGCTTCGTCGGCGTTGTGCGCTTCGGACACGGTGAAGCCGCGACGGGTCAACCCGCGCGCGAGGATGCCGGAGAACACTTCGTCGTCGTCGATGACCAGAAAATTCTTATCGCTCATGCTTGCTTCTCCGTATTGGACGACGCGGCGCCCTGCCGGCCCGCGCCCATTTGCTCGCGGGCCAAAGGCAACCGCAATACTGCGCGCGTGCCGCGCGGCTTGATTTCGCTGACGTCGGTGAGCTCGATCGATCCGCCGAGCCGCGCCGCCGCCGAAAACGCCAGATACAGCCCGACGCCATGCCCACCCTGCGTGCTGTCGACGGGCGCCGCGCCCAGCAAGCCGCGCAGCGGCGCCGGCACGCCCGGCCCGGCGTCGCAGACTTCGAAGTCGATCGAATCGTTGTCGGCGAGCGTCGCGGCAAGCGTCACGTGATCGCGGCTCGCGCGCGCGGCGTTGTCGAGCAGGATGGTGAGAATCTGGCTGACGGCGACGGTGTCGTCGACACTGACGTTCGCGGGCGGCTCGCCGAGGCGCTCGAACTTGACGTGCGGATGGCGCAAGCGCCACTGATTGACGAACGAATCGAGCCACTCGTCGACCAGTTGGCGGCTGCCTTGCGTCGATGCGCGACTGCGCAGGCGCGCGAGCGCCGACGTGCACAGCGTCATCTGCTGGTCGAGGATGTCGAGGTCGGCGGTGTACGGCTTCAGACCTTCGTCGCTACGCGCGGCGTCGCGCAGTTCTTCCGTGAGCATCGCGATCGTCGACAGCGGCGTGCCCATTTCATGCGCGACTGTCGCGGCCTGCACGCCGAGCGCCACCGCGCGCTCGTCGCGCAGCAGACGCTGTTGCGCATCGCCGAGCGCCGCGTCGCGTTGACGCAGCCCGCGCGACATGCGCGCCACGAACCACGCGATCAGCCCGACGCTGACCATGAAGTTCACCCACATGCCGGCGCGGTAGTAGTCGAACAGATTCGCGGGATTGTCGAGATTGAGCGGCACCGATTCGAAGCCGAGCACGGCATAGCACGCCACGGCGAATGCCGCGAGCCACGCCATCAGATGCCAGGGCAGCACGGCGGCCGCAATCGCCAGCGACGGCAGGTACAACGAGACGAAAGGATTGGTCGTACCGCCCGACAGAAACAGCAGCGCGGACAGCGCGCCGAGATCGACCCATAGTTGCCCGAACAGCTCGAGGTTCGACTCGGGCTTCTGGCTCGCGACGCGCAGCCACGTCAGCGCGTTGAAAATCACTTCGAGCCCGATGATGAGCAGCATCGCCGGCAACGGCAGCTTGACGCCGACAAAGGTCTGGACGAACGCAATTGTCACGAGTTGCCCGATGATGGCAAGACTGCGTAGCCAGAAGAGATGCCCGAGGTTGACCCGGCCGGTGACGGTTATGCGCTGCATCCTGCGAGTTTACCTGTTGGGAGGGGTCTGATTCATCTAGCGAATGATCGGAACTATAGTGGTCTTTATCGTTTCCGGCGCGGCCGACAATCTCCACCCACAAATGCTTAAAACAACAGTTGATCCACATCAAGTTCTTTTGGATTCCTTCCAGACATTCCTGCGTCACGCTGTCGCAGCGCTTCACCAAGGCGACCGGCAAGCCCACGACATCTGGCTCCAGGCCGCTTCGCATCTGTTTCCAACCAATCCCGATTCGCTCGATGAAATGACGCCGCAACTGGTCGCCAGGGGACGCGGCGTCGAGGCGGAGACGATTGCCCGTGCTTTCGCCGCGCTCGCGCCGCACGATCCTCGAGCGCTCTTTCGCCTGGGTCTCACACTGCAATTGATGCACCGGCACGGCGATGCCGTCGCGCCCTACCGTGACGCGCTCGCCATCGACCCCGACCTGCATAGCCTGCGCAACAATCTGGCAAGCGCGTTGATGTGGATGAATCCGGCTTCGGCGGAAGCGGCCGAACTGCTGACGGCCGCGCTCCACCAGAATCCCGCCGATTCGAACGCGTGGGTCAATCTCGGAAAGTCGCACCTCGCTCGCTTCGACCTCGACAGCGCGCTCGAAGCCGAGCGGCATGCGATCGATCTTCAGCCCGACAACCCGGTCGTGCTCGGCAATCACGGGCAGACACTGCGCGAAGCGCAGCAATGGGAAAACGCCGAGCGCTTCACATTCGCCGCGCACCGCGCTGCGCCGGACACGCCGTCGCACCTGTCCAACCTCAGCATGATCCACCTGCTGCGCGGCAATTACGCCGACGGCTGGCGCGAGCATGAAGCGCGCTGGGACGGATCGAAGGAACTGGCAGGCAAACGACCGGTGCTGCAAGGGCCCGCCTGGCGCGGCGAATCGCTGGCAGGCAAGACGCTGCTGCTTTGGGGCGAACAGGGGATGGGCGATCTGCTGCAATTCTGCCGCTATGTTCCGTTGCTGGCCGAGCGCGTGCATCGCGAAGGCGGACGTCTTGCCTGGAACTCGTTTCCGCAGATGGGTGCGCTGCTCGGACGCTCGCTGGCGCAACATGTCGACGAGTTCACGTTGGGGGGTGGCGTCGAGCAGTTGCCGAAGTTCGACTACGAGGTCTCGCTACTGTCGCTGCCTTTGCTGTTCGATACGCGCGAAGAAACGATCCCGTCGACTGTTCCGTATCTGCAAGCCGATCCGCTAGCCGTCGACGCGTGGCGTCAACGGCTTGCCGGCGAAAAGCGGCTGAAGGTCGGACTCGTGTGGACGGGCAGCCACGGACACCAACGCAATCCGTACCGCCGCGTCGGCCTGGAACGCTATGTCGACGCTTTCCGCGAACTCGACAACGTCGCTTTCTATTCGCTGCAGCCCGGCGCCGCAGCCGAAGTGGCGGCGGCCCGCACGGCAGGACTCGATATCGCCGACCACACGGCGGAGTTCAAAACCTTCGACGACACCGCGGCCTATCTCGGCGCGCTCGATCTGGTGATCACCGTGTGCACGTCCGTCGCGCATCTGAGCGGTGCAATCGGGCAGCGCACGTGGGTACTGCTCGACGTCAATCCGCATTGGGTCTGGCTGCTCGATCGCACCGACAGCCCGTGGTATTCGAGCGCGAGCTTGTACCGGCAGCCGCAGTTTGCGCAGTGGGAGCCGGTGTTCGACAAGCTGACGCGCGATCTCGCGGCGCTGGCGGATTCGCGTCCATAACCTCGCATCTGGCCCACTCGCCGGATGCTTCAGTCCGGCGCGGGCGCGGCGCTTCCTTCCATTGCGCGCGTCCGCGCAATTGCATCGGCGAGGCATTCGGGGCATAGACAGCCGGTGCCGGCGTCGAGCGCCTCGGTGGGCATCGCGGGCATCGATACGCACCAGCACGCCTCGCGGCCGCCGCGCGCGCCGCAGTCGAACACACGGCGGCAGCGCGGGCAGCGAGCGCTCGACGTTGTGGAAGATCCAATCGATTCGGATGGGGACGGGTTCATGACAGCGAGATGAAACCGGTCAATGGATTCAAACATGATGCCACTTCCGGCGAGCCAGCAAAACGCCTGCCCGCTCGCCGCCGATTCGCCCGTTTGCAAAAGTGGCCGGCCTTTCCAGTTGCGCGAGAGAACTTACCAGCCGGGCAATGGCCCAAACCTTCCGTCGCACCGCTGCAAATTGCAGCGTGAACCACGCGTCCGTCGCACGCGATATCCGCTTTTCCGCACTGCAGCACAACGGCCACGATCGCCGCGACGGCACACATCAGTTTCACTATTGCACCGCGCCAGTTGTGTACAATCCGGCCTTGTTTTCACCGTTTCCGTGTCCGAGCCGCCGCCATGTCCGAGACTCCCGACCTGTCCCAGATCGCCCCCACGCTGAAGGCTGAAATTCTCGCCGAGGCGCTGCCCTATATCCGCCAGTATCACGGCAAGACCGTCGTCATCAAGTACGGCGGCAACGCGATGACGGAAGAGCGCCTGAAACAAGGCTTCGCGCGCGACGTGATCCTGCTGAAGCTGGTCGGCATCAACCCGGTGATCGTGCACGGCGGCGGTCCGCAGATCGATCAGGCGTTGAAGAAGATCGGCAAACAGGGCACGTTCATCCAGGGCATGCGCGTCACCGACGAAGAGACGATGGAAGTCGTCGAATGGGTGCTGGGCGGCGAAGTGCAGCAGGACATCGTCACGCTGATCAACCACTTCGGCGGTCACGCAGTCGGTCTGACGGGCAAGGACGGCGGCCTGATCCACGCGCGCAAGCTGCTGATGCCGGACCGCGACAACCCCGGTCAGTACATCGACATTGGCCAGGTCGGCGAAGTCGAGGCGATCAACCCGGCCGTCGTGAAGGCGCTGCAGGACGACGCGTTCATCCCCGTCATTTCGCCCATCGGTTTCGGCGAAGACGGCCTGTCGTACAACATCAACGCGGACCTCGTCGCGGGCAAGCTGGCCGTCGTGCTGAACGCCGAGAAGCTCGTCATGATGACGAACATCCCGGGCGTGATGGACAAGGAGGGCACGCTGCTGACCGATCTGTCCGCGCGCGAAATCGACTCGCTGTTCGCCGACGGCACGATCTCGGGCGGCATGCTGCCGAAGATCTCGTCGGCGCTCGACGCCGCCAAGAGCGGCGTGCGTTCGGTGCACATCATCGACGGCCGCATCGAGCATTCTGTGCTGCTCGAAATCCTGACGGAGCAGCCGTTCGGCACGATGATCCGCTCGCACTGAGCGCGGTCGTCACGTCACGTATCACGCAAAATCACGCATCGCGCGAAGCACGGCACGCTGGCCGCCGTGCTTCGCAGAAGGCATACTGGCCTTCGGTCTTTCGCGCAGTGTCCTGCGCTGTCTCAAGCTTTTCCATTTGCACGCATCGCGCGCCGCCCGTCTTGCACGGCAGCGGACCGCCTCGCGCGCTTGATATCTACCACGCCGCAACATCATGCGCACTTTCCGTCCGAAGCGCCGTCGGCCGCAGATTCACGCCGGCACGCCCGTCTGGCTGTTCGATCTCGACAACACGCTGCATCACGCGTCGCACGCGATCTTCCCGGCGATCAACACCGCGATGACGCAGTACATCATCGACGCGCTGCAAGTCGAGCGCGACGAAGCGAACCGTCTGCGCACCGGATACACGCAGCGCTACGGCGCGGCGCTGCTCGGGCTCACGCGTCACCATCCCGTCGATCCGCATGACTTCCTGAAAGTCGTCCACACGTTTCCCGATCTGCGCGCGATGCTGCGCAGCGAACGCGGCCTGAAACGTCTCGTCGACGCGCTGCCGGGCCGCAAGATCGTGCTGACCAACGCACCCGAAGCGTATGCGCTCGACGTGCTGAAAGAGCTCGGCATCGAGCGGCTGTTCGAGCGCGTGATCGCCATCGAGCACATGCGCGACCGCCGCTACTGGCGCGCAAAACCGGATCACGCGATGCTGCGCCGTGCGATGCGCGACGCTCATGTGCGTCTCTCGGACGCGGTGCTCGTCGAAGACACGCGCAGCCATTTGAAGAACTACCGGCGGCTCGGCATCCGCACGGTGTGGATCGTCGGCCACCTGCCGCGGGCGGCGCGCGCGGACGGCTCGCTTGCGCGATTGCCGGGCACGGGTCGCCCGCACTATGTCGACAGCCGCATTCGTTCGCTAAAATCGTTGAGACTGGGCACTCGCCCAGGAAGGCCGATCGAACCACTCACGGAGCATCCGGCCTGGCGATAACAGGGACGACAGACATGCAGCCTATCCGCAAGCATGACGAGGACGTAACCGAAGACCAAACCGCCGCACCGCGCTCGACGCGCCTGAAACCGGGCGAGCGGCGCGTGCATATCCTCCAGACGCTGGCCGCGATGCTGGAGGCCCCGAAGAACGAAAAAATCACCACGGCGGCGCTGGCCGCGCGTATCGGCGTGTCGGAAGCGGCGCTGTACCGCCATTTCGCGAGCAAGGCGCAGATGTTCGAAGGGCTGATCGAATTCATCGAGCAGACGCTCTTTGGGCTCATCAACCAGATCATCGCGAAAGAGCCGAACGGCGTGCTGCAGGCCCGCGCGATCGCGCTCATGCTGCTCAATTTTTCAGCGAAGAATCCTGGCATGACACGCGTGCTGACCTGCGAAGCGCTCGTCGGCGAACACGAGCGGCTAACCGAGCGGGTCAACCAGTTGCTCGAGCGCGTCGAGGCGTCGCTCAAGCAATGTCTGCGGCTCGGATTGATGGACGCGTCGAGCCACGCCGAACACACTGCGATCCCGCTGCCTGCCGACTACGATCCCGTGGCGCGTGCGAGCCTTTTGCTCAGCTACATCATCGGGCGCTGGCATCGCTTCGTGCGCAGCGGCTTCTCGCGCGCGCCGATCGAACAGGCCGACGCGCAATTGCGCCTCATCCTCCAGTAGGGCGGGCCAGCGCAGACGCAGCGCATTTTCCGCTATACTCTGCGCTTGACCGTTCTTGACGGTCCAGAATTGCACAACGCGCCGATTTGCTGACTCGATTGCGGGCGCGCGAACCAGCGGATGGAGGTCATCCATTCCGGTTCACTATAAATGCGGCTAAAGAGGTCGTCAGCCGCGCACACTCCTTCCGCGCAATCGCCGACACCATTTAGCCGCGCCATGTCAGAAGGCGGAATGAATGGAATCGATCGGGATCGTCACTCCACAAACAATGCATTTCTCCGAGCCGCTGCGCCTGCAGAACGGCAGCTCGCTCGCGAACTACGACCTCGTCGTCGAAACGTACGGTACGCTCAACACCGCGCGCAGCAATGCCGTGCTCGTGTGCCACGCGCTCAACGCGTCGCATCACGTGGCGGGCGTCTATGCGGATGATCCGAAGAACGTCGGCTGGTGGGACAACATGGTTGGCCCCGGCAAGCCGCTCGACACCGACCGCTTCTTCGTGATCGGCGTGAACAACCTCGGTTCGTGCTTCGGCTCGACGGGCCCGATGAGCATCGATCCGTCGACGGGCCGTCCGTACGGCGCGAGCTTCCCCGTCGTGACGGTCGAAGACTGGGTGAACGCGCAGGCGCTCGTCGCCGACACGTTCGGCATCGAGAAATTCGCAGCCGTGATGGGCGGCAGTCTCGGCGGCATGCAGGCGCTCGCGTGGAGCATGATGTATCCCGAGCGGCTTGCGCATTGCATCGTCGTTGCATCGACGCCGAAGCTCTCGGCGCAGAACATCGCGTTCAACGAAGTGGCGCGCTCGTCGATCCTGTCGGATCCGGATTTTCACGGCGGCAACTACTACGCGCACGGCGTGAAGCCGAAGCGCGGCTTGCGCGTCGCGCGGATGATCGGCCACATCACTTATCTGTCCGACGACGACATGGCCGCGAAGTTCGGCCGCGCGCTGCGTCGCGCGGAAGGCGCGGAAGACGTCTACAACTTCAACTTCGACGTCGAGTTCGAAGTGGAATCGTATCTGCGCTACCAGGGCGACAAGTTCGCCGACTACTTCGACGCGAACACGTATCTGCTGATCACTCGCGCGCTCGATTACTTCGATCCCGCCAAGGCGTATGACGGCGATCTCACGGCGGCACTCGCGCATACGAAGGCGAAGTATCTGATCGCGAGCTTCTCGACCGACTGGCGTTTCGCGCCCGCGCGCTCGCGCGAGCTGGTGAAGGCGCTGCTCGATCACAAGCGCCAGGTCACGTACGGCGAAATCGACGCGCCGCACGGCCACGACGCTTTCCTCCTCGACGACGCGCGCTATCACAACCTGATGCGCGCCTACTACGAACGCATTGCTGCAGAGGTCAACGCATGAACCAGCGCGCTCTCGATTATCTTGCGACGCGGCCGGATTTCCGCGCGATCGCCCGCTGGGTCGAGCCACGCGGAACGGTGCTCGATCTCGGCTGCGGCGACGGCTCGCTGCTGTCGCTGCTGATGGAAGAACTCGAAGTGACGGGCTACGGCATCGAGATCAACGACGCCGGCGTGCTCGCTTCGACGAAGAACGGCATCAACGTGATCCAGCAGAATCTGGAAGACGGCTTGCGCCTGTTCGAAGACGGCAGCTTCGATTTTGCGATCCTTTCTCAAACGCTGCAGACCATTCACCAGACAGCCGCGATCCTGCGCGAGACGGTGCGCGTCGGCAAGGAATGCATCGTTTCGTTCCCAAATTTCGGATTCTGGACGCACCGACTGTCCGTTTTGCAGGGACGCATGCCCGTGTCAAAGTCGCTGCCTTATCAGTGGCACAACACGCCAAACGTGCGCGTGCTGACCATCAAGGATTTCGAGGCGCTCGCGCCGGAAGTCGGCATCGAGATTCTCGATCGCGTGGTGCTGCATGGCGGCCAGCAGGTGCGATGGGGCGTGAACTGGCGTGGTAGTCTTGCGGTCTATCGCGTCAAGAAAAGCTAACGTTACTCATCTCATGTCGAACCCGCCACACGAGGCGCCTGCACTAACCGCTCACGAAGAACATCCCGGCTGGCGCGCGTTTCTCAACGCGCGCATGCTGATCTGCGTTTTCCTCGGCTTCACGTCGGGGTTGCCGCTGTTCACCCTCGTCTATCTCGTCCAGGCCTGGCTGCGCTCAGAAGGCGTGAACCTGAAGGAAATCGGCCTGTTTGCGCTCATCCAGTTTCCCTATACGTGGAAATTCCTCTGGGCGCCGCTGATGGACCGTTACGTGCCGCGTCTGCCCGGCTGGCGGCCGGGGCGTCGGCGCGGCTGGATGCTCTTCACGCAGATCCTGGTCGCCGGCGCGATCGCGTCGCTCGGCATCGTCTCGCCGCGCGATTCAATCTGGACGGTTGCCGCACTGACCGCGCTCGTCGCGTTCTTCGGTGCGAGTTCGGATATCGTGATCGACGCGTATCGGCGCGAACTGCTGCACAATACCGAGCAAGGCCTCGGCAACGCTGTGCATGTGAACGCGTACAAGATCGCGGCGCTCGTGCCCGGTTCGCTCGCGCTGATTCTGTCGGACCATCTGCCATGGGCGACCGTGTTCATCGTGACGGCCGCGTTCATGCTGCCGGGCATGGTGATGACGCTTGTCGTGCGCGAGCCCGAAGTACACGGCACGCCGCCGAAGAACCTGCGCGAAGCGATCGTCGAACCGTTCCGCGAATTCATTCTGCGCGACGGCTGGCGCGGTGCGCTGTTCGTGCTCGGCTTCATCTTCCTGTACAAGCTCGGCGATACGATGGCGACCACGCTGTCCACGTCGTTCTTTCTCGACATCGGCTTTTCGCGCACACAGATCGGCGTGATTGCGAAGACGACGGCGTTCGGCGCGAGTCTGGCGGGCGGCATCATCGGCGGTATCGCGCTGATGCGCATCGGCATCGGTCGCGGCTTGTGGATCTTCGGCATCCTGCAGATGGTGTCGACGCTCGGCTTCGCATGGCTCGCGCATGTCGGGCCGACGTCGCCGGGACTCACCGTCGTGTACGACATCGCCGTCGCGCTCAGCACGGGCACAACGAAACTGCTGTCGTTGCTCGGCATCGGCTGGACGGTGCAGCTCGATCCGATGTCGGTCGCGCTCGCGCTCGTGTACGGCTTCGAGACATTCACGACAGGTCTCACGCTCGCCGCGTTCACCGCGTATATCGCGAGCACGACCGACCCGCGCTATACGGCGACGCAGTTCGCGCTCTTCACGTCGCTGGCTTCCGTGCCGCGCACGCTGGCGTCGGCGGCAAGCGGCTTCGCGGTCGCGCAGATCGGCTGGTTCAACTACTTCTTGGTCTGCACGGCGCTTGCTATACCGGGCATGCTACTGTTGTTCCGGATCGCCCCTTGGAGAAAGCAGTCGTGATGGTGTTTGCGTCGCGGCGCGCCGTCATGGGTCCGACTTCGCGCGCCGTTTCCCGTCTATCGCCTGCATATCGCATGCGCGGGCGTACCCGTGCGCTGCATCTGGCCGTTCTCGCTGCCTGCGCGGTGTCCGGCGTGACGTCGCCGTGGCAGGCGTACGCGACCGAATCGACGTCGAACGTCAGCGCGCCGCCCGCTGCGAACGCGCCTGCTGCGCCATCCACTCCTTCGACGCCTTCCGCGCCAAAGTTAGAAGCGGCGCCGTCCGCCGCGTCCGGCGCATCCGCGCCGTCGAACGCAGGCTCAGCGACACCGCCAACGCCCGTGACGGCTCGCACGCCGGCACCCACGCCGCCACCGCCACCGCCTTTCATGCCTAACCAGCAATTGCGCTATGGCGGGTACGCAGTGTTCCGCAATCTGATTCCGTCGCCGATGCTCGAAGCGCAATCGGCTGAGGAATTCGATCAGATCGCGCGCGGCGCCGAGCACATGAGTCGGCTCTATCCGTCATCGGACGCGCACGTGAAGCGCGTGCAGGCGATCGTCGACAAGCTCGTTCCGTATTCGCTGAAATGGAACGACCGCGCGAAGAACTGGAAGTGGGATATCGCGGTGCTGCGTTCGCCGGACATTCGTGTGTACTGTCTGCCAGGCGGCAAGATCGTCGTGTATGGCGGCATGCTCGACAAGGTCAAGCCCAACGACAACGAACTTGGCATGCTGCTCGGCCATGAAATCGCTCACGCGCTGCGTGAGCACGCGCGCGAGCGTCTCGGCGAACAGCAGGCCGCGCAACTCGGCTCGGGGACGATTCCGCAACTCTTCGGTCTCGCCGATCTGGGCGAAGCGCCGCTCGGCATCGGCACGCAGTTGCTGGAAATGAAGTACGAACGCGCGGATGAGACGGAAGCCGATGTGATCGGCAGCGACATTGCATCGCGTGCCGGTTACGATCCGCGCGCGGCGATCACGCTATGGGACAAACTCGCCGTCGCGACGCGCAACAACCGCGATCAGGGCTTCATCTACGTGCACCCGTATAACGCGGCACGTCGCGCGGACATCATGAAGCGGCTGGCCGACATGCTGCCGCTGTACGCGAAAGCTGTCGGCAAGAGCGTCGATGCGTTGCCCGACTATGCGGGCATCGGCCGCCCGCGCCGTACGACCGCGAACGACTGACGCCGCTTTCGTTTATTTCTTCGCGATCTTGTGCGCGTAGTCGACGGTCACGGGCGCGTGATCGCTGAACTTGATATCGCGGAACACATCGACGCGTTTCGCCGTCGCCGCAATGCCCGGCGTCGCGATCTGATAATCGATACGCCACCCCACGTTCTTCGCATACGCCTGGCCGCGATTGCTCCACCACGTGTATTGCTCCGGCCGCTGATCGAGCGTGCGGAACACGTCCACGTAGCCGACGTCGTCGAACAGTTTCGTCAGCCACGCGCGTTCTTCCGGCAGGCAGCCCGAGTTCTTCTGGTTGCCCTTCCAGTTCTTGATGTCGATTTCCTTGTGAACGATATTCACGTCGCCGCACACGATCACTTCGCGCTCTTTCGACAACTCAGTGAGATGCGGCATGAACTCGTCCATGAAGCGGTACTTCGCCTGCTGACGCTCGTCGCCGCTCGAACCCGACGGCACATACACCGAAATCACCGACAGATTGCCGAACCGCGCTTCGACGTAGCGCCCTTCGGGATCGAACTCTTCGCTGCCGAAGCCGATCACGACTTCATCCGGCTCGTGACGCGTATAGAGACCGGCGCCGCTGTAACCCTTCTTCACCGCATGCTGGAAATAGCCGGTGAAACCGTGAGGCGCGAGGAATTCAGGCGTCATGTCGTCCTGCGAGCATTTGATTTCCTGCACGCACACGACGTCGGCCTTCTGCTCGCCGAACCACTCGAAAAAGCCCTTCTTGGCCGCCGAACGGATGCCGTTCAGGTTGGCGGTGATCACACGCAACATGTTTTTCCTTCGTTATGTTTTCGTCTATTCGACAAGGTGAAGATCATTCGACTATCACGCCCTTCAGCGATTCTTTCGCCGGCGGGAATTCGAGCTTCAGTGACTCGAACGCGCGCAGCAGCAATTCACCGACCATCACGTTGCGATGCGTCTTCGAGTCCGCGGGAATCACGTACCACGGCGCGTATTCCGTCGACGTCGCGGCGAGCGCTTCCTCGTACGCGTCCTGATACTTGTCCCACAGCTTGCGTGCGTCGAGATCGGAGACGTCGAATTTCCAGTGCTTGGTCGGATCGTCGATGCGCGCCTGCAAGCGCTCCCGCTGCTCGTCCTTCGAAATGTGCAGCATGCATTTGATGATCGTCGTGCCGTTCTGCGCAAGCATCAGCTCGAAATCGCGAATGTGCCGGTAGCGGCGCAGGCGTGCATCTTTGTCCATCGAACCGAGCACGACAGGCACGAGCACGTCTTCGTAATGGCTGCGGTTGAAGATCGTCAGTTCGCCGGCGGCGGGCGCCTGCGAATGGACGCGCCACAGGAAGTCGTGCGCAAGCTCGGTGAGTGTGGGCGCCTTGAACGGCACGATGCGCAGACCGAGCGGATCGACTTCATGAAACACCGCGCGGATCGTGCCGTCCTTGCCGCTCGTGTCCATGCCTTGCAGCACGAGCAGAACACGCTGCACGCGCTGCGCGTGCAGGCGCTCCTGCTGCGCATCCAGCGCCGCGCCGATCTCGGCAAGCCGTTCGCGGTCGGTATCTTTCGATCCCGTCGAAAACGGCTTCGAGGACGGATCGATGCTGGGGAGTGAAAACTTCGACTTTTCGTTCCCGTCGAAAAAGGGCACACGATATTCGTCGAGATCGTTCTTCTTAGCCATCGTTGTTCCTCCTGTGCGGCGGGCAGTCACGTCGAATGAAAAAGCAAACGGGCCGTTGCGCGACTTTCGATGCGACAACAGCCCGTCATGGACTCGCATGCGACATGCCACACGCGAAGCCCCGTACCACTACGACACTCAGCCCAGCTTTTTCTTCAACAACTCGTTGACCTGCTGCGGATTCGCCTTGCCCTTGGTCGCCTTCATCGCCTGGCCGATCAGCGCGTTGAACGCCTTCTCCTTGCCCGCGCGGAATTCCTCGACCGACTTCTGGTTCGCGGCGAGCACTTCGTCGATGATCGCTTCGAGCGCGCCCGTATCCGAAATCTGCTTTAGACCCTTCGCTTCGATGATGCGGTCGGCGGCGGTGTCATCCGTGGCTTTCTCTTCCCAGATCGCGAGGAAGATTTCCTTCGCGATCTTATTCGAGATCGTGCCGTCGGCGATGCGTTGCAGAACGAGCGCAAGTTGCGCGGCCGACACCGGGCTGTTGGCGATGTCGAGGTCTTCGCGGTTGAGTTGCGACGACACTTCGCCCATCAGCCAGTTTGCCGCGACCTTCGCCTGCGCTGCGCCGACCTTCGCGACGACGGCTTCGTAATAAGCGGCCATCGCCTTGCTCGACGTGACGACGCCTGCATCGTACGGCGTGAGACCGTATTGCTCGACAAAACGCGTCTGCATCGCTGCCGGCAGTTCCGGCAGTTCACTCCTCACGCGCTCGACCCACGACGACTCGATCACGAGCGGCATCAGATCGGGATCGGGGAAATAGCGGTAATCGTGCGCGTCTTCCTTGCTGCGCATCGAACGCGTTTCGCGCTTGTCCGGATCGTACAGGCGCGTTTCCTGCACCACCGTGCCGCCGTCTTCGATCAGTTCGATCTGACGGCGCACTTCGTACTGGATCGCTTCTTCAAGGAAGCGGAACGAGTTCAGGTTCTTGATCTCGGCGCGCGTGCCGAATTCCTTCTGGCCGACGGGGCGCACCGAAACGTTCGCGTCGCAGCGGAACGAGCCTTCCTGCATGTTGCCGTCGCAAATGCCCAGCCACACGACGAGACCATGCAACGCCTTCGCATATGCGACTGCTTCCGCTGCGCTGCGCATTTCCGGCTCGGTGACGATTTCGAGCAGCGGCGTGCCCGCGCGATTCAGGTCGATGCCCGTCATGCCCGCGAAGTCTTCGTGCAGCGACTTGCCCGCGTCTTCTTCGAGGTGGGCACGCGTCAGGTTGACGGTCTTTTCGTACGCTTCCTTGCCGGCCTTTTCGTTGGCCGGCACCTGAATCGTGATCTGGCCGCCCTGCACGACAGGAATCTCGTACTGGCTGATCTGATAGCCCTTCGGCAGATCAGGATAGAAGTAATTCTTGCGCGCGAAGATGCTGCGCGGCGCGATCGTTGCGTCGATTGCGAGACCGAACTGGATCGCGCGCTCGACAGCGCCCCTGTTCATCACGGGCAGCACGCCCGGCAATGCCAGATCGACGGCGCAGGCCTGCGTGTTCGGCGCGGCGCCGAACTGCGTGGCCGCGCCCGAGAAAATCTTCGAGACCGTCGACAGCTGCGCGTGGGTCTCGAGACCGATAACGACTTCCCATTGTGTTGCCATGCTTAAACTCCCGCCGGCGCCTTGCGATGCCAGTCCGTGACGCGCTGGAACGCGTCCGCCACTTGCAGCATGCGTGCTTCGTTGAAATAGTTGCCGATGATCTGCAAGCCGACCGGGCGCTGCGCATTCGCGCCCGCGCCGAAGCCGCACGGCACGCTCATGCCCGGCAAACCGGCGAGACTCACCGACAGCGTGTAGATATCCGCGAGATACATCTGCACAGGATCGTCGCCCTTCGCGCCGATATCCCACGCGACCGACGGCGCCACCGGGCCCATGATCACGTCGCACTGCTTGAACGCTTCCTGGAAATCCTGCGCGATGATGCGGCGGATCTTCTGCGCCTGCAGGTAATACGCGTCGTAGTAGCCGTGCGACAGCACATAGGCGCCGACCAGAATGCGGCGCTTCACTTCGGGGCCGAAGCCTTCGGCGCGCGACTTCTTGTACATGTCGAGCAGATCGCGATACTCGGCCGCGCGATGGCCGTAACGCACGCCATCGAAACGCGACAGGTTCGACGACGCTTCCGCCGGCGCGATCACGTAGTACACGGGAATCGACAGTTCCGTCTTCGGCAGCGACACTTCGACGAGCGTCGCGCCGAGTGCTTCATATTGCTTCAACGCGGAATCGATCGATGCGCGCACGTCGTCGGCGAGGCCCGCGCCGAAGTATTCCTTCGGCAAGCCGATGCGCAGGCCCGCGAGCGGCTTGTCCGCGGCATTGCCTGTGCCCGACCATGTCTGGCCGAGATAGCGCGTGTAGTTTTCGTGATCGTGCGTGAGGCTCGTCGAGTCGCGCTCGTCGAAGCCGCCCATTGCGTTGAGCAGCAGCGCGCAGTCGGCGGCCGTCTGCGCCAGCGGACCGCCCTGATCGAGCGACGACGCAAACGCGATCATGCCGTAACGCGACACGCGGCCATACGTCGGCTTGATGCCCGTGATGCCCGTGAACGACGCCGGCTGGCGGATCGAGCCGCCCGTGTCCGTGCCTGTCGCGGCGGGCGCGAGGCGCGCGGCGACAGCCGCCGCCGAACCGCCCGACGAGCCGCCCGGCACGGCCTTCCGATCCCACGGGTTCTGCACCGGGCCGAAGTACGAGTTCTCGTTCGACGAACCCATCGCGAATTCGTCCATATTGGTCTTGCCGACGCACACCATGCCCGCGCGCGCGATACGCTCGACGACCGTTGCATCGAACGGGCTCGTATAGTTTTCGAGCATCTTCGAGCCGGCCGTGGAGCGCCAGTTGCGTGTGACGAACACGTCCTTGTGCGCGATGGGCAGGCCCGTCAGCGGACCGGCGTTGCCGGCGGCGATCAGCGCGTCGGCGGCTTGCGCCTGCGCGAGAGTCTGTTGCGCATCGACGTGAACGAAGGCGTTCAGCGCCTTGTGATCGTCGATGCGTTTCAGATACGTCTGCGCCAGTTCGACCGCGGAGCATTGCTTCGCGTCGAGCGCGGCGCGCAGTTCGGTCAAGCTTTTTTCATGCATTGCGTTTTTCCTGGAAAGCGCGACGGCGCGCTGCGCCGCCGTGAAGGCTTCCGGCCGCCCGCCGGCGGGCCGGGCCGAACAGTGCGGGTTGTGTTGCGCGCCGACATTCGCACGCGTGACACACAACCCTGTGCTAAATCATTGCAGCGGCGCTTACTCGATGACCTTCGGCACCAGATACAGGCCGTCCTGCACAGCGGGCGCCGGACGCTGGTAATCGTCGCGATTCACGTTTTCGGTCACGGCGTCGTTGCGCAGACGCAGCGCCACGTCTTCGATCTGCTCGATGGGATGCGCGAGCGGCGCGATGCCCGTTGTATCCACCGCCTGCATCTGTTCGACAAGGCCGAAGAAATCGTTGAGCTGGGTCAGCGTATGCTCGGCGTCGGCATCGGGCAATTCGAGCCGTGCGAGGTGGGCGATGCGTTTCACATCGGTCAGAGTCAGGGCCATGCAGTCACCGGAAAAGTGGCAGTCTGCCGCAACGATGAAAAAACGATGCTGCGACAGCGGGTTAGGTCATTGGAGCAGGCCCTCGAAATTGGGGCCGGCGACGGCAAAAAGTGCCATTCGTTTCCTTTAAATCAAGCAAAATTATAAGGTATCATTACGCGTTCGACCCAAACCCGGACCGTCTTACCAAGGCCTTTCTGACATTTTCGGAGATCGCTGAACGACAGTTCGGCTACCTTGCGATAGCCTCCGGTACGTTCCCTCGCAGTTTCATGCTTCTTACGGCGCACTTGGCCGGACATGAGGCTGCTAATTTTTTTCCGCTGCCGCCCTACGCTTTCGATGCGAGGGCCGGCCCCCAGCGAGACAGGATTTTGCATGTTCGGTTTTTTGCGCAGCTATTTCTCCAACGATCTGGCCATTGACCTCGGCACGGCCAACACGCTCATCTATATGCGTGGCAAAGGTATCGTTCTCGACGAGCCGTCCGTCGTTTCGATTCGCCAGGAAGGCGGCCCGAATGGCAAGAAGACCATTCAGGCAGTCGGCAAGGAAGCAAAGCAGATGCTCGGCAAGGTGCCGGGCAACATCGAGGCGATCCGCCCGATGAAGGACGGCGTGATCGCCGACTTCACCGTGACCGAACAGATGATCAAGCAGTTCATCAAGACGGCTCACGAATCGCGCATGTTCTCGCCGTCGCCGCGCATCATCATCTGCGTGCCGTGCGGTTCGACCCAGGTCGAGCGCCGCGCCATCAAGGAAGCGGCACACGGCGCGGGCGCATCGCAGGTCTATCTGATCGAAGAGCCGATGGCAGCAGCAATCGGCGCGGGCCTGCCGGTTTCGGAAGCAACGGGCTCGATGGTCGTCGATATCGGCGGCGGCACGACGGAAGTCGGCGTGATCTCGCTGGGCGGCATCGTGTACAAGGGTTCGGTGCGTGTCGGCGGCGACAAGTTCGACGAAGCGATCGTCAACTACATCCGCCGCAACTACGGCATGCTGATCGGCGAACAGACGGCCGAAGCCATCAAGAAGGAAATCGGCTCCGCGTTCCCGGGCTCGGAAGTCAAGGAAATGGAAGTGAAGGGCCGTAACCTGTCGGAAGGCATTCCGCGCAGCTTCACCATTTCGAGCAACGAAATTCTCGAAGCATTGACCGATCCGCTGAACCAGATCGTGTCGTCGGTGAAGATCGCGCTGGAACAGACGCCGCCGGAACTCGGCGCCGACATCGCCGAGCGCGGCATGATGCTAACGGGTGGTGGCGCACTGCTGCGCGACCTCGATCGCCTGCTGGCGGAAGAAACGGGCCTGCCCGTGCTGGTCGCCGAAGATCCGCTGACGTGCGTCGTGCGTGGCTCGGGCATGGCGCTCGAACGCATGGACAAGCTCGGCAGCATCTTCTCGTACGAGTAAGGTTGCCAGTCTCCATGTCTGCAGCGCGCACTGAAAGGCTGGCTCCGCCAGCCTTTGTGCGTTGGGCGCGCGCCTAGCGCGCCGCCGTCTCACCCAACCGCTCACGCTCCCGGCGACCATGGAATACAGTCCGCCGCCCCTATTCAAGCAAGGCCCCTCGGCTCTCGCACGATTGATTTTCTTCGTGCTGGTGGCGCTCGCCCTGCTCATTTCCGACGCGCGTTTCCGCACGCTCGAAATCGTTCGCGGCGTGCTCGGCGCGGGCTTGTATCCGTTGCAGCGCGCGGCGCTCGTGCCGCGCGACATCTTCATGGGTGCCGCCGATCTCGCCGTCACCAGCGCGACGCTGCGCGGCGAGAACGACAAGTTGCGCACACGCAATCTGCAGTTGTCGCAGCAGGCCAACCAGGCGGCCCAGCTCGACGCGGAAAACGCGCATCTGCGTAATCTGCTGCAACTGTCGCAACGGATGACAACGCAGTCGATCCCCGCCGAAATCCAGTACGACACGCGCGATCCGTTCACGCAAAAGGTTGTGATTGGCCGCGGTTCGCAGCAAGGCATCAGGGACGGTTCGCCCGTCGTCAACGAAGACGGCGTGATCGGCCAGGTGACCCGCGTGTTCCCGATGCAGTCTGAAGTGACGCTCCTCACCGACAAAGACCAGGCCGTCCCCGTGCAGATTGTCCGCACGGGTCTGCGCAGCGTGATCTATGGCACGCCGAAGGGCGACGCGCTCGACCTGCGTTTCGTGCCGATCAGCGCCGATGTGCTGGCCGGCGACGAACTGGTGACGAGCGGTCTCGACGGCATCTATCCGCCGGGGCTGCCTGTCGCGAAGGTGGTGCGCGTCGACAAACAGGCGGACACGGCGTTCGCGCGCGTGATCTGCCAGCCCATCGCGCCTGTGCGCGGTGCTCGCGATCTGCTTGTTCTACACTACGAGAACAACGTGCCGCCGCGCCCCGCCGACGAACCCGATCCCGCCGCGGCCGCGAAGGAAGCGAAAAAGAAGAACGCGAAAGCGCAGGACAAGGGCAAGCCAGGCGAAAAGGACGCGAAGTCTGCTCCGACAGCCGCCGCGTCGGCGCCTGCAGCAGCCGCGGCTGCTGCAAAACCGGCTGCGCCGGTAGCCGCATCGTCGGCGAGACCTGCGGCCAAGGCATCGACCGAAAAGAAGCCGGCCACTGAAAAGGGCGCGAAGCCTCAAGCCGCTCAAGGGGCAAATCAGGGGGCCAAGCAATGAATCGCCCGCAGTACATCCTGCAGCCCGTCAATCCGTATTTCATCGCGTTCAGCCTGGCCGCCGCTTTCCTGCTGAACATGATGCCGTGGGGCCGTCTGGTCGGCGTGCCAGATTTCGTCGCGCTCGTGCTGCTGTTCTGGAACGTGCATCAACCGCGCAAGGTCGGTATGGGCATCGCGTTCATGCTCGGTCTGTTGATGGACGTGCACAACGCCAGCCTGCTCGGTGAACACGCGCTCGCCTACACGCTGCTGTCGTACGGCGCGATCACGATCCACCGCCGCGTGCTGTGGATGTCGATCGGCGTGCAGGTTTTCGCAGTGATGCCGCTGCTCGTCGTCGCGCAACTCGTGCCGTTCGTGATCCGTCTGCTGACGGGCGCATCGTTTCCGGGCTGGGGTTATCTGATCGACGGGTTTGTCGAAGCGGCGCTCTGGCCCATCGCCAGCATTCTGCTTTTGATGCCGCAGCGCCGTCCGGCCGATCCGGACGATACGCGGCCCATCTGATCGCCCGCGCCGCCCGTCCGCTCATGAACGCGCCAAGCTTTCGCCGCCTTCACGAGCGTTCGACGACGCAATGCGCTGCGTAACCGGACGACGCAGCGCAGAACCCGGCAGCGCACCGGCGCCTCGCCGCCGAATTGAATCAAACCGCATAACCGGCAGTTCCTGCCCAACCGCATGACCGAATTCAAGGACACCCAGCAGCAGCTCACGAAATTCCGCCTGCGCGTCGCGGCGGCGGGGCTGTTCGTGTTCGTCTGCTTCGGGCTGATCGTGTTCCGCTTCCTGTTCCTGCAGGTCTGGCACTACAGCAAATATTCGCTGCAAGCCGACGAAAACCGCATCTCGGTTGCGCCGATCGTGCCGAATCGCGGCATCATCACCGACCGCAACGGCGTCGTGCTCGCCAAGAACTACTCGGCCTACACGCTCGAACTCACGCCGTCGAAGCTGAACGACACGCTCGACAACGTGATCGACAATCTCGCGACCGTCATCAGTATCGACGCACGTGACCGCCGGCGCTTCCGCAAGCTGCAGGAAGACTCGAAGAACTTCGAGAGCCTCCCGATCCGCACACGCCTGACCGACGACGAAGTCGCGCGCTTCACAGCGCAGCGTTTCCGCTTCCCTGGCGTCGAAGTGCGCGCCCGCCTGTTCCGCCAATATCCGCTCGGACCGACGGCGGCGCATGTGATCGGCTATATCGGGCGCATTTCGCAGCGCGACCAGGACAAGATCGACGACGCCAGCGATCAGAACGACAGCGATCCCGAGCACTACGATGCGCGCCTCGACGCGAACAACTACAAGGGCACCGACTACATCGGCAAGATCGGTGTCGAGCAGAGCTACGAGACGGAGTTGCACGGGCTGACAGGCTTCGAAGAAGTCGAAGTGACGGCGGGCGGCCGGCCCGTGCGCACGCTGTCGCGTACGCAGGCGACGCCGGGCAATAACCTCGTGCTGTCGCTCGATATCGGCTTGCAGCAGGTCGCCGAGCAGGCGTTCGCTGGCCGCCGCGGCGCGCTCGTCGCGATCGAACCATCGACAGGCGACGTGCTCGCGTTCGTGTCCGCACCGAGCTTCGATCCGAATTCGTTTGTCGACGGCATCGACCAGCAGACCTGGGACGAACTGAACAACTCGCCCGATCACCCGCTGCTGAACCGTCCGCTACACGGCACGTATCCGCCCGGCTCGACGTACAAGCCGTTCATGGCGCTCGCCGCACTGACGCTGCATAAGCGCACGCCGCAGTGGGGCTTCCAGGATCCGGGCTCGTACACGTTCGGCGGTCACACGTTCCGCAACGACGTGCCGCAGGGTCAGGGCTGGATCGACATGAATCGCGCGATCATGGTGTCGAACGACACCTACTTCTACATGCTCGCGCACGATCTCGGCGTCAACGCGATCGCCGGCTTTATGAAACCGTGGGGCTTCGGCCAGATAACGGGCATCGATATCGTCGGCGAAGCGCGCGGCATCCTGCCTTCGACGGACTGGAAGCGCAAGGCGTATCGCAAGCCGGAACAGCAGCGCTGGTACGAAGGCGAGACGATCAGCCTCGGCATCGGCCAGGGCTACAACTCGTACACGATTCTTCAACTCGCGCATGCGACGGCGACGCTCGCGAACAACGGCACGGTGATGAAGCCGCACCTTGTGAAGGAGATCGAGAATCCGATCACCCGGGCACTGCGCGCTACCGTGCCGAAGGACGACGGACGCATCGACGTGAAGCAGTCCGATATCGACGTAGTGAAGCGTGGCATGGAAAACGTGACGATGAACCCATCGGGCACTGCGTATCAGGTGTTCCGCAATGCCGCGTATGTGTCGGCGGGCAAGACGGGGACGGCGCAGGTGTTCTCGCTGCAAGGCGCGAAGTACCACGGCCACGCGCTCGCTGAACATCTGCGCGACCACGCGCTCTTCATCGCGTTTGCCCCTGCCGACAATCCGAAAATCGCGGTCGCGCTAATCGTTGAAAATGGCGGCTGGGGCGCGCAAGCGGCAGGCCCGATCGCGCGGCGGGTGCTCGACTATTACCTCGTCGACCGCATGAAACCGGGCGTCGAGCAGGCAGCCGTCGTGGCGGCTGCGTCGGCGACGGAGGAAACGTCGGCGCCCGTCATCGGTAGCGCGCCGGTAGCGCCCACCGGCGACATTCAGCCTGTCGCCGTCGCGGCTGGCTTCAAGCCATTGCCGTTGCCCGCGGGCGCACCGACGCCGCATGCGGCGCCTGCGTCGGATGCTTCTGGCGCCGTCGCGACGTCGGGCGCAGCCTCGGCTTCGGCGCCTGTCGCTGCCTCAGCCGCAGCGCCGCGAGCCGCGTCGGCATCGAAGCCGGCCAAGGCGCCGCGCGTCGCATCGGCCACAGTCGCGCCGTCGCCCGCTGCATCTGACACGGCAGCAACCACGGCTGCGGCACCCGTCAAGGCGTCCGACGCCCGCAAGTCCCCACGCAAACCCCGTCCGGCCAGCGAATCGCGGCCGGTCGCTGCCGCGCCGTCGCGTAACGAGGAAACGCAGGCCGTGCCGCGCGGTCCCGTTTCCGGCGGCATCGACGAGTAAGGAGAAAGGCATGCAAATCGACAAGCGCGCCTGGCTCGAACGCTTCAAGAAGATGTTCGCGGGCTTCGATCGCCCGCTCGCACTGATCGTGTTTCTGCTGCTGTGCGTCGGCATCGTGACGCTGTACAGCGCGAGCCTCGACGTGCCCGGCCGCGTCGAAGACCAGCTGCGCAACATCATCCTGACGTTCGCGCTGATGTGGGTGCTGGCTAATATCCCACCCACGACGCTGATGCGCTTCGCCGTCCCGCTCTACACATTCGGGGTCGCGTTACTGATTGCCGTGGCGCTATTCGGCCTCACGCGCAAGGGCGCCAAGCGCTGGATCAACGTCGGCGTGGTGATCCAGCCATCGGAGATTCTCAAGATCGCGACCCCGCTGATGCTCGCGTGGTACTACCAGCGCCGCGAAGGCAACATCCGCTGGTGGGATTACATCGTCGGCGTGCTAATTCTCGCGGTGCCCGTCGGGCTGATCGCGAAGCAGCCCGACCTCGGCACGGCCGTGCTCGTGTTCGCAGCGGGCTTCTTCGTCATCTATTTCGCGGGGCTGAGCTTCAAGCTGATCGTCCCTGTGTTGATTGCAGGCGTGATTGCTGTCGGCGCAATCGCGACGTTCCAGGACAAGATCTGTCAGCCCGAAGTGCAATGGCCGCTGATGCATGACTACCAGAAGCACCGCATCTGCACGCTGCTCGATCCGACGTCGGACCCATTGGGCAAAGGCTTCCACACCATTCAGGCCGTCATCGCGATCGGCTCGGGCGGCCCGCTTGGCAAGGGCTGGTTGAAGGGCACGCAGGCGCACCTCGAGTTCATTCCCGAGAAACACACTGACTTCATCTTCGCGGTGTTCTCCGAGGAGTTCGGCCTGGCAGGCGGCATAGTGTTGTTGACGCTCTATATGGCGCTGATCGCGCGCGGGTTGTACATCGCGGCGAACGGCGCGACGCTATTCGGCCGATTACTGGCCGGCTCGCTGACGATGGCGTTCTTCACCTACGCGTTCGTGAACATCGGTATGGTGAGCGGGATTCTTCCCGTGGTCGGCGTGCCGTTGCCGTTCATGAGCTACGGCGGCACCGCGCTGACGACGCTCGGTTTCGCGATCGGGCTCATCATGAGCGTCGCGCGACAGAAGCGTCTGATGCAAAGCTGACCCGACAGCACCAACAATACGGACATGCAAAACAAAACGGCGCCTGAAGTTTTCAGGCGCCGTTTTTCATTGCGGCTTCGCTTCATGCGATTCGCGTAACTGGGTGCTGAGCTGCTGATATTTGAGCCGCGCCGCCGGGTCGCCCTGCGCGGCCGCCGCGGCGTAATAGGCTCGCGCGACGTTCAGGTTCTGCGTCACGCCATCGCCGCCGCGCTCGTAGAACGAGCCCGTCACGTACTGCGCGGTCATGTCGCCGCCCTCGGCCGCCTTCTTGTACCAGAAGAACGCCTGCTGGTTATCACGCGCGGTGCCGCGCCCATCGAGAAACTGGTTCGCCAGCGCCAGCTCGGCCTGGATATGCCCTTGCTGCGCAGCCTTCAGAAACCATTGATGCGCTTCCGCAGGATCGCGCCCGACGAACTCGCCATCGTCGTACATCTTGCCGTACACGTATTGCGCGTGCGACATGTTCGCGTCGGCGGCTTTGCGCAGCCACTTCTTGCCTTCTTCGACATTCGCAGGGGCGCCCTCGCCGTTGAGCAGCATCATCGCGTAGTTGAACTCGGCGAGGCGGCTGCCGCGCTGCGCGGCCTTGCGAAACTCGGCGAGCGCGGAGGTGAAATTGCCCGCGTTGTAATCGGCAACGGCCGTTTGCGTTTCCATATCCGACGCGGGTGGCGTCTTGCTCTGCGCCTGTGCCGCCGCGCCCGCCGTCAGAGCGGTCAGCACGATGGCACGGCTTGCAATGCGCATCGCGCGTAACGACAACAGCTTCATGACCGAGCCTCCTGCAGTGCCTGTCGCGTGGTGCGCAACAGCCACATCACATCGGCGGCCAGCGCGATGAAGCGAAAGCCTTCCGACCGGTATTGCCGCGCGCTCGCGACGTCCATCGCGAAGATGCCCGTCGCGACACGCGCACGATGCGCGACGTCCAGAATATGCTTCATCGCGTCCTGCACTTCAGGGTGTTTCGAGTCGCCGAGATGACCGAGGCTCGCCGCGAGATCCGCCGGTCCGACGAACAGGCAATCGATGCCCTGCGTCGCCGCGATCTGCTCCAGATTTGCGAGCGCGCGTTGCGATTCGATCTGCACGATGTTCGCGATCTGCGCGTTCGCGTTCTGCAGATAATCGCGCCGCATGCCATAAGCCGCAGCGCGCACAGCGCCGGCGACCCCGCGTAGACCATCGGGTGCATCAGCCGTCGCGTATTGCGTCAGGCGCACGGCATGAGCCGCTTCGTCGGCCGTCTCGATGTTCGGAAACATCAGCGTGCGCGCGCCCGCATCGAGCACGCGCTTGACGAGCCACGGCTCGACGGCGGGCAGACGCACGACAGGCTCGGTCGGCAGATGCGCCGCAGCAATCGCGCGCAATTGGCCGGTGACGTCGCTGCTGTCGTTGGGCGCATGCTCCATGTCGATCAGCAGCCAGTCGAAACCGGCGTGCGCGAGCGCTTCCGCAGCGCTATCGCTGCCCAGCGACAGCCATAGGCCGAACAGCGGGTCCGGGTCCTTGAGACGCAGCTTGAGTGGATTCGTGAAGGTGCTCATCGCGCGTCTCCGTTGATGTGAGGCGTGGCCGCAATCAGGCTGGAGCAAAAGACGACGCGGCCCGAAAGGCCGACGTCAACAACTAGAGGATGTTGGCGGGCGTCGAGCCCGCAGCGTAGCGCGGTGACCGGCATGTCTCGCTCCGTGTGGTTATCGAAACGATCATACCGTGACAATAACCCGTTTAGTCGCGGACGACGTCGGCCCAGCAATTCGGCGTCTCATAGAGACGCACCTTATGCAGCCGCAGATTGACGCCGTAGTGCGCGTCGTAGACGTTCGCGAGAATGTCGAACGCGACGGCGGCGAGGTTTTCGACGGTCGGAATGCGGTCGAGCACGATCGTCTTGTGGCCCGCCATCGATTCGAGAAAGCCGCGCACCTGCGTATCGCCTTCATAGACGAGAAACGCGTGATCCCACTTGTCGACGAGGTGCTCGTTCGCGAGCGCCTTCACGTCGGCGAAATCCATCACCATGCCGCGATCCGGCGCACCTTCCGTTTCGACGAGGTCGCCTTGCAGCGTGATTTCGAGCACGTAGCGATGGCCGTGCAGGTTGCGGCACTGGCTGCGGTGATCGGGAATGCGGTGACCCGCGTCGAATTCGAGTTTTCGTGTAATCGTCAGCACGGCAAATCAGGGAATGTTCAGGTACTTGTGAGTCTGCATCGACAGCCGCCATTGCGGATGACGCTTACACCAGTCGATGGCGAGCTTCGTATTGATATCGCGCGACGGGCCGTCCATCGGCTGGACGAGAAAATAGTCGAAGTCGAGCTTCGCATAGTCGGCGAGACGCTGGTTTTCTTGCGGCACGACTACTTTCAGTTCGTTGCCTCTGGTCTGCACGAGCGGTGCGTCAGCCTTCGGGCTCACGCAGATCCAGTCGATCGTGTCGAGCACGGGCAGTGAACCGTTCGTTTCGATCGCGATTTCAAAGCCTTGTGCGTGCAATGCATCGACGAGCGGCTGATCGATCTGCAGCATCGGCTCGCCGCCCGTGCACACCACAAAACGCTGGCCTTCGCCTTCGGGCCACAACGAAGCAATCTTCGCCGCGAGCTCTTCAGGCGTGCGGAATTTGCCGCCGTTCTCGCCGTCGGTGCCGACGAAGTCGGTATCGCAGAACTGGCACACCGCGTCGGCGCGATCTTCTTCGCGGCCCGACCACAGGTTGCATCCGGCGAACCGGCAAAACACGGCCGGGCGTCCGGCGTTCGCGCCCTCGCCCTGCAACGTGTAGAAGATTTCCTTGACCGCGTACGTCATGCTGCTTTCTGCCCGATGCTCCGTGAAGCTCTGTTGATGTGCGCTTGTGCCGCTTGCTGTTGCTTGCGACCGCCGTTCAAGCGGGTTCCGTGACCTGTTCGCCGTTCAGATACGCTTCGTAACCGCGCTTGCGCAAACGGCATGCAGGGCACTCGCCACACCCGAAGCCCCACGCATGCAGTTCCGCGCGCTCGCCGAGATAACACGTGTGCGTCTCGACGCGAATCAGTTCGACCAGTTCTTCGCCGCCCAGCTCATGCGCGAGGCGCCACGTGTCGGCCTTGTCGATCCACATCAGCGGCGTCTCCAGCACGAAGCGGCTGTCCATGCCGAGGTTCAGCGCGACTTGCAGCGCTTTCATCGTGTCGTCGCGGCAATCCGGGTAGCCGGAGAAATCCGTCTCGCACATGCCGCCGACCAGCACGCGCAATCCGCGCCGATACCCAATGGCCGCCGCGATCGTCATGAACATCAGATTGCGGCCGGGCACGAATGTATTCGGCAGGCCGTTCGACGCTGCGTGGATCTCGATCTCGCGCGTCATCGCGGTATCGCTGATCGAGCCGAGCACTGACAGATCGATCATGTGATCGTCGCCGAGCCGCTCGCCCCACTCGGGGAACGTACGCGCAACTGCGCTGCGAAATCCCTCGCGGCATTCGAGTTCGACGCGATGTCGCTGGCCGTAGTCGAAACCCAGCGTTTCGACCGTTTCAAATCGATCCAGCGCCCAGGCGAGACACGTGGCCGAATCCTGGCCACCGGAAAACAGCACGAGCGCGCTACTCTTGGCGTCTTTGCGGGTCACCGTGAAACTCCGTGTAGGTTGATTGCGTGCGCCAGCGGCCGCGCGCGAGCGGCGACTCGCGGCCGGCCTCGCGACCTGTTTGAGACCCTTCGGCGCTGGCCGGCACGGACGTTGGCTCAAGCAGTATAGGCGGCTGCTTTCGCGCGCCAATCTGCTGTGGCTTATACCGCTGATCGTCCGCCAGAGCGTTTCACGCTACACGATGCCTTGGACCTGAAACGAAAAAGGACTTGCGAAGAACACGTGGCAAGTCCTTGATACAGCGGGATTTTATCATGCGCCGCCGAGGCTCGCTCGCGGCCGCTGCGCCGCTCATCCCACGCAGCGAACGACATCTTGCCCGCAAATAGGAAAAGCCCCAGGAATCTTGCGATTTCCTGGGGCTGAATCCTGGTGGCCTGGGGCGGAATCGAACCACCGACACGCGGATTTTCAATCCGCTGCTCTACCAACTGAGCTACCGGGCCAACGAAGAAGCGAGAGTATAGCAAGCACTTTTGGCTTTCTCAAGCCCCTCCCGAAAAAAACTTGAACCGCGTTTATTCGCCCTTGTTCTTGCCGAGATCGACGCCGAGCTGCTTGAGCTTGCGATACAGATGCGTTCGCTCGAGCCCCGTCTTTTCAGCAACGCGCGTCATGCTGCCGTTCTCGCGCGCGAGGTGATACTCGAAGTACGCGCGCTCGAAGGCATCGCGGGCGTCGCGCAGCGGAATGTCGAATGAAATCGACGCCGTCTGCGCGGACAGCATGCCGCCGCTCAGACTGTCCGCCGACATCATCGGCAGCGCAGCCGCCGATGCCACCGCCGAAGCATTCGTCGCTATCGCCGGCTTCGCTGCCATGCCGCCCGCCGCGGGCGCCGCGCTGCCGCGCGCGAGTCCCTGCTCGACGGCCTTCAGCAGCTTCTGCAGCGCGATCGGCTTTTCAAGGAAGTTGAGCGCGCCGATCTTGGTCGCTTCGACCGCCGTATCGATGGTCGCGTGACCTGACATCATGATGACGGGCATCGTGAGTAGCGCTTGCGCGGCCCATTCCTTGAGCAACGTGACGCCATCGGTATCGGGCATCCAGATGTCGAGCAGCACCAGATCGGGTGCCAGGCGTTGCCGGTAGTCGCGCGCCTCCTGCGCGTTCTCCGCGACCTCCACGACATGCCCTTCGTCGCTCAGGATCTCCGAGAGCAATTCCCGGATGCCCATTTCATCATCTACCACCAGGATGGTTGCCATTTAAGCTGCCCTTGTCTGCACTGTTGCTTTTGTCTTTCCCTGCGATGCACCGCCACTGCCGTGCACCGCCTGCGGCCCGCTTCCAGGCGCCGCAGCCTTGTTGTCTGCGAGTTGTAGGAAGAGGATCGAAATTTGCGCGCCTTCGATCACATCGCCCGCCTTCAGGCGGTTGCGAATATCGATTCGTGCACCGTGTTCATCGACGATCTTCTTGACCATGGCGAGTCCAAGACCTGTTCCTTTGGCCTTGGTCGTCACGTAAGGTTCGAACGCGCGCGTTAGGATGCGCGCGGGGAAGCCCGGACCGTTGTCCGACACGGTCAATCGCACCGCGACGCTCACTTTGCCCTCTGCGTCGGGATCGCCATATTCTACTGTCCTCGTCTCGAGCAACACACGCGGTTGCCCGATATCGGCGACAGCGTCCTGTGCGTTCTGCAGCAGGTTATGAATCACCTGACGCAATTGCGTCGCGTCACCTCGTATAACGGGCAAGTCCGCCAATTCGACGACAATCGGCGT
Organism: Paraburkholderia hospita; assembly: GCF_002902965.1. GTDB lineage: Bacteria > Pseudomonadota > Gammaproteobacteria > Burkholderiales > Burkholderiaceae > Paraburkholderia > Paraburkholderia hospita. The sequence continues at coordinate 40,744 of NZ_CP026105.1, read as the reverse complement.
CTTGCCTTCTTCGATTCCATACAGCGTCAGCACTTCGCTGACCAGTTCGTTCAGTTGCAGATTCGAAAGCACGGCAGGCGGCGTGCGCGCGTAGTCGCGGAAATCGTCGACCATCTGCTTCATCGCGGCGACCTGATTCACGATTGTAGTGGCACCGCGTTTCAATACGTCTGCATCCGATGGCGAGAGCTTGTCAGTAAGCTTCATCTGCAAGCGCTCCGCCGAAAGCTGGATCGGCGTAAGAGGATTCTTGATCTCGTGCGCGAGACGCCGCGCGACTTCGCCCCATGCGATCGAACGCTGCGCGGAGATCACGTCGGAAATATCGTCGAACACGACGACGTAACCGGACGTCTCTTCATCGTCGCTGTCGCTGCCCGCCGCCGACACGAGCCGCGCGCCGCGCACGAGCAGCGTCAGCGGATCGGCTTCGCCCGGAACCTGCAGCGACATCTGCTGCTGCCAGTGTCCGGTGTCGTCCTGATCGCCGCCACCTGCCGCTTCGAGATCCGCAAACGCCTTACGCACCATCGCGCCGAATTCGCTCAACACGCTGATGCGATCCAGCGACGAACCGAACAGCGACGCGAACGGCTGACCGAAGATACGCTCCGCGCCGCGATTGGCCGTCGTCAGGCGAAACTGCCGGTCGAACACGAACACGCCCGCTGTCAGGTTCGCAAGAATGCTTTCGAGGTAGGCCTTCGAATGTTCGAGCGCGATGCGGTTCGCTTCGACGGCTGCGCGAGCTTCCGACAGCTGCCGTGTCATCGCGTTGAACGACTGCGTGAGGAAGCCGAGCTCATCGCGCGACTTTATCTCGCGCTTTGGCGTGTAGTCGCCTTCCGTCACTTCCTTCGTGCCCTGCGCGAGCAGGAACAGCGGCCGCGCGAGCTGATTGCCGAGCGCGAGCGCCAGCATCATCGCGATGAAGGTCGCGAGGAACAGCGCGAGCGTCAGCGTGCCGATATACATCTTGCGCAAGCCCGTGCGCCCGATCGCTTTCTCCTGATACTCGCGATACGCGCGCTGCACGGCATCCGCGTTGCGCGCCAATGATTGCGACACGGGCTGCGTGAGTTGCAGGAAGCGCTCGGTCGGCTGCAACTGCGAGGCGTTGGCGTCCGGAATGCGCTGCACGATGCGCAGACGTAATGCGCCCTTCGCGCCGCGCGCCGTCGGATCGCCGTCCACTTCACCTTCGATCGACGCAAAGCCGCGACCACGCGCCTGCTCGATCATGATCGGCGTGGGTAGATCGCTAGGCACCAGCGACGCGTAGTTGCTGGTCGCCTGCGCGACCACGTGCATATCCGGCGTCGGGCCCGACATACTGCGCGACGGCTCGACGATCGTCGCATCCTGCACGCCGAACTGATCGCGCAAACGCAAGAGCGTGAGTGTCGTGCCCGCGGAATCCGCGCTCGCGAGCTGCTCGGCCATCAGGCGGCCTTTGGTTTGCAGATCGGACAGCGACGCGTCGAGCATGCCGCGTCCGAGATTCAGCCCGGAGGTCAACGCCGTTTCGACATTCACGTCGAACCACGACTCGATACTGCGCGACACGAACTGATACGACACGATGTAGATGATGCCACCCGGCACCACGCCGACCAGCGCGAAGAAGAACGCGAGCTTCGCCAGCAGCCGCGTGCCGAACTTGCCCTTGCGTAATCGCGTGACGATGATGACGACGAGCACCGCGACGATCAGCATGAAGATCAGCGCGACGACGACGTTGGCGGCATAGAGCCAGCCGTAGTAGCGATCGAAGAACTCGGTATTCGCGCTCGCGGCTGCGAGCAGCACGAGCAGCAGGACGGCCGTGACGGCCACCGTCGACACCAGCACCCGCAGGACGAGGCTGCCGACACTGGTGGCGCGGCGTACTTTATTTAGCACGTTCGGTCACCGTGAAGGTAAAGCGCTTCCAGTCGGAAGCGAGATTCCAGTCGCGGTTGTTGACCGCGTCGATCTGGAACGGCTTGGGCATCAATGCGATATCGAGCTGCATGCGCACCGATGCAGTGTACGTTTCTCCCGGATGAACCTGATTGCGATCGATCACATGCCATGACGTGACATGCTTGATAACGGACAGCGCCTCGTTCAGCGAAGCGAAGCCGAGCTGCAAACCGCCTGTCGATACGCGGTACTCGCGCGTGAGCGGCTGGAAGGAAAGCCGGATGCTTTGCGAGACGCTCACAGGCTGTTCGTCGAACCAGTACCAGCGGGGCCGGCTCAATTCGAAGTCCGTTGTGAAGTAAACCGGTATGCCCTTGTTGACGGCGTCTTCGAGATTGCTGTTCAGCTCGAACTCGAAACGCGCATCGAGGCTCCAGCCGCTGCCGTCGGATTGCAGGGACGCACGCTGCACGGCGATCGATTCGGCTCGCGCCGGCCCGGCTGCCGTGAGGCAAAGGGCCAGCGCAATCCAGAGCGCGGCCACGAGCCGAAGCGGAAGAAAGCGTTTGATGATCACCGTTTCTGAAAGCGCGCGTAGAAGAATCCGTCGTGGTCTAAGCTCGAACCAGTGCTTTGTCCGGCGCGGGAACCAGCCGACACGTCGGCGGGCGCGCGGGCGACTGCTGGGAGCAGTTGCCCCGGCGCGTCCAATCGTACCGCATCCGCGTGCTGGTTTCCAAACCACTGAGCCTGCAACTCGCCTTCTTCGGGAAAGATCGAGCACGTAACGTACAGCAATTCGCCGCCCGTTTTGACGAGCGGCCACAGCGCTTCGAGAATGCGGCGCTGTTCTTCGACGAGCGCGGGAATGTCCGACGCGCGGCGCAGCCAGCGGATATCCGGATGACGGCGCACGATGCCCGAAGCCGAGCAGGGCACGTCGGCGAGAATGCGATCGAAGGGTTGATCGGCGGCGTCGTGCCATTGCGCCGGATTGCCTGCATCGCCGACCCGCACATGCGCTTGCAAACCCAAACGCTGCAGGTTTTCGCCGATGCGTCGCGCGCGCGTCGCGTCGCTTTCGAGCGCGATCAGATCAATGTCGGCGAGTTCGAGCAGATGTCCCGTCTTGCCGCCGGGCGCCGCGCATGCATCCAGCACGCGCATGCCGTCGCGCACGCCGAGCCACTGAGCGGCAAGTTGCGCGCCTGCGTCCTGCACCGAGACGACGCCTTCGCTGAAACCGGGAATGCGGTCGACGGGCATCGGCGTGTCTAGACGCACAGCATGGTCGCCTGCCTGAATCGCGGCAATCTGATGCTCGCGCAACGTTTGCAGATAGGCCTCGACAGTGGAGCGGCGCGCGTTCACGCGCAGCGTCAGCGGACCCTGGCTGTTGCCCACGGCAAGCATGTCCTGCCATGTATCGGGCCATGCGTTGCGTACGGCGTCGATCCACCAGACGGGGTAGTTCCAGTGAGCGACGGCGTCGTTCTGTGCATCGGCTAGCAACGCCTCGCGCTCGCGCAAGAAGTTGCGCAGCACTGCGTTGACCAACCCTTTCGCAAACGCGAACTCGCGCCGCGCGCCAATCGCGTCCACAGCCTGATCGACGACTGTGAACGGCGCATAGGCTGCGTTGCTCTCTTCATCGGTCAGCAATGCGAGCGCGCACGCGAGTACATGCGCGATATGCGGGGGCGGTGCCTTGCGCACGAGTTTCGCGACCAGCCACTCGGCTGTGCCGAGCCGGCGCATGGTCCGGTATGCGATGTCCTGCACGGCGCCGCGCGATGTCGTCGCGGCGCCCTCCGGCAACGACATGAAGATCGACTGCAACGCGGCCGGCAACGCCGCGCCCTGGCGAACGGCGCCAATGGCTTGCGCCGCGCAGTCGAGCGCGAAGCCGAGGGATTCGGGCGCTAGATGCAGCGCCGGCAGACGGGAGTCGCGCGAACGCTGCGGCGAAGCAGGCTTGGAAGGCTTTCGGATCATGAAGAGGCGGAAAACGGGCGCGCATGGAAAGTGTCGCGCAAACGCCACATTGTAGCGTGACGCGGGTCACGGGCCGGTGGCATAAGGCCGTGCAATGCGAATTTGAAAGGAAAAAGGGGCGAGTTGAACTCGCCCCTTTGCACTGCTGCCGCGAAAGTCCGGCCGAGCCCGGCCAGTCCGCTTAGTCGAAACGTCCCGTACGCGCCATTTCCATCAGACGCGCAATGCGCTCCTCGGTGGCCGGGTGCGTCGAGAAAAGGTTCGCGATGCCGCCGCCCGACAGCGGATTCATGATCATCATCTGTGCGGTGGCCGGGTGCGCCTCGGCCGTCGGGAACGGGATGCCGTTCGCGTACCGATGAATCTTGTCCAGCGCCGACGCAAGCGCTTGCGGATCGCCCGAAATCTGCGCGCCGCCACGGTCCGCTTCGAATTCACGCGCGCGGGAAATCGCCATCTGGATCAGCGCGCCCGCGATAGGCGCAAGCAGCGCGACGGCGATGCTCGCGATCGGATTCGACGGACGGCCATTCTCGTCGCGTCCGCCGAAGAACATCGCGAAGTTCGCGAGCGCCGAGATCGCGCCCGCCATCGTCGCCGAAATGGTCGAGATTAGAATGTCGCGGTGCTTTACATGCGCCAGTTCGTGCGCCATCACGCCGCGCATTTCGCGTTCGGACAGCACGCGCAGAATGCCTGTCGTCGCGGCGACGGCCGCGTGTTCCGGATTGCGGCCCGTTGCGAAGGCATTCGGCTGGTCTTCGTCGATCAGGTAGACGCGCGGCATCGGCAGATTGGCGCGCGTCGAGAGTTCGCGCACCATCCGGTAGAACTGCGGCGCACTCGTTTCGTCGACTTCCTGCGCGTTGTACATGCGCAGAACCATCTTGTCCGAAAACCAGTACGAGAAGAAATTCATCCCGAGCGCGATCAGCAACGCGAGCATCATGCCGCGCTGGCCGCCGATCATGCCGCCAATTACGACGAAGAGTGCCGTGATCGCGGCCATCAGCATCGCGGTTTTCACCCAGTTGAACATTTCAAACACTCCTTGCCCGCCACGCGGTTCTATATCCGTGCCGCCTGTTCGCGGCGAATGATTGTAAGCAATTTGTTAGATATGGGCGAGCGCGAAAAATTCAATCATCGCGTTGCCGTGGCGAGCCTGATTCCCAGTCCGACGAATGCGCTGCCGACGGTACGGTCCAGCCATTTCTTGACGCCGGGCTTGCCGGAGAACCGGCGCGTGACGCTGCCAGCAATCCACGCGACAAAGCTGTTCCACGCCATGCTCATCACTACGAACACGACGCCGAGGGTGAGAAACGCCAGGATCTTATTGGTGCTGTCCGCGGTCACGAACTGCGGAAAAAACGACACGAAGAACAGCACGACCTTCGGATTCAGCACATTGGTCCAGAAACCTTGCATGAAGAGCTGGCGCAACGATTTCGGCGCGCCGGGCGAGCGCGTTTCGCCCGTGGCCTGGCCGGCTTCCGGCTTCACCAGAATGAGGCGCACGCCGAGATACACGAGATAGATCGCGCCGACGAACTTGATCACCGTGAACGCCGTGGCCGATGCAGCCAGCAGCGCGGTCAGTCCGAACGCGCACGCGAGCGAGTGCACGCAGCACCCGGCCGAGATGCCGAGCGCCGACATCAGCCCAGCGCCGCGCCCCTGCGCGACGCTTCGGCCGACGATATAAGCGGTGTCGGGACCGGGCGTGACGTTGAGCAGAAAAACAGCGACGACGAAGAACTCAAAATGGGTGATGCCGAACATGGAATCCTCTTCAGGCGGAGTTGCACCGAAGATTTTAACGCGCCGCACGAACGCGGCGCGCCCTGGCCGAACGGCAGATGGTGCGACGGAACGCGCGCCGTTATTGTGATTGCGCGAGGTAGAACCGCTGGCCCGTGGCAAGCGTCGAGCCGGCAAGGAAATCGCGCACCGGCAGGCGTTTGCCGCCGGGTTTCTGCAGTTGCGTGATGCGCAACGCGCCGTCGCCGCATGCCACGACGACCCCGTCGGGCGATACATCGACGATCGTGCCGGGTTCGGCCCGGCTCGGGGCGTCGATCGGCGCAGCGGACCAGATTTTCAGCACCGTGCCGTCGAGCGTCGCCGCGCCGCTGGGGAACGGGTCGAACGCGCGAACCTGGCGGGCGAGTTCGACCGCCGGGCGCCGCCAGTCGAGCGCCGCTTCGTGTTTGCCGATCTTCTCGGCGTACGTTGCACCGTCGGCAGGCTGAGGCGTCGCGGCGAGCTTGCCGCTGCGCTCCAGTTCGATCAGCGCGTCGACGATCAGCTTCGCGCCCGCTTCGGCGAGACGGTCATGCAGCGTCGCCGTCGTGTCGCTGTCGTGGATCGGCGTACGCACTTCGGAAATCATCGCGCCCGTGTCGAGGCCCGCGTCCATCTGCATCAGCGTGATACCCGTTTCGGCGTCGCCCGCTTCGATTGCGCGGTGAATCGGCGCCGCGCCGCGCCAGCGCGGCAGCAACGAAGCGTGAATGTTGATGCACCCATGCGGCGCGATGTCGAGCACTTCCTGCGGCAACAGCAGGCCGTAGGCCGCCACCACCATGACGTCGTGCGGCGTAGCGCGCAACTGGTCGATGGCGGCCGTGGCTTCGGCCGGGAACTTGCCGTTACGGCGCAGCGAAGGCGGCTGCGCGACCTCGATGCCGTGCTCCTGCGCGTAACGCTTGACCGGGCTTGCCTGCAATTTCATGCCGCGGCCGGCCGGGCGGTCCGGCTGGGTCAGGACGAGCGGCACCGGGAAGCCGGCCGCGTGGATCGCGGCGAGCGCCGCAGCGGCGAATTCCGGCGTGCCGGCGAAGATGACGCGCAACGAATGACTCATGTGCTGATAGCGAAAGCGGTCGGAAAACGCGTCACATCGCGTGCGCGAGCTTTTTCATCTTGCTCTTGATGCGCGTCTGCTTGAGCGGCGACAGATACTCGACGAACACCTTGCCCATCAGGTGATCCATTTCATGCTGGATGCAGACGGCGAGCAGCCCTTCGCAATCCAGTTCGAACGTTTCGCCCTTCTCGTTCAGCGCGCGCACGCGCACCTGCTCGGCGCGCTCGACGTTGTCGTAGATGCCCGGCACGGAGAGACAGCCTTCTTCGTGGATCTTCCTCTCGTCGCTCGACCAGATGATCTCCGGGTTGATGAAGGCGCGCAGTTCGTCGTGCGCATCGGATATGTCGATCACGATCACGCGCTCGTGCACGTCCACCTGCGTCGCGGCGAGCCCTACGCCGGGCGCGGCGTACATCGTCTCGGCCATGTCGGCAACGAGCTTGCGGATACGGTCATTGACCTTTTCGACCGGCTTCGCGACCTTGTGCAGACGCTTGTCCGGGTAGTTGAGGATGTTGAGTAAAGCCATGGTCCTGAAATTGATTGGGCGCCGCCGCGGTTGAACAGGTCGCGCGATTGGCCATTCGGCCAGGTTGTTCGCCAGGCGCGACACGCACAGGATAGATAGTGGCCGAACCGTGTTGATTCAACGCCAGTTCGACGTTCGAGCGCATGTCCGCAGGCTCGCGCGGGCGCGGCGCAGCAGTGGTTTCGGAATATTTCGGATGATGAAAATTTTAGCATGGCGACTGAAAGGCCGGTTGCCGTGCACGAGGACGCCCGCCATGCAGACGCTTCCCTTGACAGACCAGGAACTCGCCGCCTGGTTGCGGCTTTCGACGGCGCCGGGTCTGAACCCTGCCGCCCTGCGCCGCTTGCTCGCGGCCTTCGGGCTACCCGAAGCCGTGTTATCGCAGACATTCGCGGCACTCGCAGAGGTCACCGATGAAGCCACCGCCCGGGCCGCGCTTGCGCCGCCGCCCGCGGACTTTCCCGCGCAGCTCGACGCGGTGCGGGCGTGGCGCGAATCGCCCGGCAACGTGCTCGTCACGCTCGACGACCCCGCTTATCCGCCTCTTTTGCTGACCATGCCCGATCCGCCGCCGCTGCTATATGTAAAGGGACGGGTCGAACTGATGCACGCGCGCAGCATCGCCGTAGTCGGCAGCCGCAGCGCGACGCCGCAGGGTATCGAAGACGCGACCCGCTTCGCCCGCGCCTTTTCGGACGCGGGATTGACTGTGGTGTCAGGGCTTGCGTCGGGCGTCGATGGCGCGGCGCATCGCGGCGCGCTTCAAGGGCGTGGCAGCACGGTCGCCGTCATCGGCACGGGCGCGGATCTCGTCTACCCCGGCTCGCATCACGCGCTGGCGCACCAGATTGCCGGACACGGCGCGATCGTGTCGGAATGGCCGCTCGGCACGCCCGCTAGGTCCGCCAATTTTCCGCAGCGTAACCGGCTGATCGCGGGTCTCGTCGGCGGCGTGCTGGTCGTCGAGGCGGCGATGCGCTCCGGCTCGCTGATTACGGCACGGTTCGCGAACGAGATGGGGCGCGACGTGTTCGCGATTCCGGGTTCCATCCACGCGCCGCTCGCGCGCGGCTGCCACCGGATGATCAAACAGGGTGCGAAACTCGTCGAAACGCCGGAAGAGGTGCTCGAGGAGCTTGGGTTTGCCGCTCCGCCGCCGCCTGCGCCCGCGCAAGCGCCGCGGCTCCCGGCAGTCGCGAAGCCGTCTCACGCCGAGGACGGCACCCTGCCAGAAAGCGGGACGCCAGTGCCGGCGGAGGCCAGACGCCTGCTCGATGCGCTCGGCCACGCGCCCGCCACGCTTGAAATCCTGGCCGAACGCACCGACATGGACGACACGCTGCTGCAAAGCACGCTGCTGCGGCTCGAACTGGCGGGCGAACTCTGTGCGCTGCCCGGCGGCCGGTACGTCCGCGCAGCGCGCAGCGGGTGACGCCTCGTGCTACATTCGCGCCAAATAACCCATGCAATACCGAAGGAAACCGCCATGCCCGCGCTGAACCTGGACACCGACGCGAAACGGATCGCCGAGCTCGTGAATGACGGGGAGACGCTTTTCGTTGCGTGTTTGTGTGCGGAATGGTGCGGGACCTGCCGCGAGTACCGCACCGCGTTCGACACGCTCGCGGACAGACATCCGGATATTTGCTTCGCATGGATCGATATCGAGACTCACGCCGACCGTTTCGACGACCTTGACGTTGAGAATTTCCCCACAATTCTTATAGAAGACAGCGTGACTACCCGTTTTTTTGGAACGGTCTTGCCGCAGGCGGCGATTGTCGAGCGGATGCTGGTCGATCTGACCGCGCTGCCCGGCGTTAAGGGCGCGCCGAAAATGCGCCCGGCTCTGCTCGAAGCCTGAAACGTTCGTGAAAAGCCGGGATTGTCCCGGCCCCGTTTTCAAACTCGCGGGCGAGTGCGACACGGCATTTGCAAAAATCGTTGCGCGATACGGGAAAACGGCTCGGGACGGACGCGAAACCGCCTTCTGTAGCGCCTGTCACGCGCTTGCCCAATTGATCTGGGCGCAATTAAGATGACCCGCTTTTTTGGGCCCACCGGTTGCCGTTGCGGCGGCGTGTGCTATAAAGCGGTCGTTAATGGGTGCCAAACCCGGGTTGGAAAACCCGAGGTCCCAGCCCGAACCCACCAATATATTTTCAGTCATGTCCAAAGCACTGATCATCGCCGAAAAGCCATCCGTCGCGAACGACATCGCACGGGCTTTGGGCGGTTTTACCAAGCATGACGAGTACTTCGAAAACGACGATTTCGTCCTTTCGTCGGCGGTTGGCCATCTCGTGGAGATCGCTGCGCCGGAAGAATATGAAGTCAAACGGGGAAAATGGAGTTTCGCCAATCTCCCCGTTATTCCGCCGCATTTCGACCTGCATCCAATCGCGAAAAGCGAGTCGCGGCTGAAAGTCCTGAACAGGCTGATCAAGCGCAAAGACGTCGATCGCCTGATCAACGCATGTGACGCGGGGCGCGAGGGTGAACTCATTTTCCGCCTGATCGCGCAGCACGCAAAAGCGAAGCAGCCGGTGCAGCGCCTGTGGCTGCAGTCGATGACGCCCGCCGCGATCCGCGACGGCTTCGCGCAACTGCGCAGCGACAACGATATGCAGCCGCTCGCGGACGCCGCACGCTGCCGCTCGGAAGCGGACTGGCTGGTCGGCATCAACGGCACGCGCGCGATGACCGCGTTCAACAGCAAGGGCGGCGGCTTTTTCCTGACCACCGTCGGCCGCGTGCAGACACCGACGCTGTCGATCGTCGTCGAGCGCGAAGAAAAGATTCGCCGTTTCGTGCCGCGCGACTATTGGGAAGTGAAGGCGGAATTCGTCTGCGCGGCGGGCTTCTACGAAGGCCGCTGGTACGACCCGAAGTTCAAGAAAGACGAGTTCGATCCGGAAAAGCGCGATTCGCGCCTCTGGAGCCTGCCGGCTGCCGAAACGATCGTCGCCGCCTGCCGCGGCCAGACGGGCATCGTGACGGAAGAGTCGAAGCCGTCGACGCAACTGTCGCCGGCGCTCTTCGACCTCACCAGTCTGCAGCGCGAAGCCAACGGACGTTTCGGCTTTTCGGCCAAGAACACGCTCGGGCTCGCCCAGGCGCTGTACGAAAAGCACAAGGTGCTGACCTATCCCCGTACCGACGCGCGCGCGCTGCCGGAAGACTACCTGGAGACGGTCGCGCACACGTTGGAGATGCTCAAGGAGAGCAACAACTATCTGCCGTACGCGAAGCAGGTGCTCGACAAGGGCTGGGTGAAGCCGAACAAGCGCATCTTCGACAATTCGAAGATCACTGATCACTTCGCTATCATCCCGACGCTGCAGGCGCCGAAGGCGCTCTCCGAGCCCGAGCAGAAGCTGTACGACCTCGTCGTCAAGCGCTTCCTCGCGGTGTTCTTCCCGGCTGCCGAGTTCCGCGTGACCACGCGTATTACGGAAGTCGTCGGCCATCATTTCAAGACTGAAGGCAAGGTGCTCGTCGAGCCGGGCTGGCTGCAGATCTATGGCCGCGAGACGGCCGGCGAGGACGCGAATCTCGTCCCCGTTCAGAAGGGCGAGAAGGTCAAGACGGACAAGATCGCCGCGCAGCAACTCGTGACGAAACCGCCCGCACGCTACAACGAAGCAACGCTGCTGTCGGCGATGGAAGGCGCGGGCAAGCTCGTCGAAGACGATGAACTGCGCGAGGCAATGGCTGCGAAGGGGCTCGGTACGCCGGCAACGCGCGCGGCCATCATCGAAGGTCTGCTGGGTGAAAAGTATCTGGTCCGCGAAGGCCGCGAACTGATTCCGACCGCGAAGGCTTTCCAGCTGATGACGCTGCTGCGCGGCCTCGACGTGAAGGAACTGACCGCGCCGGAACTGACGGGCGAATGGGAATACAAGCTGTCGCAGATGGAGCGCGGCAAGCTGCAGCGCGACGCGTTCATGCAGGAAATCGCCCGCATGACGCAGACCATCGTGAAGCGCGCGAAGGAGTACGACTCTGACACGATTCCCGGTGACTACGCGACGCTGCAAACGCCCTGCCCCAATTGCGGCGGCCAGGTGAAGGAAAACTACCGGCGCTTCGCCTGCACGAAGTGCGAGTTCTCGATCTCGAAGATTCCGGGCGGCCGGCAGTTCGAAATCGAGGAAGTCGAAGAGCTTATGCAGAAGAAGCAAATCGGTCCTCTTTCCGGTTTCCGCAGCAAGATGGGCCGTCCGTTTTCGGCGATCCTCAAGCTTTCGTTCGACGACGAGACGAAGAACTACAAGCTCGAGTTCGACTTCGGCCAGGACCAGGGCGGCGAAGACGGCGAAGCGCCGGACTTCTCCGAGCAAACGCCGGTCGGCGCGTGTCCGAAGTGCGGCGGGAAGGTGTTCGAGCACGGCATGAGCTATGTCTGCGAGAACTCCGTCGCGAATCCGAAGACGTGCGACTTCCGTTCGGGCAAGGTGATCCTGCAGCAGGAAATCGCGCGCGAGCAGATGGCGAAGCTGCTGGAGAATGGGCGCACCGACCTGCTGACGAACTTCAAGTCGTCGCGCACGGGCCGCAACTTCAAGGCATTCCTCGTCAAGCAGAGCGACGGCAAGATCGGCTTCGAGTTCGAAAAGAAGGAGCCGAAGGAAGGCGCAGCGAAGAAGACGGCCGCGAAGTCCGCGGCCAAGGCGGCGCCCGAATCGGCAAACGACGAGGCAGCGAACGAAGCACCGGCAAAGAAGGTCGCTGCGAAGACGGCTGCGGCCAAGAAAGCGCCCGCAAAGAAGGCCGCCGCCAAGACGACGGCGGCGAAAACCGCGGCGCGCAAGACGGGCTCTTAAAGCCTGTTGTCCGACGGCGGGTCGCCGCCGCGTGACGTGCCTAGCCACACAGCGCACGCGAGCGAGAGCAAGCGCGCAGCAAAAAGCGCAGTCACCTTTGACGGTGACTGCGCTTTTTTATCGTCTATCCGAAACGCCGCCGCGTGCGCCTCAATGCGTCGGCGAAACGATGCCGCGTGAACGGTTCAGCGTGCGCGTCGCCGGCTTGGCCGGGATCTCGCCATCCAGCAGGCTCGACAGAGGCTCGGCCCCATCGAACGCCTCTGGCGGCATCGACACGGCCGTCGATTCGAGCATCGACGGCGCGCGCTCCACGCCGTCCTTCACCCATTGTTCGCCAAGCTTGCTGTTCGGCGTCTGGTTGAAATGCTCGACGAGGTGGTCGATGAACGTGCGGACCTTTGCGGGCAAATGCCGCCGGCTCGGATACGCGATGTTGATCTCGACCTGCGGCAGACGGTAGTCGCTCAAGAGCCGCACCAGCTTGCCGCGCGTCGTGTCGCGCCCGATCAGATAGCTCGGCAGGATCGCGATGCCCATACCGAGCAACGCGAACTGACGCAGCATTTCCGTATTGTTCGCGACGATCACGTTCGTCGGACGCACGCGCACTTCGCCGTCCGGGCCGGTGAACACGCGCTCGTCGCCCCAGTATTCGGACGGCAGCGACAGGCAGGGATGCTCCAGAAGCTGCTCAGGCCGCGTCGGCGTGCCGTGCTTCTCCAGATACGCGGGAGTCGCGCAGACGGTCATACAGCCCGTCGTGAGCCGCCGCGTGACGATGCTCGCGCTGCGCATATGCCGCGCGATCACGACACCGACGTCAAATCCTTCTTCGACGAGATCGACCTGCCGGTCGACCAGCGTCACATCGGGAATCACCTTCGGATAACGCTCAGCGTACGTCTGAAGCACGGGCGCAAGGTTATGCAGACCGAACACGACAGGCGCGACGATGCGTAGCGTGCCAACGGGCTCGTGATTGCGCGCGACGACCATCTGCTCGACGTCTTCGAGCTCGTCGAGAATCTGGCGGGCGCGTTCCAGATAAACCTGACCGGATTCAGTCAGCGAGAGACTACGTGTGGTGCGGTTGAGCAGTCGGGTACCGAGGCGACCTTCCAGATCGGCAACGTGACGGGTGGCGACTGCGTTTGAAATATCCATCGCGCTAGCCGCGCGGGCGAAACTTCCGAGATCCGCCACTTTGACGAAAACTCGCATCGACTGCAAATGATCCATGGACAACTCCTGCCGTATTACCGCTCCCCCGCGAACAGGAAGCACATTTGGGATTTTCCTACGACTAGGGAAATCCTGCAGAAGTTGCCTAAGAAAGCAGAAATTTTATGAAAATTTGAGTCAATATCTTAAGGGACGGAATAGCACATGGCCTATTGTTCCCATTGTTGAAACAATTTGCTGCATCGCGTCGGAATCGCGTTGGTAGCTCGAACAGCGAAAGCGACGCGTCGGTGGCAGAAATGGGGTCGAAAGGTGACGCCAAAATGGCCGAAATGACGAAAAAGCCGCCCGGAGGCGGCTTCGTCGTTCGTTAGTGAACGCTCACGACATCACGTGGCCAGCTTCTTCTCCAGCGCGTTTCGCGTATCTTGCAGTGCGGCAGGCAGGCCTTGCTTCAGCGTGTCGAACAATTCGCTGTGCAATGCGAGTTCCTTGCGCCACGCGGCATCATCGACGGAAATCACCTGCTCGAACTGCTCGCGGGTGAAGTCGAGCCCGCTCCAGTCGATATCTTCATAGCGCGGCGAGACGCCAAATGCGTGTTCCTGGCCCTGCGCCTTGCCTTCGATCCGGCCGATCATCCAGCGCAACACGCGCATGTTTTCACCGAAACCCGGCCACACGAACTTGCCGTCGTCGCCCTTGCGGAACCAGTTGACGCAGAAAATGTTCGGCGTGCGCGCGCTCATCTGCTCCAGTTTCGCGCCCGTCTTTAGCCAGTGGCCGAAGTAGTCGCTCATGTTGTAGCCGCAGAACGGCAGCATCGCGAATGGATCGCGCCGCACGACGCCCTGCTGGCCGGCTGCGGCGGCCGTCGTTTCCGAGCCCATTGTTGCGGCCATGTAGACGCCCTCGACCCAGTCGCGCGCTTCCGTCACGAGCGGCACGGTCGTCGAGCGGCGACCGCCAAAGACGAATGCGTCGATGGGCACGCCAGCCGGATTCTCCCAATCGGCGTCGATCGACGGACATTGCGAAGCGGGCGCCGTGAAGCGCGCGTTCGGGTGCGCGGCCTTGCGCCCCGTTTCCTTCGCGATTGCGGGCGTCCAGTCCTTGCCCTGCCAGTCGATCAGATGCGCGGGCGGCTCGTCCGTCATGCCTTCCCACCAGACATCGCCGTCGTCAGTTAACGCGACGTTCGTGAAGATCACGTTTGCCTTCAGCGTCGCCATCGCGTTGAAGTTGGTCTTTTCGCTCGTGCCCGGTGCCACGCCGAAATACCCCGCCTCCGGGTTGATCGCGTAGAGACGCCCGTCCTTGCCTGGCTTGATCCACGCGATGTCGTCGCCGATCGTCGTGATCTTCCAGCCGTTCATGCCTTGCGGCGGGATCAGCATCGCGAAGTTGGTCTTGCCGCACGCCGACGGGAACGCGGCCGCGACGTGATGCTTCTTGCCTTCCGGCGACGTAACGCCGAGCACCAGCATGTGCTCGGCGAGCCAGCCTTCGTCGCGGCCCATCGTCGACGCGATGCGCAACGCGAAACACTTCTTGCCGAGCAGCGCGTTGCCGCCGTAGCCCGAGCCGTAGCTCCAGATTTCGCGCGATTCGGGGAAATGGACGATGTACTTCGTGTCATTGCACGGCCACGCGACGTCTTTCTGGCCCGCCGCGAGCGGCGCGCCGACGGAATGCACGCACGGCACGAACGCGCCGTCCTCGCCGAGCACGTCGTACACTTTGCGGCCCATGCGCGTCATGATCCGCATGTTCGTGACGACGTACGGGCTATCGCTCAGCTCGACGCCGATATGCGCGATCGGCGAGCCGAGCGGGCCCATCGAGAACGGCACGACGTACATCGTGCGGCCGCGCATTGCGCCATCGAAGAGACCGTCGAGCGTCGCGCGCATCTCAGCGGGCGCGATCCAGTTGTTGGTCGGGCCGGCGTCCTCGCGATACTTCGAGCAGATGAACGTGCGATCCTCGACACGCGCGACATCGGACGGATCGGACCACGCGAGATACGAATTGGGCCGTTTGGCCGCGTTGAGCTTCTTGAGGGTGCCAGCTGCGACCATCTGCGCGCTCAGACGGTCGTATTCCTCCTGCGAACCATCGCACCAGACGATCCGTTCCGGTTTTGCCAGCGCGGCCACGCGCTGCACCCACTCGATCAGTTTTTGATGTTTGACCCAGGCAGGCGCTTCGAGGGTCGAATGGCCTGCAAATGCGGGATGATTCATCGAGCTGTCTCCGTTTTGATAGAAAAAGAAAAACGGTCCTAGCCCAGCGACGCTGCATGCGAGAGGCGATAATCGGCGCGAAGTGTTTTAAGGCGCGCGCGATCCAGCAGTCGTAAGGGCCGTCCAGCCTGTCGCCGACACGTTGAAACCGTCTGTAAAGCGGCTTGCGTGGACATGCAACAAACTGTTAAAAACGAGGGAACTTGCCTCGCCGTCGTGGCTCCGTCATAGCGGCTCCTTGTACGGTAAGGCATTCACAATAAGCATCATGTGGTCCAGGTCACATGATGGGACACCCGAATAAGACTCTCCGTTCCGCACCCGCATGGTGCGTCGCAAAACATATACGCCATGAAGATTGCCATCCTTGACGATTATCAAGACGCCGTCCGCAAGCTCGACTGTTTCCAAATGCTCGCCGACCACGAGGTCAAGGTCTTTAACAACACCGTTCGCGGTCTGGGCCAGCTCGCCAGCCGCCTGTCGGAAGTCGACGCGCTGGTCCTGATTCGCGAACGCACCCGCATCAGCTCGCAACTGCTCGACAAGCTGCCGCATCTGCGCATGATCAGCCAGACAGGCCGTGCAGGAAGCCATATCGACATCGCCGCCTGTACCGAGCGCGGCATTGCCGTGCTCGAAGGCGTCGGCTCGCCGATCGCACCCGCCGAACTGACGTGGGCCCTAATCATGGCCGCGCAACGGCGCATTCCGCAATACGTGGCAAACCTTAAGCAAGGTGCCTGGCAACAGTCCGGTCTGAAAACCTCGGCGCTGCCACCGAACTTCGGTCTCGGCCAGGTGCTGCGCGGACAGACGCTCGGCATCTGGGGCTATGGCAAGATCGGCCGGCTGGTGGCGGGTTACGGCAAGGCGTTCGGGATGAACGTGTTGATCTGGGGCCGCGAGCACACCCGCGAAGCGGCGCTCGCCGACGGCTATCAGGTCGCGGAAAGCCGCGAGGCGCTGTTCGAGCAGAGCGACGTGTTGTCGCTGCATCTGCGCATGCATGACGACACGCGCGGCATCGTCAAACAGGACGATCTGATGCGCATGAAGCCGACCGCGCTCTTCGTCAATACGAGCCGCGCAGAGCTGCTGGAGGAGAACGCGTTGATCGGCGCGCTGTCGCACAATCGGCCGGGCATGGTCGCGATCGACGTCTACGAAAGCGAGCCGATCCTGCAGGGCTACAGCCTGCTGCGAATGGAAAACGTGATCTGCTCGCCGCACATCGGCTATGTCGAGAAGGAAAGCTACGAGCTTTATTTCACTGCGGCGTTCAAGAACATTCTCGCGTTCGATCAGGGCGACACCTCGAGCGTCGCGAATCCGGAAGCGCTGCAGGGCGGGCGCCGTCGGTAAGTGAAAGCGTGCGGCCCCGTGCGGGCCGCAGCGCCTTTAAGTACGCATTTCAGTCGTGCGCGGCGGCGTCGAGCAGTTCAGGCACGCGTTGTAGAAACTGCTCGCCGTCCACGCGGCCGAGGTTGTATGCGTGCTGCATCTGCGACGGACTTGTATAGTCCCAGCTCGAAATCGGCACTTTGCGCGACGGCTGCACGTACAGGCGCCGTTGCGTGCCATGCGGCACGACGAACATCTGCGGACGCGGATAGATCCGCGTCACCATCACCAGCACATTGCCGGGCGCCGGATCGAGCGCGCCGACGGGCACATTGTCGACCATCCCGCCATCCAGCACGGGACGCCCATTGCGCCGCAGGACAGGCGTGAACGGCGGCGTACACGACGACTGGAGAATCAGGTCTGCGAGTTCTTCTACGCTCTTGCAATCCTGCGCGCGAACGAATTCCGGATGAAAACCGAGCGACTGGCCGAGCGTCGGATGCAGCGTCTTGCGGATGTACTTTTCGATGTTATAGGCGATCAGTCCGGCCGCGACGGCGCTGCGCGCGCCCAGCCAGCGCGGCACGTGCGACACGCCGATGCGGATTTCCGGCGCCTTCGCCAGTTGCGCAAACTTTTCGCCGTAGATATCGAGCAGCGCCTGCCGGTAGATCCGGTAGTGCGGAAACACCGATTCGCCGCGCAGCAGATTGCCCCAGTACGCGTTCTTCGTGTTGTTGCGCAGCGCGCTCTCGTAATAGCGCATCACCCAATCGGCGTCGCGCGTGTAGAGCATGCAGGCCGTGGCCGCGCCCGCAGAAATGCCCGTGATCACGCGCGGCTTGATAGCCAGTTCCGGCTGGACCACGTCCCAGAATCCTGCTTGCCACCAGCAGCGATTGCCGCCGCCGGCGAATACGACCTGATCGAACATCCGTTGCTTCCTTCGATTGCCGCGGCGCCGGTTCGCGCTGTCGATAGGCGCGCTCAGTTGAGCAGCGCGTAAGTGGTGGTGGCGTGGACGGCCATCTTGCCGTCGTCGTCGGTCAGCTCGACTTCGCCGAACACGAGATTGCGGCCCATGCGTAGCACGCGCGCCGTGATAACCACGTCGCCTTTGCGAACGGCGCGCATGAAGCTGATGTTCAGCGAAACGGTAGTCATCGGTTTGAACCCGCCGAGCGCCGCTGAAATCGCGACAACCATCGCCGTATCGGCGGCTGCCATGAAGACCTGGCCGCAGATCACGCCGCCGCTGTGCCTCAGTTCGCCGGAAAACGGCAAGCGCAGGGTCGCGCTTTCATCGTCGACCTTGATGGGCGTGAGCGACAGCGCGCGCACCCACGGCGCGAGCACACGGTCGAGCAATTCCCGGACTTCGGTTTCGTCCATCATGATTTCCCGTTGGGGCCGCGCGGAAGGCTGCACGGCATGGTGTCGCGACATGATACCGGGACGAACGCCCGTGCGCTTCGATAGTGCTTTCGGTGGATGCTGGCGGTCCCGTCCTTCTTGGCAGGGCCTGCCGCGAGATCTTTTTTTAAGAAATTTGCGAGATGCACTTGCCAAGCAAGAAAAACTCCTGCATAATTTCGCTTCTGTTGGGGGCGTTAGCTCAGTTGGTAGAGCAGCGGACTCTTAATCCGTAGGTCGAGTGTTCGAGTCACTCACGCCCCACCAAGAATTAGGAAGGCCGGTCAAGCGAAAGCTGACCGGCCTTTTTGTTTTCCCCGCCGCGCGCCCAACAACTTCAATTCCCCGGCACGGCCGCATCCGAAGCCGCCTTGGCCATCTTGTTCGCCCTTTCCGCTTTAGCAAGGGCCTGCTTCTTCAGATATTCGACCGTGCCTTGAAACGCCGGGCTGACATCAGGATACGAAGCATCCGTGACAAAGTTCAATCCGTTCTGCTGCGCCTCGATCAATTCCTGATACACCTCTGCGCGCGTCTTGCCTTGCGCGAAGACATTCGTCGAACCAAGTGCAGCGACGGCGACAGCCAGCAATGCGAGCATCTTCATTTCCAACTCCTTTGAAAACGTGCGGTACGCACAATGACGAACCACGCGACGCTGCAATCTATTCCCACTCGCCACACTAAAAAATAAATATGGATATCTAACTATTCAGGCAAAAAACAAAAGCGGCCACACCCGAAGATGCAGCCGCTCAACGTCAAAAGCATCACCAACATCAACCCGGCGTCGCCCCAGTCAACTGCGCATACACATCGTGCGCAATCTGCAACATCACCTTGCGATCGATACCACCCGACACCGCATAGCCAAAATCGCCATCGACCCAATAAAAAACATTCACCGGCCCTTCCTGATAAAGCTTGAACGCCGTCGTATTCGCATTCACCTTTCGATGAGAAATACAAAGCGTCACGCGCTCGCCGTTCGCGTTGTGATACATGAACTGCGCAACGGGCCCGTCGTCGCCGGGCAATATGCGGCCGCCCGCGAGCTCGAATCCGCTTTTCGTGAGCATCGGCGGATGCACTTCGGTGCCAAGCTTGTTCGCGAGGTACTGCACGAAATCCTGCTCATGATCCTCGCCGATCTGCGCGGGACGACTAACGGTAGGCATGTACACGACGTGAGCCAACGCCGCTTTCTGCGCGAACACTTCCGAAGCATCCGCACTCACGGGCCGCGTATTCGACGTTGCCGACGGCGCACTCGCCCCCGGCGCAGCCACATCCTTGCCCATGTTCGTGCCGACACCAATGCCGATGCCCAGCACCAGCGCCGCCGCCATGCCCGCAAACTGCGGCCAGTTCGCCGCGCTGAGCCAGCGACGCTTCTCCGGCATACGCAGACGCGCAGGCACCGGCTCGTTCAGCACGCGGTCATAGCGCTCATGAAACATGTTGTTCAGCGAAAAGTAATCGCTCACGCGCGCCGCCAGCGCGGGATTCAGTTCGATCGCGCGCTCTACCTCTTCACGGCGCTCGTCGGACAGCGTGCCGTCCACGTACGCATGAATCTCTTCTTCGCTGATGGGAGTCTGTTGATCGCTCATCGCACCACCTTCAGTTTCGCGCCGGGCTGTGCGCCCGCCATCAATGCGCGCAAGCGCTCGCGTCCACGCGAGAGCCTCGACATCACGGTACCGACGGGGATGTCGAGTGCAATCGCAACTTCGGCGTAACTCATTTCCTCTAGCCCAACCAGCAAGACGACTTCGCGCTGATCCGCAGGCAGACGCTGCAACGCGTAGTCGAGATCGCGCACTTCGAGCGAACGCGTCTGCTCGCCCGACACCGCAAATTCGCTTTCGACAATGCTCTCATCGTCCACCGAAACGTGAACAGCACGCGACGACGACTTGCGCACCTGATTGACGAACACGTTGTGCATGATCGTGAAAAGCCATGCGCGCAGATCGGTTCCCGCCTCGAACATCTTCGTGCGCGTGAGCGCGCGTTCGAGCGTGTCCTGCACGAGATCGTCAGCGAGATCGCGATTGCTGATCAGCGCGCGTGCATAGCGGCGCAATCGCGGCACGTGGTCCATCAACTCGTTACGGATGTCCATTTGCTCTACCCATCAAATATCGCTTGGCGCGCATTCCGCCGCGCGCGTCGCCTCTTGAAGCAGAGAACACAACTTGCTGCATTTTATTCCGCTTGTTTCGCGGAAACTGCAAAAGCACGTTCGAATCGACAAGCCGTGCATTTGCTAGCGGGTCGTCAGCGCGTCAGCGGCGCGCATCAGACCGTGTGTCGTTGCCTTTCCGGCGAGCACGTAGCGGCGGCCTTTCACCGTCCACGACAGCAGCCGCACCTCGCCGATGCGCTGCGCCGCCCAGTGCGGCTGGTCCGTCGCGAATGGCGCTGCGCTCGAAAGCAGCACGACAGCTTCACCGTCGGCATTGCGGTAATCGAGTATATCGACGCTCGCAACCGCGTTCGGATGACGCGTCTTTGTCGCAACCAGCTTTAGCCCTAAAGGCGCCAGATCGACCGAGTGCGGATCGTAAAGTGCAGCCTCGGGCGCAGCGCCGGTTCGCTGCCCCGAATCGCGCATCAGTGCCATGACGGCCGCGGCGTCGAGCATCTCCGGCGACACACGCGACGCAAAAAACCAGCCGCTCGCGGACAGAACCGCCAGCACCATGCCGAGCAGCGCGACGCCGATGCGCCGCACAAAGAACCTGCGCATCGCCGACGGGATATCGACCGTCCGCTTTCGATCACCACCCGCCGCCTGAATGGGTTGCGGAAACGCGCCTTCAAATGCGCTGCGCATCTGCATGTTCAACTGCCGATAGAACGCGATCCGTTCGGCCTCGCCGGGTCGCGCGCCGAGATATTTCCGCACGCGCGCCGCCCGATCCGGCGGCAGATTGCCGTCCGCGAATGCCTGCATGTCCGCTTCGGTAAGCGGCTTTTCGGACGGTGGATGGGTGCGGGACATGATCGTCGGTCGTGCAAATATCGGGCTCTTGTTGCGCTAACAGGATCGTTGCGGGCTTTATTCCATCCGCTTTCGACGATTCATTCGTCAGACGTTAGGCAAAAAGAAACGCGCCGCATGACGTGAGTCATGCGGCGCGTTGCGCGATGCAGCGAAGGTACTTACTTGGCGGTAACGTCGATATTGCCGAAGTATTTTTCCGCGAGCGTCTTGACCGTGCCGTCCGCCTGCACCTTGGAGATGGCCGCGTTCAACTGATTGCGCAGCGCCGTGTCGCCCTTGCGAATGCCGAAGGCCACGCCGCTGCCGAGAATCTTGTCGTCGCGCACCGCCTGACCGACGAACGCGAAGTCCTTGCCGTCAGGACGCGACAGGAAGCCCGTCTGACCCGCCGGCGCAAGCACGAGCGTCGCATCGAGTCGGCCGGCGACGAGATCCGCGTACACCTGGTTCTGATCCTGATACGGCACGACGGTGACGCCAGCGCTTTCCCAATGCGCCTTCGCATACGTTTCCTGGATCGACGCCTGCAACACGCCGACGCGTTTGCCTTTGAGAGACTCGGGCGTCGGTTGCAGCCCGCTGTCCTTGCGCGCGATCAGTTGCGTCGGCACGCGGTAGATCACGTTGGTGAAGTCGATTGCCTGACGGCGCTTTTCCGTCGCGTTCATCGCCGAGTTGATCGCGTCGAACTTGCGGCCCTGCAGCGCGGGGATCAAACCGTCGAACGACGTTTCGACCCAGCTGCATTTCAGGTTCGCCGTCTTGCAGACCGCATTGCCGACGTCGATATCGAAGCCCTGCAACTCGCCATTCGAGCCCTTCGATTCAAACGGCGGATATTGCGCCTCGAGGCCATAGCGCAGCGACGTCGCATCGGCAGCCATCGCCGACGCCGTCGCCACCGATGCGAACGCGCACGCCAGCATCAGCAGATTCTTCACTAGCTTCATATCGATCTCCTTCCCCTTATGTTCAATGCGGTTCAACGCACGTCAGACGGCGTGGCGATGCGCCGGTGCGTGAGCACCGGCAGGCGGTTGCGCGCTTCATCGAGCGCGCTTTGTGTCAGCGTCGCGAGCGCGATGCCGGGTTCGTCGTCATGCCGCGCGAGCACTTCGCCCCACGGCCCGATGATCATACTGTGGCCAAAAGTCCGCCAGCCGTTCGAATGCGTGCCGCACTGGCCGGACGCGAGCACGAAAGCCTGGTTCTCGACGGCTCGCGCGCGCAGCAGCAGTTCCCAATGCGCGAGGCCGGTGGTGTACGTGAAAGCGGCGGGCACGGCAATCACATCGGCGCTGGGTCCCGCGCGATACAGTTCGGGAAAGCGCAAGTCGTAGCACACCGATAGACGCAGCGTGCCGAACGGACCCTGCGCCGTGCCGATGCTGTCGCCACCGACCATCGTGTCGCCTTCCGCGTGCTGCTCCGCGCCCTGATTGAAGCTGAACAGATGGATCTTGTCGTAGCGCGCCGCGCTTTGTCCCGACGGATCGAACACAAGCGACGTGTTGTACGCATGCGTGCCGGCCTGCGGCCCATGCGACGGCCGGATCGGCACCGTGCCGCCGATCAGCCACGCGCCCGTCTCGCGCGCGAGTTCGGAAAGCGCCTGTTGGATCGGACCATCGCCGAATGCTTCGGCAAGGGCCACGCGCTGCATTTCGTCGTCGCCGATCCAGCAAAAGTATTCGGGCAGGCAGATGAGCGTGGCGCCCTCGCGCGCGGCCTGATGTACCCAGCGACGCGCTTCGCCGAGATTCTGCTGGACGTCCGCGCTGCTGCTCATCTGCACCACGGCTGCCTTGATCGATTCCTGCATCATTGCGTGTCCCTCAGATTGAACGCAAACGGCGCGCGCCTTCGATCAGCGTCTCGTCGTCCTTCGAAAAGCTCAGGCGAATCAGACCGGAATCCGTGCCGTCCGTATAGAACGCGGACAGCGGAATGGTCGCAACCTTCGCATCGCGGATCAGGCGCAGCACGAAGTCGCTGTCGCTTTCATCCGAGAAGCCGCGAAAACGCGCGAGCATGAAGAAGCTGCCCTCGCTCGGCAACAGCTCGAAGCGCGACTCGCTCAGCTCGCGCGCCAGCAGATCGCGCTTGTGCTGATAGAACGCGGACAGGCCCAGGTAGCTTTGCGGATTCGACAGCGCTTCGACGAACGCGTATTGCATCGGCGTATCGGCGGAAAACACCATGAACTGATGGACCTTGCGGATCTCGTCCATCAGCGCGGCGGGCGCAAGGCAATAACCGACGCGCCAGCCCGTCACGTGATACGACTTGCCGAACGACGACACGATCACGCTGCGTTCCGCCAGCTCGCGATGACACGCCATGCTGTGGTGCTTCGCGCCGTCGAACACGACGTGCTCATACACTTCGTCGGAAAGAATCACGATATCCGTGTTGCGCGTGACAGCCTTCAGGCGCTCGATATCGGCGTCGCTGAAAATCGTCGCGGTCGGATTGTGCGGCGTGTTGACGATGATCATCCGCGTTTTCGGCGTGATCGCCGCGGACACTTCGTCCCAGTTCACGCGGAAATCCGTGGAAGACAGCTTGATCGGAATGGGCTTCGCGCCTTGCAGGCGCACGATGGGCGCGTAGCTGTCGAACGACGGCTCGAAGTAGATCACCTCGTCGCCGGGATGCACGAGCGCGCTGATCGTCGAATACAGGCCTTCGCTGGCACTTGCGATCACGGTCACTTCCGTCGACGGATCGTAGTGCACGCCATACAGCGTTTCGACCTTCGCGGCGAGCGCCGCACGCAATGCGCCGATGCCCGCCATCGGCGCGTACTGGTTGTGACCGGCGCGCATGGCTTTGGTCACGCCATCGACGAGTGCTTCGTCGGGCGAAAAATTCGGCGCGCCCTGTGACAGGTTCAGCGCATTGTGTTCGGCGGCCAGTTGACCGATCACCGTGAAAATCGTCGTGCCGACGTCCGGCAACTTCGAGCGGGCTTGCAAAGCGCTCTGCATGAGATTCCTCCTCCTCGCTGCAAATCGGCGGGCCACGCATCACGCGTCGGTCCCGTTCAGTTTGAACGATTAGGCAACAACGCGTGCATGAGAACAATCGAAACTTTGTCATGCGCGGTATGCGTTTCGCTCATGCACGCGGCGATCGGAGGCGACTTGAAGATTGGCACAAACGTGCGTGCCCTTCTGCGGCAATGCGGCATGCAAATGACGGCGGGGCAATCCCGCCGCCATGAAAAGGAGTGATGCCTTCGTCTTCCGCTTATTCGTCTGACGTTTTACTCGCAAAAGGCGAAGGCAAGGCTCACTCGTCCATCAAACGCACTTTCACCTTCTTGCCTTTAACCTTGCCCGCACTGAGTTTGCGCAACGCATCACGGGCGATGCCGCGCTCGACGGCGACATAAGTCGAAAACTCCGTCACATTGATCTTGCCGATCTGCGTACCGTTGAAACCGGCTTCGCCCGTCAGCGCGCCCAGCACATCGCCGGGACGGATCTTTTCCTTGCGGCCGCCGAGAATCTGCAGCGTCTCCATGGGCGGCAGCAGCGGCTCGTTGCTCGCCGCCTTCAGCTCGGCCAGCGGATGCCATTCGACATCGCGCCCTTGCGCCTCTTCGACACCGCCCACGCGTCCCATCTCGTTCATGCTCGCGAGGCTCAGCGCCCAGCCCTCCTGATCCGCGCGACCCGTGCGGCCGATCCGGTGCACGTGTACTTCCGGGTCCGGCGTCACGTCGACGTTGATCACAGCTTCGAGTTGCGCGATGTCGAGACCGCGCGCGGCGACGTCGGTTGCGACGAGCACGGAGCAACTGCGATTCGCAAACTGGATCAGCACCTGATCGCGCTCACGCTGATCGAGCTCTCCATGCAGTGCGAGCGCGTGGAAACCTTGTGCGCGCAAGACGTCGAGCAGATCGCGGCACTGGTTCTTCGTGTTGCAGAACGCGATCGTGCTCACGGGACGGTAGTGATTCAGCAACAGACCGACGGCATGCAGACGCTCGTCTTCCGTCACTTCGTAGAAGCGCTGGCGGATCTTGCTGTCGTCGTGCCGTTCTTCGAGCTTGACGTCCTTCGGATTGCGCAAGAACTGCTGGCTCAGCTTCGCGATGCCCTCGGGGTACGTCGCAGAGAACAGTAGCGTCTGCCGCTCTTTCGGACATTGACGCGCGACCTTCGCGATATCGTCGAAGAAACCCATGTCGAGCATGCGGTCCGCTTCGTCGAGCACGAGCGTGTTGAGCCCGTCGAGCGACAGGCTGCCGCGCTCCAGGTGGTCCATGATGCGCCCCGGCGTGCCGACGACGATATGCGCGCCATGCTCGAGACTGGCTGTTTGCGGACGCATCGGCGTGCCGCCGCACAGCGTCAGCACCTTGATGTTCTCTTCGGCGCGCGCGAGGCGCCGGATTTCCTGCGTCACCTGATCGGCGAGTTCGCGCGTCGGGCACAGCACCATCGCTTGCACCGCGTAGCTGCGCGCGTCGAGCCGCGCCAGCAATGCGAGCGAAAACGCTGCGGTCTTGCCGCTGCCCGTTTTCGCCTGCGCGATCAGATCCTGGCCGGAAAGCGCGATCGGCAAGCTGGCGGCCTGAATGGGCGTCATCTCGACGTAGCCGAGTTGCGTGAGATTCGCGAGTACCGCTTCGGAAAGCGGCAGTTCGCTGAAGGGACGAGCCTTTGTTGTCATGTCGATGTCGATATTGGCTTAGTTGTACGGGCGACCTTCGATCTGCTCGTAGACGATCGTGCCGTCGTCGGCGTCGAATCGCTCGACATAGTTGCGCGCGCCGCACATCGGGCAGCGAAACAGCAAACCTTGCCCTTCGTTCTTGATGACGACGTCGGACAGTTCCCACTGCGCGCCGCAGCTCTGGTTGATGCAAGTAAACACGGTGATCTCCAGCTTGAGTCATCCGCGCGACGTCTTCGTGCGCGCAGAGGCCTTTTGATAATAGGTTTACCTGTATGTATACGTAGTAACAGTTAACAAGCGAACTGCTTTTCTGTGGATAACACAGGTTTACCGAAACGAATCAGCGTTTTGCCGGACGCATAACCGCATGTGGTCATTGTGCGTACCGGATGAAGTTCGACGAACAACTTTTTCCGCTCGTGCGCGAGCGTCGAGTTACCCCGTTTACGTCCACATCGATTCCACACGAGTTCCGCCCCGCTGTCCTTCCGGTTATCCACAGGTCGCTGTGGACACCTTCAGACAGGCCGGTGCGCGTGTCGTTTCGTCGATGAGGATGGTGGGTCGGGCGGCGAGACAGGGCCGCGCATGCCGCAATTCTAGCGGATGCGCAAAAGCGGCCAGCCGATGAGGCGTTAGTGAGCCAGCAACGCGCTGGCCGGAGAGTGGACGGTTTTCAGCGTTTCAGAGGGACGCACGCCGAAAAGCTTGCGATAGTCGGTGGCGAACTGGCTCAGATGCCAGAAGCCCCACGCAGCCGCGACGTCCTGCACTGTGCGCTCGCCGGGCGCCGCGCCGCACAGGTCACGGCGCGCGCCGTTCAGGCGGATCGCGCGCAGATAGTTCGCGGGCGCAAGGCCCAGCACGTCCTGAAAGCAGTATTGCAGCGTGCGGCGGCTGACGTGCAGATGCTCGCACAGTTCCGGCACGCCGATGGGACGGTCGCGATTCGCGAGCACGTACTCGCGCGCCTCGGAAACGATCCACTGCCTGCGCGGACGCGCAGGAATTGCAACGGGTTCAAGCGACGCCGTCGCGCACAGATCGAACAGCGAAGAAAGCACCGACGCTTGCAGATTGTGCCGCGCGCGATCCGACAGCGCGGCGTTGGCCGCGTCGTCGAGCATGCCGGCGAGGAGCGCGCAGAAGCGCGCCTTGTTTTGCGTATCGATGGGAATGATGCCTGTGTGCGCAGCCTGGCCGATCGCGGCCCGGTCGATCAGATCGGCGTGCTCGACGAATTCCGCGTGCCGATGCAGCACCTCGCCGCGCACGACCACGCCGAAGATCGCGTAGCCGCCGGGCGTCAACAGTTCGAACTCGACGCCGCCGCGCTGGAAGGCGAGCGAGTCACCGCCGATCGGTTGCGGGCCAATGCGGCCGACACGTTGATCGTCGGCGGGAATGCCGAACCAGTAGGCGTCGGGCGGCACCTCGCAGGTCTGCCGCAGCGTCTGGCTGGTCGTCTCGCAGAACACGTGCATGTCGTCGAGGTGCAGGCCCGTCAACCTCCCGACGAAGCTGCCCGCCGTGAGCTGGTCGTAGGTCTGCGTCCAGCCGTGAAGATTGCGCGCCTGCTCATCGGCGTCGTGTGCGACGCTCGTTTCGAATCGGCAGGCAGTCGCTCGCGGCAACGGAGAAGAAAGATCGGTCGTCATATGGGGCGTCGATGATGAACATGCACCTGCATGTGACATTGAACTAACGAGCGCAAAGCGACGCAAGTCCCATGCCGATCGGATCACCACACAGTGCGCCGGTGTAGCACCCCGCCCTGTTCATTCGGTGAACACTCGCGTTTCGAACTGCTCATGGATGCAACGTCATCCAGATGCTCACCCGCGCTCAAAAAACGACGTGCCTCGCGACAGTGCTGCGTGCACCGGCATTGTCCAAGCTCGCACGCACGTTGGCACGCTTCTGGCGATAAGCACACGCGGCAGCGGAATAGCGCCAAGCCGGGTGATATATCCAATCGAATACATCGACGTCCGATCATGTGAGGAGCACACAGATGAATCACGCAGAGATGAAGTTTCTGACAACCGAGTTCCCGTTCAAGAAGCAGTACGCGAATTTCATCGGCGGTGAATGGGTCAAGCCGGTTGGCGGCGAGTACTTCGACAACATCTCGCCGATTACGGGCGAACCGTTCACGTCGATTCCGCGTTCGCGCGAAGCCGACATCGAACTCGCGCTGGACGCCGCGCATCGCGCGAAGGCGGCCTGGGGCAAGACATCGACCACCGAGCGCGCGAACATCCTCAACAAGATCGCCGACCGCATGGAGGCAAACCTGCAGCGCCTCGCCGTCGCGGAGACGATCGACAATGGCAAGCCGCTGCGCGAAACGATGGCGGCGGACATTCCCCTCGCAATCGATCACTTCCGCTATTTCGCGGGCACCGTGCGCGCGCAGGAAGGCGGCATTTCGGAGATCGATCACGACACGGTCGCGTATCACTTCCATGAGCCGCTCGGCGTGGTCGGTCAGATCATTCCGTGGAACTTCCCGATCCTGATGGCGACATGGAAGCTCGCGCCCGCGCTCGCAGCAGGCAATTGCGTCGTGCTGAAGCCCGCTGAACAGACACCCGCTTCGATCCTCGTGCTGCTCGAACTGATTCAGGATCTGCTGCCGGCGGGCGTGCTGAACGTCGTCAATGGTTTCGGTCTCGAAGCGGGCAAGCCGCTCGCGTCGAACAAGCGCATCGCGAAGATTGCCTTCACAGGCGAAACGACGACAGGCCGCCTGATCATGCAGTACGCGAGCCAGAACATCATTCCCGTGACGCTGGAGCTCGGCGGCAAGAGCCCGAATATCTTCTTCGCCGACGTGCTCGACAAGGACGACAGCTTCTTCGACAAGGCGCTCGAAGGCTTCGCGATGTTCGCGCTGAATCAGGGCGAAGTCTGCACCTGCCCGTCGCGCGTGCTGGTCGAAGAATCGATTTACGACCGCTTCATGGAGCGCGCGGTGAAGCGCGTCGCGGCCATCCAGCAGGGACACCCGCTCGACTCGAAGACGATGATCGGCGCACAGGCTTCGCGGGAGCAACTGGAAAAGATCCTGTCGTACATCGATCTCGGCAAGCAGGAAGGCGCGCAATGCCTGATCGGCGGCGAGCAGAACAAGCTCGACGGCGAACTCTCGAAGGGCTATTACGTGAAGCCGACCGTGTTCCGCGGTCACAACAAGATGCGCATCTTCCAGGAAGAAATCTTCGGACCGGTCGTTTCCGTCACGACGTTCAAGAACGAAGAAGAAGCGCTGGAGATCGCCAATGACACGCTGTATGGCCTCGGCGCCGGCGTCTGGACGCGCGACGGCACGCGCGCCTATCGCTTCGGCCGCGAGATCCAAGCGGGCCGCGTGTGGACGAATTGCTACCACGCGTACCCGGCGCATGCGGCGTTCGGCGGCTACAAGCAGTCGGGCATCGGACGCGAGAATCACAAGATGATGCTCGATCACTATCAGCAAACGAAGAATCTGCTGGTCAGCTATAGCGACAAACCGTTGGGCTTCTTCTGAGCGTAGTGCTCCTGTTGGGCGGATCGCGCGATGCGGTTCGCCCTTTTTTCCCAGCGGATCAAGCCAAAAGAGGAAGCGCGATGAGCGAAGATGGCGTTGCGCGTGTCGTGGCAACGGATGCGGCGGTCAAGCTGATTCAGCAGTTGAGCGCCGAGCACGGCCCGATTATTTTTCATCAGTCGGGCGGATGTTGCGACGGCAGCGCGCCGATGTGCTTTCCGTCGAATGAATTCATGGTCGGCGGATCGGATGTGAGGCTCGGCGAGATTGCAGGCGTACCGTTCTACATGAGCGAATCGCAATTCGAGTACTGGCAGCACACGCAGTTGATCATCGATGCCGTGCCGGGCAACGGCGGCATGTTTTCACTGGAGCGGCCGACGGGTCTGCGGTTCTTGACGCGCTCGCGCCTGTTCGACGATGAAGAGAGTGCGTGGCTCGAAAAGCATCCGGTGAGCAAAGCCGACGCTGTTTGATGTCGATGTTTCGAGTGCCCAAACGCTGCGTGCGTCTGGGCACTTTTCTATTTCTTCGAGGCGTCAGGAATAGCGGACGCAGCTTCTTCAGCGTGAAGCAGCGCGTCGCTGTCGTCCTTCAAGCCGACGCCCGTCAACCCCAGACGACGCGCATGCGTCAGCAGATAGTGCAGCTTGTGCGCCGCGGCTTCGTAATCGAGTCCTTCCGGCCGCACATTTGAAATGCAATTGCGCTGCGCGTCGCTGCACCCCACTTTCGGCGCGTACGTCAGATAGATGCCGAGGCTATCCGGCGAACTCAGCCCCGGCCTTTCGCCGATCAACATCACGACGAGCTTCGTCTTCAACAACTCGCCGATCTCATCGCCCAACGCGACACGCGATTGACGCGCGACCACGACAGGTCCGATCTTCCAGTCGGTGAGACGCTTCGTGATCGCTTGCAGGAACGGAATCGATTGTTTCGACGCGGCGAATGCAGATAGTCCATCGGCGATGACGAACACAACATCGGGCGCATCATTGGTCGCCGCCTGGCTTAGCGCGTCGCGGCTCTCATCGGACAGGCGTCGCCCCATATCCGGACGCCGCAAGTAATGCGCGCGATCCGGCGCGGCGCTATGTACGTCGAGCGACGTGAAGCCGTGCGCGCGCAATTGTTCATGCAAGACATCAGCATCGAGCGGATGATGCACGGCATCGCGCGCCTGCGCATGCGAGACATTGAACGCGAGCAGCGGCGCGGTCGGCAGACTGTTGCCCGCGCGGCCCAATGCGATGCGCGCATTCGTGAACGCACGCAGCGCCTGCCACGCATTCTTTTCGATCGAATCGCTCATGCGATGCCCATCCATTCGCTCGCGCCTTCGAGCAACGGCTGACGCGTCGGCGCATTGAGCAGCGCACCGCGCGGATCGGTGATCTGCATCGACTCCAGCCATTCTTCGAACTCGGGCGCGCGGCGCAAACCCAGCACGTCGCGCACATACAGCGCGTCATGGAACGACGTGCTCTGGTAGTTCAGCATCACGTCATCCGCGCCGGGAATGCCCATGATGAAGTTGATGCCCGCCACGCCAAGCAGCGTCAGCAGATTGTCCATGTCGTCCTGATCGGCTTCCGCGTGATTCGTGTAGCAGATGTCGCAGCCCATCGGCACGCCGAGCAGCTTGCCGCAGAAGTGATCTTCGAGGCC
Organism: Paraburkholderia hospita; assembly: GCF_002902965.1. GTDB lineage: Bacteria > Pseudomonadota > Gammaproteobacteria > Burkholderiales > Burkholderiaceae > Paraburkholderia > Paraburkholderia hospita. The sequence continues at coordinate 9,509 of NZ_CP026105.1, read as the reverse complement.
CGCGCGCGTGATCTGCTTGCCGTCGTACAGATATTCGGGGCCGATAAATCCGACTACGGTATTCACCAGAAACGGATTGAACTGACGCGCGACGGCGTATGCGCGCACCTCGCAGGTCTGCTGATCGACGCCATGATGTGCGTCCGCCGAGAGTGCACTGCCCTGCCCCGTCTCGAAGTACATCACGTTGTTGCCGACCGTGCCGCGCTTGAGCGACAACGCCGCTTCATACGCTTCCTGCAACAGCGCAAGCGAGATGCCGAAACCCGCATTCGCTTTCTCGGTGCCTGCGATCGACTGGAACACGAGATCGACGGGTGCACCCTTTTCTATCGCCGCAATCGTGTTGGTGACGTGCGTGAGCACGCATGATTGCGTCGGCACCTGATAGCGCGTGCGGAAGTCGTCGATCATCATGAGCAGCTTCGTGATCGCCGAAAGACTGTCGGACGCAGGATTAATGCCGACCATCGCATCGCCGCAACCGTACATCAAGCCGTCGATCATCGATGCAGCGATGCCCTTCACGTCATCCGTCGGATGATTCGGCTGCAGACGCACCGACATGTGACCCGGCAAGCCGACCGTGTTGCGAAAGCGCGTGACGACGGGCCGCTTGCGCGCCGCGAGGATCAGATCCTGATTGCGCATCAGCTTCGACACGGCCGCAACCATCTCGGGCGTGAGCCCTTTCGTGATGCGCGTGAGCGCGGCCGTATCCGTCGAACTCGAGAGCAGCCAGTTGCGAAACTCGCCCACCGTCAGATGCGAAATCTCGGCGAACGCTTCGGGCGAATGCGTATCGACGACGAGGCGCGTGACTTCGTCGCTCTCGTAAGGAACCAGCGCTTCGTTGAGGAACGTGCGCAGCGGCACGTCCGCGAGCGCCATCTTCGCGGCGACGCGCTCTTCCTCGCTGGCCGCCGCGATGCCGGCGAGCTGGTCTCCGGAACGCAGCGGGCTCGCCTTCGCCATTAGCGTCTTCAGATCGGCAAAACGGTACGTGCGGCTGCCGATTGTCTCCGTGTAGCTCATGTCGTGTACTCCATCGCCGCAGCTACTGCGCGGCTTGTTGCAGGTACGCCAGTGCTTCTACAGCGTGGTCATTCTTCGAGCAATGCATCGGCGGGCGCTACTTCGCGTTGATGACGCGTCATCAGGAAGTAGCCGTAGCCGAGTGCGATGAACGCGGCGAACACCAGCGCGACGAGCAGGTTGAAGTAGATCATCGTCGCCAGCGAAATCACCGCGGCCACCAGCGCGAACGCCGGGAAGTACGGAAACAGCGGCGCGCGGAACGGGCGCTCCATGTCCGGGTCGCTGCGGCGCAGCTTGAAGAGCGAAAGCATGCTGATGATGTACATCACGATAGCGCCAAATACCGACATCGTCACGATGTTCGCTGTCAGCGTCTGGCCGCCAAACTGGATCAGCTCGTCGCTATAGATCGCGGCAATGCCAACCACGCCGCCCGCGAGAATCGCGCGATGCGGGGTCTTGAAGCGCGGATGCACTTTCGACAGCCATTCGGGCAGGTAGCCCGCGCGCGCCAGCGCGAAGATTTGCCGCGAGTAGCCAAGGATGATGCCGTGGAACGACGCGACGAGGCCGAACAGTCCCAGCCAGACCAGCATATGCATCCAGCCGCTGTTTTCACCGACGATGTATTTCATCGCTTGCGGCAGCGGGTCATTGATGTTGGAGAGCTTGGTCCAGTCGCCCGCCGCGCCCGCGAACACCATCACGCCGATGGCCAGCACGACGAGGGTCAGGATGCCCGCCACGTAGGCGATCGGGATGGAGCGCTTCGGGTTTTTCGCTTCTTCGGCGGCCATCGCGACGCCTTCGATCGCGAGGAAAAACCAGATCGCGAACGGAATCGCGGCGAACATGCCGTGGAACGAGCCCATGCTGAACGTGTCGGCGCCGGCCCAGCCGCCCTTTGTGAAGTTCGACCACTGGAAGCCCGGCGACACGACGCCCATGAACACGAGCAGCTCGAAGATGGCGAGCAGCGTCACGCACAACTCGAACGCCGCCGCGATCTGCACGCCGACGATATTCAGCGCCATGAACACCAGATACGCGCCCATCGCCGCGTGCTTCGGTTCGAGGCCGGGGAACTGCACATGCAGATACGCGCCGATCGCGAGCGCGATCGCGGGTGGCGCAAACACGAACTCGACGAGCGTCGCGGCGCCCGCGATGTAGCCGCCCGTCGGGCCGAACGCGTGACGCGCATAGGCGAACGGGCCGCCCGCGTGCGGAATCGACGTGGTGAGTTCGGTGAAGCTGAAAATGAATGTCGTGTACATCGCGGCAATGAACAGCGCGGTGATCACGAAACCGAGCGTGCCGGCGCTCGCCCAGCCGTAGCTCCAGCCAAAATACTCGCCGGAGATCACGAGGCCGACGGCGATGCCCCAAAGCTGCCAGGTGCCGAGCGTCTGCTTCAGTTCGTGATGCGTAACGGCGCCTTTGTGCTGGGTTGTCGACTCTGATTTCATCTGAGGCTCCCTTTTGTTGAAGTTGCCGGCTGATCGGCCCGCGTGGTGGGCCCACGGAGCGGTCCTTTTGGCGGTGGCATCTGGCGATGGTAGGAAGCCATTAATCGAGGTGTTATCGAAAATCGGCAAAAGTTAGCTTGGGTTGTTTTATTTTGTTTTGTTGAGTCCCGGTTAAGTCGATGCTGAATATGCGCGACGATTGACGGGCAGCAGCAGCGAAAAATCCGCAGGATTTGGTAAATCGCCGCGTGCTATCGTGTTTTCATCGATCCTTTTCCAATGCTTGCCATGAACGATATCGGCCATCGCGCGCGCTACGCCGCACGGCTCGCTCGCGTGCTCGACCATATCTACGATCACCTCGACGAGCCGCTCGATATCGACCGGCTTGCCGGGATTGCGTGTCTGTCGCCGTATCACTGGCACCGGATCTATCAGGCCATGTACGGCGAAACGGTCGCGACGACCGTGCGCCGGTTGCGTTTGCATCGCGCGGCCGGCTATCTCGCGAATGGGTCGATGCCGATTGCCGAGATCGCCGAGCGGTCCGGCTATAGCAGTTTGCAGTCGTTCACGCGGACGTTCAGCGCCGTCTTCGGCATGCCGCCCGCGCTGTATCGGAAGGCCGGGACGCATAGCCGGTTCCGGCCGTCTCTAGCGGATTCAGGAGGGTGCGAAATGACGATGAGAGATGTGGTGATACGCGATATCGAGGGCTTCGACGTGCTGAGCGTCGATCACGTCGGGCCGTATATGCAGATCGGCAAGGCGTTCGATACGCTGATGGGATGGCTGGCTTCCCGTGGCCTGCTGTCGAACGAGATGCGGATGATCGGCATTTACTACGATGATCCGACAGCGGTCGCCGAGGGTGAGTTGCGGTCGAAGGCGGGCGTGTGGCTGCCGCGTGCCGTCGATGTCTCGGGTGATGGGCTGGTAAGCGTCACGTCGATCGCGGGCGGCAGGTACGCGGTGTTGCGGCATAAGGGGCCTTACGCGGATATGGCGTCGGCTTATCAGTGGCTTTACGGCGAGTGGCTGGTCAATTCGGAACATGAGGCCGCCGACGCGCCGGTGTTCGAGGAGTATTTGAATAATCCTAAGGAGACCGCGCCGGCGAATTTGCTGACGGATATCTGCTTGCCGGTGGTTTAGGAATGGTTCGTGCTCGATTCCGATGTTCTGATGCTGTCGGATGTGGGAGAGCATGAAGCGGTATCGGGATTTGAGCGGCCAGTCGGGTGTCGTTGCTTACGAGGTATCGGATGACGCGATCACCGTGAAGTTTCGCGACGGTGACGTGTATCTGTACGACTATGCGACGACGGGACGGCGGGAAGTCGAGGAGATGAAGCGGCTGGCCGTCGCAGGGCAAGGTTTGTCGACTTTTATCTCGCGGGTCGTGAAGGATCGGTATGCGCGCAAATGGTCTTGAGAATTCTTAGGCGATAAAAAAACCCCAACCAGTGACGGTTGGAGTTTTTGTTAGTGCTTAGCTGATTTGGCTCGGGACGCTTACTCAAACGTCGATATTCCCCGCCCGCAACGCATTGCTCTCGATAAACGCGCGACGCGGCTCGACTTCATCGCCCATCAGCGTCGTAAAGATCCCATCCGCCGCGATCGCATCTTCGATCTGCACGCGCAGCAAGCGACGTACGCTCGGATCCATCGTCGTTTCCCAGAGCTGTCCAGGATTCATCTCACCGAGACCCTTATAGCGCTGCTTCGAAACGTTCCGCTCGGCATCGGCGATCAGCCATTTCATCGCGCTCTTGAAGTCGCCGACAGCCATGCTCCGCTCGCCGCGCTTGATGACAGCGCCCTCGCCGATCAGCCCCTTGAACGTGTTCGCCGTGTTCACGAGTTGCTGATAGTCCGCCGTGAGCTGGAACTCTTCGTCGATGACCGAGACCTTCACGTTGCCGTGATGACGACGCTCGACGCGCAGCGAACGCAGTTCGCGCACCGGGTCGTACATCGGGATCACGTTGACCTCGGGCTTGAGCGGATCGTCGCGCAGCTTGGCCTGGAGCGCGCCGGCCGAAGTTTGCGTCGACTGCTCGCTCGACAGATCGATCGTCACGCCATCCATTACCGCGCCGAGCGCCGCTTCGTCGTACAACCGGCTCAGACGATCCACGACTCCCTGCGCCAGCAGATAGGAACGAGCCAGCTCGCCCAGCGCATCGCCCGCAATCGGCGTCCCGCCTTCCGACGGCATCAGTTCAGACCCGTTCAGAGCCAGACGCAGCATATGCGCGTTCAACTCCGCGGTGTCCTTAAGATAACGCTCGTCCTTGCCCGCCTTCACCTTGTACAGCGGCGGTTGCGCGATATAGATATAGCCGCGCTCGATCATCTCTGGCATCTGACGGTAGAAGAACGTCAGCAGCAGCGTACGGATGTGCGCACCGTCGACGTCCGCGTCGGTCATGATGATGATGCGGTGATAGCGCAGCTTGTCGAGGTTGTAGTCTTCCTTGCCGATGCCGCAGCCCAGCGCCGTAATCAGCGTGACGATCTGTTCCGACGACAGCAGCTTGTCGTAACGCGCCTTCTCGACATTCAGCACCTTGCCGCGCAGCGGCAGAATGGCCTGGAATTTTCGGTCGCGGCCCTGCTTTGCCGAGCCACCTGCCGAATCGCCCTCGACGATGTAAATCTCAGACTTCGCAGGATCTTTCTCCTGGCAGTCTGCCAGCTTGCCCGGCAATCCGACGCCGTCCAGCACGCCCTTGCGTCGCGTCATTTCACGCGCCTTGCGCGCTGCGTCGCGAGCACGCGCGGCATCGACGATCTTGCCGCAAATGATCTTCGCGTCGTTCGGCGTTTCCAGCAGGAACTCTTCGAGGGCCTTCGCGACCACTTCTTCGACAGGCGCGCGCACTTCCGACGACACCAGCTTGTCCTTCGTCTGCGAACTGAACTTCGGCTCGGGCACCTTCACCGACAGCACACACGACAGCCCTTCGCGCATGTCGTCGCCCGACGTTTCGACCTTCGCCTTCTTTGCGATTTCGTGGTCGACGATGTACTTGTTGATCACGCGCGTCATGGCCGCGCGCAGACCCGTCAAATGGCTACCGCCGTCGCGCTGCGGAATGTTGTTCGTGAAGGTCAGTACGTTCTCGTTGTAGCTGTCGTTCCACTGCATCGCCACTTCGACGCCCACGCCGTCCTTCTCGCCGACGATATGGAAAATGGTCGGATGCAGCACGGTCTTCGTCTTGTTGATGTACTCGACGAAGCCCTTCACGCCGCCGACAAACGCGAAATCGTCTTCCTTGCCCGAACGCTGATCGGTGAGACGAATCCGCACGCCGTTGTTCAGGAACGAGAGTTCGCGAATACGCTTCGCGAGAATGTCGTAGTGATATTCGACGTTGCCGAAAATTTCCAGATCGGCCATGAAGTGCACTTCGGTGCCACGGTTTTCCGTATCGCCGACAACAGCGATCGGCGACAGGCGTTCGCCGTCCACTTCTTCGATCACGCGGTTTTGCGGCACGCCACGGTGGAACTCCATGAAGTGCTTCTTGCCGTCACGACGCACGGTCAGGCGCAGCCACGACGACAGCGCGTTCACGCACGACACGCCCACGCCGTGCAGGCCGCCCGACACCTTGTAGCTGTTCTGGTCGAACTTGCCGCCCGCGTGCAACTCGGTCATGACGATTTCAGCGGCGCTGCGCTTCGGATCGTGCTTGTCGTCGCGCTTGATGCCCGTCGGGATGCCGCGGCCGTTGTCGGTCACGGAAATCGAGTTGTCGGCGTGGATGATGACCTGAATGTCGTCGCAATGACCGGCGAGTGCCTCGTCGATCGAATTGTCGAGCACCTCGAACACGAGGTGATGCAGACCGGTCCCGTCCGACGTATCGCCGATGTACATACCCGGTCGCTTGCGCACGGCCTCCAGACCTTCGAGGATCTGAATGGACGAGGCGCCGTAGCTGTTATCGGGTTGCGAATTGTTCGTTTCAGTCATGGATTTCTTCCGGATCTGCGTTACTGCTTCGTTACTGCTCGGAGCTTTTCAAAACACCATAAAAACACCAAAGGGGCGCTGCGCCCCTTGGTGTGTTCTTCGTGTTGGACGCGTCAGATGCGCATCGGCATCACCACGTATTTGAACTCGTCGTTCTCGGGAATCGTGATCAGCGCGCTCGAACTCGCGTCGCCGAGGCTGATTTCCAGCAGGTCAACCTTCAGGTTCGCGAGCACGTCGAGCAGGTACGTGACGTTGAAACCGATGTCGATGCTGTCGCCCTGGTAAGGGATTTCGAGTTCTTCCTGGGCTTCTTCCTGGTCCGCGTTAGTAGACATGATCTTCAGCTGGCCCGGCTCGACAATGCAGCGCACGCCCTTGAACTTGTCCGAGGTCAGAATGGCCGCGCGTTGCAGCGAACGTTGCAGCTCTTCGCGGCCGATCACGAACGTGTTCTTGTGCGACTTCGGAATCACGCGCTGGAAGTCGGGGAACTTGCCTTCGACCAGCTTCGACACCAGCTCGACGCCGCCGAACGTGAACTTGACCTGAGTGGGCGCGATGTCGATCTTGAGGACATCGTCGATGTCTTCGAGCAGACGTTGCAGTTCGAGAATCGTCTTACGCGGGATGATGACTTCCTGGCGCGCGAACGAGCCTTCGATCTTCATCGACGAAAACGCGAGGCGGTGACCGTCCGTCGCGACAGCCATCAATTGATCGCCATCGACCACCAGCAGCATGCCATTCAGGTAGTAACGGATGTCCTGCTGCGCCATCGCGAAGTGGACCATGCCGAGCAACTGGCGGAACGTCTTTTGGGGAACCGCGAGGTTTGCGCCAAAGTCTTTAGCTTGAGCGACGGTCGGGAACTCATCGGCCGCCAGCGTCTGCAAGGCGAAACGGCTTTTGCCGGACTGGACCGTCAGGCGTTTGTCGTTCAGAGTCAGCGTGACTTGCCCGTCGGGCATCGCGCGCAGAATGTCGAGCAGCTTGCGTGCCGCTACCGTCGTGGCCACCGAGTCACCGCCGACGCCGAAGTCGGCACGCGTGGTGATTTGTAGTTCGAGGTCGGTGGACAGGAACGAGACGTCCGGGCCGTTCTTGGTAATCAGCAAATTGGCGAGGATCGGCAACGTATGACGGCGTTCGACAATGCCGCTCACGGTTTGCAGCGGCCTGAGGAGGTTATCGCGTTCGGTCTTGACCAGTTGCATAGAGTTCCTTCGTTGATGTGACGGCCTGCGCGCCTTGCCCGGCAGTATTGAAGCGCGCGGCCCCGGCCCCCCGCCGGCGCGGTACTGCGCCAGTCACGGCAAGTGAATCCCGTCCGCATTTGCCGGACGGTTAAACCTGTATTGTGCCTGAAAATGGAAGCACTTCCCTAAATTGGGGGTGGCTTGCGCAATAAACAGATCGAATTTTCCGACCAGTTCGAGGAAATCTTCGATCTGATCCGGCCCTCTAACCTCGCCTCAACCCTTCAGCGTCTGCTCCAGCACGTGAAGCTCGTGATTGAGCTGCGCGTCCTTGCCGCGTTCGTCGGCAATCTTGCGCACCGCGTGCAGCACTGTGGTGTGGTCGCGCCCGCCGAACAGCTCGCCGATTTCCGGCAGGCTCTTCTGCGTCAGCTCCTTGGCCAGGTACATCGCAATCTGGCGCGGACGCGCGATATTGGCCGGGCGCTTCTTCGAATACATGTCGGCGACCTTGATGCTGTAGAAGTCGGCGACCGTTTTCTGGATGTTTTCCACCGAAATCTGCCGGTTCTGCACCGTCAACAGGTCTTTCAGCGCTTCCTTGGTCAGCTCGATCGTGATTTCGCGGCCGTGAAACTTCGAGTACGCGAGAATCTTGCGCAGCGCGCCTTCCAGTTCGCGAACGTTCGAGCGCAGATGCTTCGCAACGAAAAACGCGACATCCTCGTTCAGATTCACGCCTTCCGATTGCGCCTTGCGCATCAGAATCGCGACGCGCATCTCAAGCTCGGGCGGTTCGATTGCGACGGTCAGGCCGGAATCGAAACGCGAGATCAGACGGTCGTCGATGCCTGAGATTTCCTTCGGATAGGTATCGCTGGTGATGATCACCTGCGCCTTGTTCGCAACCAGCGCTTCGAACGCGTAGAAGAATTCTTCCTGCGTACGGGATTTGCCCGAGAAGAACTGAATATCGTCGATCAGCAGCAGGTCGAGCGAATGGTAGTAGCGCTTGAAGTCGTCGAATGCCTTGCGTTGGTATGCCTTCACGACATCGGACACGTACTGTTCCGCATGGATGTAGCGGATGCGCGCGCCCGCTTTGTCCATCAGCAGCTGGTTGCCGATCGCGTGAATCAGGTGGGTCTTGCCAAGGCCCACGCCGCCGTACAGAAACAGCGGGTTGTACGAGATGCCGGGATTGTCGGCGACCTGGATCGCGGCCGCGCGCGCCAGTTGATTCGCCTTGCCGGTCACGAAATTGTCGAAGGTGAGCACGGGGTTCAGCTTCGAACGCTCGTACATCGAGTCGCTTTCGCCGTTCGCGGCCGCGCCTGGACGCCACGTGCGGCGCGCGGCCGCGGCTTCGTTCGCGTCGAGGCTGGGGAGATCGAGGTCGGCGGCATCGTCGGTCAGTTGCGCGGCGTGCGTGTGCGCGCCGAGGCCCGCGCGCGTCGCGTGAGCCGCCTGTACGGCGCCGACTGCAGCGTCGACGGCTGCGGCGGCACTGCGCGCGCCCACCGACGATGGCCGCGACGGCGCGGCAGGCGCCGAACGCACGCCGGCTTTGGGATCGAGTACGAACTGGACGTCGACGGGTGAATGCCAGAAGTCACGCGCGAGATCGGTGATGCGGCCGGAAAACTGGCTCTTGACCCAATCCAGCTTGAAACGGTTCGGCGCTGCAATGCTCAGGGTATTCGCATCGGCGTCGAAGGCGACCGGGGCCAACGGTTTGATCCACGTCACGTACTGCTGGGGCGTCAATTCACGCTCCAGCAATGCGGAACAGTGTTGCCAGAATTCGTTCAT